>CACALC010000072.1:0-2074 GCA_902533225.1 uncultured SAR116 cluster alpha proteobacterium | reverse complement strand
AAAATCATTTTATCTTATTTCCACAAAAGATCATCACTTAAAATGGGAAAAAAGTATCAAAGATTTAGGACTTACAACTAAAATAAAAATAAAAACCAAAGAACAACTGGATATAATCAATGATTTTAAACCCCATCAAAATGTAATTTTAATCGCAGAGCCTCTTAAAAGAATTTCATTAGATGAGTTTTTAATTGAAAATCAATATGAATCTGGACAACCCATAAGAATTATAATTTTAGATCAAGTATCCGATCCTCAAAATGTTGGTGCTATAATTAGGTCAGCTTTTGCTTTTAAAATGAATGCTTTGGCATTATCCCAAACAAATAGTCCAGTAGAGTCTACTAGCATGTCAAAAGCTTCTTCAGGTACAATTGAAAAATTAAAAATTATAGAATTATCTAATATGTCAAGGGCAATAAGAAAACTTCAAGATGCAAATTTTCATGTCTATGGTTTAGCTAATGGTGGAAATGGAAGTGTTTTTGATCTTGAAAAAGAAGTTGGGAACGTTGCTGTTATTGTTGGCTCAGAGGGAAAAGGCTTAAGAAGATTAACAAAGGAAAAAGTAGATCAACTGTTAGAAATACCAATTAATCCTGACAGCGAGTCGTTAAATGTTTCAAATGCCGCTTCAATATCTATGTTTCAATTACAAAAAAATATAATAAAAAATTAAATAAGTTCTTGTCTATAAAATAAATATCTATTATTGATTTGTTCAGTGCCGGCTTAGCTCAGCTGGTAGAGCAGTTGATTTGTAATCATCAGGTCGGGAGTTCGAGTCCCCCAGCCGGCACCATATTTTATTAAACAATTTCTAATAATTTTTTCTTCGAATTTGACTTATATATATAATGTTCAACTTTAAGATTTTCTAAATATTCTTCTGCACTATTCATTAACTTCTCGCCTTTTAAAAAATGATTCAGTAAATGTTTTTGAAATTGAAAAACGCTATCTCCTGCAAACCCTTTTTTAAACCATTTATAATTTACTTGTTTTTCGATGTTATCACCAAATTTTCTTTTGAAAATTTCTCCATTTCCATTTAATCTTAAAGAACCCATAGAGCCTTCAATAAGCATTTCACCGATCGTTAGTCTTCGGTCTATCGCAATGTGATCAGACAGTCTATTACCGTCGAATAAACCTCTTATTCCATTTTTAAATTCAAAAAAAACGATTCCTGCATCTTCTCCATTTATATTAGTGTTTAGTTTAGACAAATTAGCAAAAACACTTTTTATATCACCAAATAAGAACCTAAAAACATCAATTAAATGAATAGCTGTTTCATGTATTAAAAATCGTTCCATTTTTTGAAAATAAGGTTGCCTTTCTAAATAGGCTTTTTCACCTTGCCCGTCGCCAGGGCGCATCCTAAAACTAACTTGATATAAATCACCTAGTAATGAAGTTTTTAGAATTTCATCAATTTTAATATACCATGGTTGAAATCTAAAATTTTCATGAACTGCTATTTTTACTTTTTTTCTTTTTGTAAAACTTATTGCTTCTTTAGCTTCTTTAATAGAAGTGGTAAAAGGCTTTTGGCAAATAATGTCAACTTTGTTTCTTGCCGCAATTTTAATAAATTTAAGATGATTTAAAGGTGGAACAATTATATCAACAAGTTCTGGTTTAGTAGTTTTTATCATAGTTTCAAAATTAGAAAAAACCTCACAATTTTGAAACTGTTTAGAATATTTACTGGCCTCATTTTCATTCAATGAACATATTCCTACCAAATTTACATTTAATCTTTTCCAAGCATCATAGTGAAATTGACTAAAGTAACCTGTTCCTACAACTACTAATCTAATACTTTTTTTCATTGAATTTGACTTTGACTAATTCTCTAATTTTTATACTCCATTGCAATATGAGGAATTCCATCTTCATAAAATGTATTACCATAGGAAATGAAATTAAGACTTTTATAAAAATCTTCTACAGCGACTTGACTATGTAAAATTAATAAGTTGTCTTTTTTGTTAATTAAATATGTCTCTATAATTTTATTAATCAGCAAGGATCCTACTTTCAGCCTCCTAAATTCAGGTAAAAC
>CACALC010000071.1:0-2133 GCA_902533225.1 uncultured SAR116 cluster alpha proteobacterium | reverse complement strand
ACCACGTGAAGACAGCTCCTCCAAAAGCAATCTGTGAAAAAACAACAGCTCCGTCCAAAACATCATTGCTACCACCCATTGATGAATAAATGTGATTTGGTAAAAATCCAAATATTATTGTGTAAATTAATGACATAAAAATGCCTATTAAAACAGCATGCCAAATAGCTGAATTAGCATCTTCAATTAATCCTGCTCCTAAAAATCTTGAAATAGATGATGTACTTGCCCCACCAATTGCACCAGCAGACATCATTTGCATCAGTGTTAAAAATGGAAAAACTAAAGCTAAACTTGCGAGTGGGACATTTCCTAATTGTGAGACAAAATAGGCATCTGTTATTATTATTAACACCATTGAAATTCCAGTGATTGAATTTGGCAATGAAAGTTTACAAATCATTTTTAAAACAGGACCGTTCAAAATCATATCAAGATTATTTTTCATTGGCTAAACTTTTCGAAATGTTATCACTAAAACAAAATCTAAATGGGCATAGGCGGACATCTTCCTTCAGCTTTAAGTACTTGAAAGGCCCTCAATGTATTCTCAATCCCTTTTTCAACGGAAATGGAAGGATATTCACCAATATGATTTCTCAGAGGCAGATCATCTAAATCTGGAGGAAAAGGTAGCGATTGACCAATACAGCTTACAGATGCATTTTCTTTTAACTTCTTAATTATAGATAACCCATTTTCTATTGTTTCACATGGACCATTAAGATTAAAAACGTGTGAGCCAACCATGTCTTTGCTTACAGATGTGATAAATGCTAAAGCTGACTCACCTGCATATAACCAGCTATATTTTCCAGTATATGGTATTACAAAGCTTTCGCCTAAAGCTGCAGCTTGAATAGCTAGGGTGTTTTTTGAACTCATTCCTTGATCTCTTGCCAAACCATATACAATATTAGGTCTAATACCGATAGATGGAACTTCCCAGTCAGCCCAATAAACAAATGCTGTATGCTCATTAGCTAGTTTATATGCACCATATAACGTTTCTTTCCAAGGACCTTTAGGAGGCATTCCTAAGGCAGCAACCGAAGATGCATAAACAGTCCTCTTAATATTTGCTTCTTTAGCAATTTCAAGAATATTAATTGTGCCCTCTACATTGACACGAGCACCTAATGCTGGATCTGCCGCACAAAATGGTACTTGAAGACCCGCTAGATGAATTATAGCACCTGGATTAGAGCTTATGATAATTTTCTTTAGCATTTTAAGATCGGTAATGTCGCACTCTTGCCATTTAATTTTAGACGCTTCATTACCAAGAAGAAGTTTAAGTCGATCTTTATTATTGGACAAATCAATAGCTACACAAGGAATGTTAGATCTATATAGAATTGTAAGAATCCATGCTCCAATGCAACCACCAGCACCTGTAACAATTACAGGCCTGTCAAAATTATTATTTTTAATCAGCAAATCATCAGTTAAAAAATCTAGACTCATTATCTGCCCCCCTTATAGAATTATCCATTAGAGACTCATATATTACTCAGCTCTAATAAACAAAATTTATTGTGTCTTGTTTACAAATTTATTTATGTCAATTGCTAATTCTCTTGGTTTTTCCATAGCTGCAAAATGACCTCCAGAAGCATGAGATGACCATAATACAATATTTTTATAAAATTGAGATGCCAAAGTAATTGGTGGTGAAAATATCTCTTTTGGAAATTCACTATAACCCATTGGAACATTGATTGGTGAATTTTTATTAATAGGCCAATCAACCGATCTGTGACGCATAAAATATGGCCAAAAAGAAGCACCTATACATCCAGAAAACCAATATAAAGATATATTAGCTAACATAGTATTTATATTAATTTTATCAAACAAATCATTATCATTATCTGTCCAAGTATAAAATTTTTCAGCTATATATGAACATAAAGCCACTGGAGATGAATTTAAAGCATGGGCTAATGTAAAGGGTTTAGTTCCCTGAATTTGTTGATAGCCCGTCTCAAATTTCATAAAATGTTTGAGCTTGTCATAATATATTGCTTCTTCTGGATTATTAGCTTCTTTATCAAGACCTCTAGGTAGCGGTAGCATATTCAAGTGAACACCTGAAATATTTTTTGGAGCGTTAACAGCCATAATCGAAGC
>CACALC010000070.1:0-2189 GCA_902533225.1 uncultured SAR116 cluster alpha proteobacterium | reverse complement strand
ACCTTCAACAACAGTCGTTGCTCCTGAATTTCTTACGGCAAAACGTTCGCCAACCACACCATTTAAATAACATTCGCCCGAAATTGCACCGTACAAAAGAGTATTTCCAGCTATAATATTATCTTCTGGTGTTATTTCGCTTTTTCGGTGGGGAAATACAGAAATGATTCCTCCAGATAAACCTTTCCCAACATAATCATTGGCATCACCTTCAAGATTAAAAGTAATACCTTTAGCTAACCAAGCACCAAAGCTTTGCCCAGCATTACCAGAAAAATTAATTTTAATTGTATCTCTAGGCAAGCCGTTATGGCCATATTTTTTGGCAATCACACCTGAGAGCATTCCACCAACTGTTCTGTTTGTATTAACAATTTTTGATTTAAAGTTAACCTTATTTTTGTTCAATATGGCATCATGTGATTTTGAAATCAAAAAATTATCAAGTGCAAGTTCTAATCTATGGTCTTGCTTTTGTGAATTGAAGAAACTTTGCTTATTTTCTTTTGACAAAGGAACAATAAGTCGCGCTAAATCAAGTCCATGTGCTTTCCAATGTTCTTCTGCACCATGAAAATCAAGCAAATCCCTTCTACCAATTAAATCATTAAAGTTTTTAATACCTAGTTGTGCCATTATTTCTCTAACTTCGTTAGCTATAAAAATAAAAAAATTAACAACATGATCAGGTTGACCTGTAAAGTTTTTCCTTAATTCGGGATCTTGAGTTGCAACTCCGACTGGACAGGTATTTAAATGACATTTTCTCATCATAATACATCCTTCTGAGATTAGGGCCGCAGTGGCAAAACCAAACTCATCGGCACCTAACATTGCTCCTATCACTACATCTCTACCTGTTCGTAATCCACCATCAACCTGCACAGCTATTCTTTCTCTTAAACCATTCATTACCAGTGTTTGATGTGTTTCAGCTAAACCTGTCTCCCATGGTCCCCCAGCATTTAATAATGAAGTAATTGGACTTGCTCCAGTACCTCCATCATTTCCTGAAATTGTAACATGATCTGCATATGCCTTACTTACTCCAGCAGCGACAGTCCCAACGCCAATTTCAGAAACAAGTTTAACAGATACCCTGGCTTTCGGATTAACATTTTTTAAATCATGTATAAGTTGCGCTAAATCTTCTATAGAATATATATCGTGATGAGGTGGTGGAGATATTAGACCTACACCAGGAGTTGAATGCCTAATCTTTGCAATGAATTCGTCAACTTTACCACCTGGAAGCTGGCCACCTTCTCCTGGCTTGGCTCCCTGAGCCATTTTAATTTGAATGTCAGTAGCATTCGAAAGATATTCAGTTGTAACTCCAAATCTACCAGATGCTACCTGCTTAATTCTTGAATTCATGGAGTCACCGTTTGACATGGGCTTGAACCTGGAAGTTTCTTCTCCACCTTCTCCAGTGTTAGATCTTCCACCAAGACGATTCATAGCAATTGCAAGAGTAGTATGTGCTTCAGTAGAAATAGAACCTAAAGACATAGCTCCAGTAGCAAACCTTTTTACAATTTCAGAGGTTGCTTCTACCTCATCTAAATTTATTGTATTAGACTTAGAGTTAAATTTTAACAGTCCTCTTAAATTCTTTAGCTTCATTGAATGATCATTTATTTTTTTTGAGTATTTTTTAAAAGTGTTGAAGTTGGCACTTCTAACAGAATGTTGAAGCATTCCTATTGTTTCTGGTGTCCAAACATGTTCTTCACCTCTAATTCTATAACTTAAGTCTCCCCCAACATCTAAGTCATTAAGGAGTATAGGTGAGTTGCCAAATGCTAATTCATGTCTATTTTCTGTTTCCTTTTGGATTTCGTCTAAATCAATACCTTCAACTTTAGAAGCAGTCCCACAAAAATATTTATCAATTAATTTTGAAGAAAGACCTACAGCATCAAAAATTTGTGCCCCTGAATAAGATTGATAAGTTGATATACCCATTTTGGACATTACTTTAAGCATACCTTTAGTAACTGCTTTAATGTATTTGGTGTAAGCCTCACTTTCAGAAATGTTTTGATTATTATTTTTTATAATATTGGATAATGTATAAAAAGCTAAATATGGATTAATAGCTTCAGCTCCATAACCTGCTAAAAGACATAAATCGTGTACTCTCCTAGCTTCACCGGTTTCAACTACCAAACCAACTTTGGTTCTTA
>CACALC010000069.1:0-2323 GCA_902533225.1 uncultured SAR116 cluster alpha proteobacterium | reverse complement strand
CAGCCCCGTCTAAGTCAAATCTCCAGCAGTACTCAATTATGGTAATACAGAACCAATCCTTAAAAAATGAAATTTCAAAATTGATTGGTGATACAAAATGGGCACTTACTGCACCAGTTTTCCTTTTATTCCTTGCTGACATCAGAAGAAATATTAAAATTACAAATCATAAGGGATATAAACATAAAAATAATAATGTAGATACGTTTATGAATGGTGTTATAGACTCAGCTCTTTCAATGCAGTCAATTGGTTTAGGCATATGCCCAATAAGCATGATTAGAAATATAATTGAAGAAGTAAAAAATCTTTGCAAATTACCTAAAGGTGTTTTTCCAATTGCTGGACTTGCTTTAGGTTGGCCAGATGAAAAGTCACCAGTATCTATAAGGTTGCCACAAGATATAGTAACTCATTATAATACATACAATGAAAAAAACTTAATGGATAAAATTAATCAATATGATGAAAGAGTATTTAAAGTAGCTCCTATAGAAAGAAACAAGCAGAGACATATAGATATTTATGGTGTAGCAAAAAAGGGGACTTGGTCAGAAAATATTAGCAGGCAACTTTCTGTAGCTGAAAGAAAAGACTTTAAAAAATGGTTAAAAAATCACGGCTTCAGTCTTGAATAATATTTTCTAAAAGTTTATTAAATTTTTTTTCGTTTTCGTACATTATCCAATGTCCAATATTGTATTCCACATGAAAGCGCACATTTTTGTTAACTTTTCTTAAAATAGCCATTCTATCCTCAAGATAGACTCCAACGCTGGCATCTTTTTCTCCCCATATGACATAAAGTGGGACATCTTGTTTTACTAAAATATTAGCTAAGGTATCTGTTGCAGATATTGGACGACTTTTAATCCTATGGGCATCTGTATTTTGCTTTTGAATATGAACTGAAAAATCATCAACTTTTTTAGAATCATGTATCATTAAAATTTCAAGATTTGTTTTGTGGGCACCATAAATTTCTTCCTCAGACATCTTAGAATGTCTTGCTATCATTGTCTTCATATCACCTCTTTTGGCACCTAGCCCACCGGGACCAATTAATATTAACTTTTTAGGTATAAATTTTCTTTGGATTAATTCATATGACAAATGACCTGATATGAGGCCTCCAAAGGAAAACCCACATATTATTGTATTATCGTGCGGTGAAATTAACGCTTCAAGTGTATCAGCTAAATTAGACGCAATTTTTTTGGGGTTATGTGGAAGACTTAAATCATTAGATTCACCAAACCCAGGCATATCTGGAATGAGTACCTTATGATTTTTTGAAAACGGAAGTGCTTGCTTAATCCAATGCGCCCAACTTCCGTAACCACCATGTAAAAAGATTATAGGATCACCCTTGCCCCATATTCTCCAACACACATTTGAGTCTCTTGATTTAATAAAGATTTTTTCAGACTTGCTTTCTATTTTTGACAAATCTTTATGATGTTTTTTGAAATCAAATTTTTTCACTGTCATTTTTCTTTCTTATTATACTTGAAAAAAGTAATAATTTTTTTTTGACTTTTAAACAAGCAATTTGTTGATATAGTTCATATCTTTGAGATATAATTTGCGTAAGTTTTTTAAAAACAAAAAAGGGGAAAATATTTATGGCTCATCTACCTGCTTCAAATGCTTTATCACATATTAGGGTTATTGATCTTACAAGAGTAAGATCTGGTCCGACTGCTGTAAGGCAGTTGGCAGACTGGGGAGCAGATGTAATAAAAGTAGAAGCTCCAGAAAGTGTTGAGCCAGATGGTGCACTAGGAGCATCTCGACACACCTCAGATTTTCAAAACTTACATCGTAATAAACGAAGCATTACTTTAAACTTAAAACAACCAGAGGCGATTGAAATTTTGATGAAGCTTGTTGAAAACTCTGATGTAGTTGTTGAAAACTTTCGTCCTGATGTTAAAGAAAGATTAGGTGTTGACTATGAAAGCTTAAAGTCACGAAATCCAAAAATTATTTTAGCAAGCATATCTGGTTTTGGACAAGATGGTCCTTATGCTAAAAGACCAGGATTTGATCAAATTGCTCAGGGTATGGGAGGATTAATGAGTATAACTGGAGCTCCAGGTGAAGGTCCGATGAGAGTAGGCATTCCAGTAGCAGACCTTACAGCAGGTTTGTTTTGTGCAATGGGAATACAAACTGCTCTTCTAGAGAGAGAAAAGTCTGGGTTAGGTCAATGGGTAAATACATCTTTATTACAAGCACAGATTTTTATGCTTGATTTTCAAGCTGCACGTTGGTTAAGCGAAAATCATGTTGCAGGCCAAGCTGGTAATAATCATCCAAC
>CACALC010000068.1:0-2357 GCA_902533225.1 uncultured SAR116 cluster alpha proteobacterium | reverse complement strand
CATTTCTTTTGAAATTGAAGGCCAAACATTTATACTTTTATCCTCTCTTTCAAATAATAGAGTATACAAACCAAATATAAAAAACATGAAAGATATAATAGCAGGAACAATCTTTGGATCTATTTCAGAAGAAGATTGACCAAAAAGCAATAATGGCTTTTCCACTTCTGTAGGTATTTTAAGAAAAATAAAAATTCCAAAGACAATACTTATAATACTAGTAACAAGATTTGGTGTAATATTTATTGATTTCATTAATTATTCCTAGGTAAAAGAACAGGTTCTCCATTTTCTGCTGACAAGTCTGCTGCCATGTAAAGTTCCATAACTGTTTTAGCTTCTTCTGGCTTTACTAATACAGGCTTATTTAATGCAACTGCATTTATAAAATGCATTGTTTCTTCATGCATGGGACCAGCATGTGTATGGTTTACAGGTTCACCTGGCATAGAGGACATAGGATATCTAATACCATCTTTAACCGTACTAAGCTGTACATCCTTATGTGTATCATCAATAAATAAAGATCCATCCGTACCAATGACTTCTATCCAAGTATTAGAAAAATTTGGATAGCCTAAAGGAAGAATCCATCCAGCACCAATTGTTATAGTCATCCCATCATCTAATGTAACCATAATCCATTGATGATCAGGAGTATTACTATTCTTAGAAAAAAGTTTACCCGAAGTTTGACTATAAACTTTCACTGGCTTTCTAGGTTGTAAACACCATAATAAAAAATCTAAATCATGTGTTGCTTCCATAGCGGCAGGGGATAGAGCAGTTCTACCAGAAATTTTTTCACCAAGCTCACGAGTAATATGTCTGCTTACAAGGCAAGTGACTGGTTCACCTATCAAATTTTCTTTTAATGTTTTATTTACATATGCATATTTGGCATTAAATCTTTGCGAATAACCAATTGTAAATTTTACATTATTTTTAATTGATATATCTATTAATTCTTCAGCTTCTTTTAATGTTGTAGCTATAGGTTTTTCTAAAAAAACGTTTTTACCCGCTTTAAGAGCAGCAAGTGCCATAGGATAGTGTGTGGTCTCTGGAGTTGCAGATATAATAATAGTATCAATATTTTTATTATTTACTAATTCTTGCCAATTTTCCGTAGCCATTTCTATATTGAGAGAATTTTTTAATTCTTTTAATCGATTAGAGTTTGTTTCAGCTATAAATAATTTATCTACAAGGGGATTATCAGCGCAGGCATTAGCTCTAATACCACCACACCATCCAGTTCCTATAACACCTACATTAATTTGATTAATCATAATTGTCCCCCGCATTAATTATAAGTTAATTGATACCTAATAATTTAGCAGCATTTATACCTGTAATTTTTTTTATATCATCTGTATTTAGGCCAGGAGTCCCTAAAACATGGCCAACAGGATCATCTTCTGCCATATCGTAGGGATAATCAGTTCCCATAATAATCTTATCTGAACCAAATACATCTACCAAATATTTTAGCTGTTCATAAGTAAATACAATTGTATCAAAATGCATTTTCTTTAAATAAAAAGAAGGGGGATACTTTAGGTTGTTTCCTCTACAATCAGGTCTAGCACCCCATGCGTGATCTATTCTTCCTGCATAAGAAGGTAAGTAGCCACCTCCATGCGAGGCTAAAATTTTAAGGTGTGGAAATTTTTCTAAAGTTCCATCAAAAATAAGATGATGTAGAGCAACAGTTGTATCTAAAGGATTACCAATTACGTTGTTGAAATAATGATTTTTTAAACGATCACCTTGAGGATATCCATTTGGATGAATGAAAATAAGTGTATCTAATTTTTGAGCAGTCTCCCAGACTGGATCTAATGACGGGTCAGATAACTCATGTCCATCAACAGTTCCTAAAACCTGAAACCCTTTTAAATTTAGCTCTTTAACACCTCTTTCCATTTCTTTAACTGCAGCTTCGGTATCCTGTAATGGAAGATGGCCCAAAGATAAAAATCTATCTGGCCTGTCAGTCGCTACCTTTGAAAGAGTATTGTTAATAATTTCTATAGATTTATGGCCACGTTTATTTCTAACTGAATAATAAGCCTGGAAGGGGACTGGTATTAAAATTTGCATATCAATACCTTGTCTGTCCATATCTTTAAGTCTTTGATCAATATTTGTTAAATTAATTGATCTATCTTTACCTTGTTGTTTATTTTGTATGGATGATTTTTCGTTAGTATATCTAAAAGCTGGAACAAAATTTGGATCAAATAAATCTTCAATTAAATCTGCTGCCTCTTGAACATGCAAGTGACAATGAGCGTCTATAGTAATATTAGAATTATATCTTTCTTTTCTTTCAAAATGCTCTCTTGCAGCGG
>CACALC010000067.1:0-2391 GCA_902533225.1 uncultured SAR116 cluster alpha proteobacterium | reverse complement strand
TATAGATAAAATAATTTTAAAAGAGGGAAAAACATTAGCTAAATATGGATTGGAAAGTGGTCCTCAAGGATATCTGCCACTCAGGCAATTCATTTCAAAACAATTAAAAAAAAGTGCAAGCATTAATTGTTCTGAAAAAGAGCTGTTAGTAGTTTCTGGATCGTTGCAGGCATTAGACCTAGTAAATCAAACATTTTTAAAAAAAGGCGACACAGTTATAATAGAAGAAGAAAATTATGGTGGCACTATTTCAAGGCTTAGAAGGATTGGCGTTAATATGATAGGTATTCCATTGGAAAAAGATGGAATGAATATTGAGGTTTTAGAACAAGCCTTAAAAAGTCTTAAGAAAAAGAAAGTCAGACCAAGATTTATTTACACTATTCCAACAATTCAGAATCCAACAGGCACTATTATGTCTGTGAATAAAAGAAAAGCTCTAATACAACTGTCTAAAAAATTTGAAATACCAATTTTTGAAGATGATTGTTATGCGGATCTTATTTTTGATAAAGAAAGGCCTCCAGCAATAAAATCTTATGATAATGATGGTTATGTAATATATTGTGGCTCTTTTTCAAAATCTATTGCACCGGCGTTAAGGGTAGGATACTTAACAGCTGATTGGAGTATTTTATCAAGAATACTCCCTTATAAAACTGACGCTGGAAGTGGATCATTGGAACAAATGGCACTTGCAGAGTTTTGTAAAATTAACTTTAATTCCCATATAAAAATACTCAGAAATGAACTTAAAAAAAAGTCAGATTCCATATGCAATGCGTTAGATAAATACTTTGGTTCTACGGCAGATTATAATAAACCTGTTGGTGGAATTTTTGTCTGGATTAATTTACCTAATAATGTAGATACATCACGCTTATACGAACTTGCATTAAAAGACGGTGTCGCGATTAATCCTGGAAATGAATGGTCGATTAATTCTAGTGGAGATCATAAAATTCGACTTTGTTTTGGTAATCCGTCAATAGAAGAAATTGACGAGGGAGTAAAAATTTTAGCCGAAATATGTCAGAAGGAGTTTGGTATACCTCTTCAAATAGCTAATTCATAAATATCAATTGATAAATGCTAATTCTAAAACAGCTTTAGAAAAATTTTTAGGATCCTCTTGAGGTACATTATGCCCTGTTTTTGGTAGAACTTGGTGTCTAACGTGAGCTAAGAATTTTTGTTTAATTTTAGAAATATTAGACAACGCTGAAACGCCATCAGTTTCACCGTCAATAGTTATACTTGGAACTGAAATTTTTGGTTGTTTAGATAAGTCTTTTTCAATTAAATCAAATTTTGGATCTCCAGCAACTATACCAAATCTATGTTTGTAGCTATGCACAACTACATCTACAAAATCAGAATTATCAAATGAGCTTTTGCTTAAACCATATATTTCATCATTAAAATTCCAAGAAGGTGACCATGTTTGCCAGAGATATTTTATAAAATCATGACGCATGTTTATTAAGCACAAACGACCTCTTTCACTATGAAAAAAGTACTGATACCATAACTTTTGCTCAGTATTTGGATTTGATGGTTTTGAAGAATTTTTTATATCTTGAATATTATAGCCATTACAGGAGATTAATCCTAGACATCTTTCTGGGTAAAGAGCAGCAACTACACACGCCGCTCTACCTCCCCAATCATAGCCAGCTAAGATAGCTTTATCTATTTTAATTGAATTCATTAAATTTAATAAATCGTATCCCAGTGCAGCTTGTTGACCAGATCTTATAGTTTTTTTTGCTAAGAATGAAGTTTTTCCATAACCCCTTAGATAAGGTACAATTACTCTACATCTAGCATTTGATAAAACAGGGACTACTTCAAGGTATGAATGAATATCATAAGGAAAACCATGCAGTAGGATAACGGGAACACCATCTGTTGGACCTGTTTCAAAATAGCTTACATTTAGATCTCCAGCTTTTATTTGTTTTAAATCTGCAATCAATTTTATTACTTTCTAATTAAATTATGAGTTTAAAGGTAGGTTATTTTTAGTTTTAACTCTACCTAGAGCAAAGTTTGTTTCGATAGAAGCAATCCCTTTTACTTTGGTCAATTCTTCTCTCATAAAAATTTCATAATTTTTTAAGTCTGATGCTACTACTCTGAGTAAATAATCTCTATTTCCTGTTACCAACCAACAATCCATAACAGCGTCCAAAGATGTGATTTCTTTTTCGAATGACTTTAGGATTTGATCAGTTTGATTTTCTAGCCTTACAGAAACAAATGCTGTTACTGGATACCCATAAGATACTTCATCTATAATTGCAGTATAGCCAGCAATTAAACCTTTTTGTTCTAAATTTTTTACTCTTCTTAAACAAGGTGATGGTGATAATCCTACCTTTTCAGCCA
>CACALC010000066.1:0-2434 GCA_902533225.1 uncultured SAR116 cluster alpha proteobacterium | reverse complement strand
GTAATAATTTCAGGAGTGATTATTTTTAATCTTTGATGAACATAATCTTCCATACACGATTGAAGTTTGGGATTGACAGGTGGTGGAGCCGAATGACCTAGAAGCGATAATCTAGTTGGTAAATAATTAACAATTGATTCTGCATAACCAACAATTATCATAGCAAAAATTTGAAGTGAAATGAAGGGTATTACACCTTTGTACATACTAATAGTAGTAACAACTTTTGAGGCTACACCTCTTAAGTAAAACAGAGCAAACCCAAAAGGTGGAGTTAAGAAAGATGTTTGGATATTTAGGCCAATCATAACCCCTAGCCATACAGCTGTAATATTTGCGCCAGGATCCATCAATAAAATTGGTGCAACGATAGGAACGACAACAACTGCAATTTCAATAAAATCTAGAAAAAAACCTAATACGAAGATTACAATCATTACTATAATAAATTGACTCCAAAACCCTCCTGGCATTCCAACCAAAAAGTCTTTGACTACCTCCTCACCACCAAACCCTCTAAACGCTGCAGTTAACATTGTGGCACCGAGAAGGATTATAAAAACTAATGAAGTTGTTTTGGCAGTTTCGAGCATTACACCATTGAGCGTATCCTCAATTTTAAATGCCCTCCAGGCACTCCAACCTATTGCTATTAACAAACCTATTGTTCCTATAATAGCTAAAAAAACACCTGTCACGTCAGCAGTTGTTTGTATTGATCTTATATTTACGGTATAAGTTGATGTAACAATTCCTATAAATATAATAGATACTATAGCAATTATAGACGGATAAAAACTGGATTTCTGTCCAGAAGTCAACCTATAACCAGCCATAATTAGAGCACCGATTGCGCCAATAGCCCCTGCCTGATTTACTGTTGCAATACCACCAATAATTGATCCCAATACAATAAATATAAGTGTTAAAGGAGGTATTAGAGAAAGTAAAACTTTAACTACAAAACTTTTATCCCTTTTTCCTTCAAGAGGAACAGCTGGCGCCAAATCTGCTTTTAAATAAGCAGCTACAAGTATGTATAACATGTATAAACCGACTAGTACCAGTCCAGGTAAAAGAGCTCCCATAAACATATCACCAGCACTTGTTGAATTCACACCAAATTCTGACGGCATAGTTAAGTTGCCGGTGGCTTCTTTATACATTTTTTTTCTAGCCATATCAGCAATGTCAACTGCGCTTGATAATTGATCAGCAAGAATTATTAAAACTATAGAAGGGGGAATTATTTGACCTAGCGTTCCTGAAGCAGCAATTGTACCTGTTGCCAAACCGTGAGAATAATTATTTTTTAACATTGCTGGTAGCGATATTAGTCCCATAGCAACGACTGTAGCTCCAACAATTCCAGTTGTAGCTGCCAGTAAGGCTCCTACAAAAACAACAGAAATACCCAAGCCACCTCTTACAGCTCCAAACAATTGAGCCATAGTTATTAATAAATCCTCAGCAATACGCGATCTTTGAAGCATTATTCCCATAAAGATAAATAAAGGGATGGCTATTAAAGTATCACGTTCTACTTCCCAATAAATACCTCTGAAATTAGTAATCCCAGCAGTTAGCCAATTTATTGGTCCACCTTGTACAAAAAAAGCAGACGTATCGGATTCGAAAATAAAGCCAAATAAACCAGCCAACATTATTGTTATTATCGCTGAACCTGGCAACGCAAATGCAACAGGATAACCAGATCCAAGAGCAAAAGCCATTAAGCCAAATAAAATTAATAAAAATAAATATTCCATTTTTTTCTTCTATTTAATGAGGTAAGTTTTCATTTAGTTCTCTTTTACCATCTTCATTTTTAAAATCTGCAAAACTCTCTAACAAATAGCTTGAGAATTGTATCATCATTGTTATTGCAAAGATTGCTAGAAAACTTGCTAACCAGTATTTTGTATACATTCCAAATCCAGATTGCGCTGACTCATAGCTTAACATTGGATTAACTATGACGTTAGTTTTTTCCCACATTCCAAGCAGAAGTATACACCAACAAAGAGACATTCCTAAAAGAACACTTCCATAAGAATTAACAATCCCTTTAGTTTTTGTCGTAAATCTTGAATATAAGACTCTTACGTGACCATCTTCAAATAACGTGTAAGCACTAGCAAATAAAAAAAGCGCTGCGTACCAAAAACGAACGATATCTCCCTGAAATGCTTGTTCGTAAGAAAAAACAAAACGAGTGATTACTATTATTAATTCAGCAATAACTACTAAAAAGGCGAGCCAAGTAAAACCTATGTGTTTAACAAAAAAACCTACTAAAAAACCTAGAAATGCTAGAGGAATATGAACATATGGACCTCTAAACTTAGATCTACCTAATTCGGTAGCTAATTCTTGACCGACAACGCTAACAAGTAGATCCTCTACTCTTAAAAAAGATATAATTACATCAGCA
>CACALC010000065.1:0-2794 GCA_902533225.1 uncultured SAR116 cluster alpha proteobacterium | reverse complement strand
GATGCTTTAAAAATCAAAACAAAACCGAGAGCAACTAATGAATACATTACCCCAGACATTAACCCGTTAAGTACAGTCTCAATAAAATTTAAAAATTCTACACTCATAAATCAAATTCCTTACTCATCGTCAGCTACTCCTAGATAGGCATCGATTACTGCTTTATTGCTTCTAATTTCATTAGGTAAACCAGATCCAATTTTTTTTCCATAGTCTAAGACCACAATTCTGTCTGAGATATCCATAACAACACCCATATCATGTTCGATTAGAACTATAGTTGTTTTCAATTCATTGTTGACTGTTAATACAAACCTACTCATATCCTGTTTTTCTTCTACATTCATTCCAGCCATAGGTTCATCAAGTAAAAGTATTTCAGGTTCCATAGCCAATGCTCTTCCAAGCTCAACTCTTTTTTGTAAACCATATGGAAGTGAGCCAACAGGAGTACGTCTAATCGATTGTAAATCAAGAAAATCTATCACCCGTTCAACTTTTTCACGATGTTCTTCTTCTTCTTTTTCTGCTGGACCAAAATAAAGTGCTTGCATTAAGAAATTTTGCTTTTGTTTTAACAATCTTCCAGTCATTAAATTATCTAATGTGCTCATCCCCTTAAAAAGAGCAATATTTTGAAAAGTCCTTGCAATACCGCTTTTGGCTGCAAATTCTGGTTCCATTTCACCTCTATCAGTACCTGCAAAATTTATAGTGCCGCTAGTAGGTTTATAAAAACCATTAATAACATTTAACATTGAAGATTTGCCAGCTCCATTTGGGCCTATAATTGCAAAAACTTCTCCTTTTTTAACTTCAAATGAAACATCCGTTAATGCTTTAACACCGCCAAAGGCGAGAAAAATATTTTTGAGTTTTATCGCTGTTTTACCATAAGGTATATTTTTTAAATCTTCTAAACTCATTTATTTTTTGCCCTTACTAGAATTTTTAACTTTAGGTGGGGATTTTTTAATATTTAAATCTTTTGTTTTAATCAAATGCCTAATTTCCATAGTTGCGCTGATTTTACTTTTTCTTCCATCTTCTAGGGTAAACTCAGTATTAATAGAAGCTGTATCTTTATCTAAATACAAATCTTTTATAATATCTTTGTATCTAGTATTAATAACACTTCTGCGAACTTTTCTTGTTCTAGTTAATTCGCCATCATCAGCTTCTAATTCTTTAAACAATAACAAGAATTTAGCAATTTTAGTATTATCTGGTAGTTGTTCATTAACTTTAGAAATTTCTTTTTCTATAAGCTCATATATTTTTTGGTCTGCAGCTAATCCAGTATAGGACGTAAATGCTAATTGCCATTTCTCTGCTAATTTTGAAACAATTGAAAATCTAATGCATATAATTGCAGTTAAGTAAGGTTTTTTAGATCCAATAATGACTGCTTCACCGACATAAGGTGAAAACTTAAGTTTGTTTTCTATGTTTTGTGGAGAAAATTTAACACCATCTGATTTGATAGCAATATCATTAACCCTATCAAGAACATTTAACCTTCCTTTGTCATCAAAGTAACCAGCATCACCAGTATACATCCAACCTTTTTTAATCGTGTCTTTGTATGCTTTTTGATTATTAAAATATCCAGAAAACATACTCGGATGTTTTGTGATAATTTCTCCCAGGCCGTTAGGGTCTGGATCCATAATTTTAATTTCACAATCAGGAAAAGGAACACCTACAGTTTCACAATCCATTGTGCCTCTAGGAATATCTTGAAGTGTGTATGCTCCCATTAGCTCTGTTTGTCCATAAAGTTGTCTTAGTGGAATGCCCATAGCTAAAAAAAACTTAAAAGTTTCAGGACCGATTGCGGACCCGCCAGTTGCAGCAGAAGTAATTTTACTAAAGCCAAGTCTATCTTTTAAAGACGAGAATAGCAGTTTGTCAGCAAGAAAATCTCGTTTTCCCTGATCAACTGCCTTTAAGCCCCTTTCTACCATGACATTAAACAGCCATTGTGTGACCTTAGGAGCGTCTAATATTCTAGAACGCATATCAGCAGCAATTTGTTCCCACAATCTAGGTGCTCCAAGCATAAATGTAGGGCCAACTTCACGCATGTCCTCCATTGCAGTTTCAGGTCGCTCAGGAAAGTTAACTTTCATACCGGCAACAATATTAAAACCAACCGCGTATGTTTGTTCCATTATCCAAGGAAATGGAAGCACAGACACATATTCATCGTTTATCGTTTTAGGATCAACATTTAAATATCTTATTACATGTTCAACAAACTTACCCCCAGGTAGCATCGCTAATTTAGGGTTGGATGTTGTTCCAGATGTTGTGCATAAAATTGCATTTTGTTCACCTGAAATTTTATCAATCATTTTATTATATTTTTCAGAATCTTTAGCTGCTATTGCTGCACCTTCATTTATTAATACAAGCATGTCAGTAATATTTGGATCACTTAATTCTTTAAGGCCACGACTATCGTCATAAAATATTTTAATTTGATTACTTTTAGGTCTTTTGATAGTGAGTATTTTATCTACTTGTTCTTGATCTTCTGCATAAACAAAATTTACTTTTGCAGCATTCATTAAATAACCAACTTCTTCATCAAGAGTGTCTCTATAAATACCTAAGCTCATTCCTCCAACAGCTTGTGCAGCAATTTCAAAGAATAACCAAGAAGGTTTGTTATCTCCAATTAGACCAATAACATCTCCTGCTTTAAAGCCTTTTTTTGCAAGGCCTAGTGCCAGATAAGATACTTTATCATTATATTGCTTCCAAGTTATCTCATTCCATATCCCTAAAT
>CACALC010000064.1:0-2796 GCA_902533225.1 uncultured SAR116 cluster alpha proteobacterium | reverse complement strand
AAAGTCTAGAGCAATGGATAAATAGCTCAGTTAAATTACTGAATAGTAAAGGTATAATTTTCTTAATTATAACTAGTGAAATTTTAGATTTAGTACTGCATCATCTGAGAGAAAAAACTGGCTCATTTAAAATTTTTCCATTTTGGCCAAATTATAAAAAGTCATCTAAAAGAATCATTCTTGTTGCAAGAAAAGGTGGTGCAAGTTCAACAGAATTAATGTCAGGACTAAAATTATATAACAAAAATGGTTTGATGACAAAAAAAGCAAAGATGATAAGTGAGGCAGGAATTTTTAAATATTAGTAAACAATTTATTTAAGAAATTAAATAAATGTTGTACTTTAAAATTTTGACATTAATTAATTAAATAATAAAGCAACAGATAGAGGTACTCCATGGGTCTCCTTTCTATTTTTAGAAAGTCTCAAAATGTTTCGGTAATCCCACTCAATGGAATTATTGCACCCAATATGGGTAGAAGAAAAGGATTGAATTTAAATGAAATCGACAAAAATATTGAAGATGCCTTTTCAGTAAAAAATTTAAAAGCTGTTGCATTGCAGATAAATTCTCCTGGTGGATCCCCTGTCCAATCTGAAATGATATCTAAACGCATTAGAAGTTTATCAGAGAAAAAAAGTATTCCAGTTATAGCCTTTGTTGAAGATGTGGCTGCATCAGGTGGATATTGGTTAGCATGTTCGGCAGACGAAATTTTTGCAAGCAAAGCTTCAATAATTGGTTCAATAGGTGTTGTATCTTCTGGATTTGGTTTTGATAAAGCAATTCAAAAACTTGGAGTAGAGCGTCGCCTTTACACTTCAGGCGAAAATAAAGCGATTTTAGATCCATTTTTACCTGAAAATAAAGACGATGTTAAAAGATTAAAAGGAATCCAAAAAGAATTGCATAATCAGTTTATTTCATTTGTTAAGTCAAGACGAGGTAGTAAAATTACAAATGAAAATAAAGAAATATTTACTGGAGCTTTTTGGTCAGGCGAAAAAAGTTTAGAACTTGGATTAATAGATTCTTTTGGTGAAATGAAAGCAGTTTTAAAAGATAGGTTCGGAGAAAATCTAAAAATAAAAGAGTTTGCACCAAAGAAAAAGCTTTTTGGTTTTGGAAGTTTATTGTCTGGAGCTCTAGATATGTTGATTAATAAAGTTGAAGAAAGAAGTGCTTTTAATAAGTTTGGATTGTAAAATGATGCTTTCTGTAGGTAAAATTTTTTGGCTATTAATTATTCTTGTTTCAGTATGGTATATTTTTAAAATAATAGAAAAAAGAAAACTTAACTTTAGAAATGAAAATAAATCAGATGCCAATAAAAAAGGCATTGATGCATTTAAATGTGATAAGTGTGGTTTATGGAGCACAGGTGACCGCTGCAACAATAAAGAATGTTCAAAAGTTTAATTTTGATATTATCTGAATTATTTGTGAGTATTCAAATATAGAATAAAATTATTATAATTAGGTCAAAAGCTTTTCAATGGATAAAAATAAATCATTTCAAAATATAATTATGAAGCTGCAGTATTATTGGATGGATCAAGGCTGTGTTTTAATGCAACCTTATGACACTGAAGTTGGTGCAGGTACATTTCATCCTGCCACAGTTTTGAGAGTTTTGGGTCCAGATCCTATTTGGAAAGCAGCTTATCTTCAACCATGTCGTAGACCAACTGACGGAAGGTATGGAGAAAATCCTAATAGACTTCAACATTATTATCAATTTCAAGTTATTATTCAACCATCTCCAGATAATATACAAAACCTTTACTTGGAAAGTTTAAATGCTGTTGGTTTAAATTCTAAAAATCATGATATCAGATTTGTTGAAGATGACTGGGAAAGCCCAACATTAGGTGCTTCAGGGTTGGGTTGGGAAATTTGGTGCGATGGTATGGAAATAAGTCAATTTACATATTTTCAACAAGTTGGAGGAATAGAAGTAAAACCCGTTGCTAGCGAAATTACATATGGTTTAGAAAGATTAGCAATGTTTATTCAAAAAGTTGAAAATGTCTATCATTTAGACTGGGATGGATTAGATAAAAACAAAGGTGGAAAAACTTATGGAGATATTTTTTTACAACAAGAAAAAGAATTTTCAATTTATAATTTTGAAAAGTCAAACTCGCCTGTTTTAATACGACATTTCAACGATGCTGAAAAAGAATGTTCATTTTTACTAGAAGATAAAGTTAACCCATTACCTCTTCCTGCCTATGACCAGTGTATTAAAGCAAGCCATATTTTTAATTTATTGGACGCAAGAGGTGTTATCTCCGTTTCAGAAAGGCAAGCTTATATTTTAAGGGTAAGAAATATGTCAAGATCATGTTGTTTAGCTTGGATGGACAAATCTAATGTCTAAGAATAAAGGTGAAAAAGGTAACCTGCTCTTAGAACTTTTCTCTGAAGAAATACCAGCTAGAATGCAAACTGGCTCAGAAAAACAGTTAACAAATCTATTTGAAAAGTCACTTATTAATAGGGATATAGGTTATGGACCAATTTCAACCTTTAGCAGTCCAAGACATTTATCAGTCATTATAAAAAATATAGATTTGATACAAAAAAACCAAATAATTGAAAAAAGAGGCCCTAGACTTGGATCAAACGAAAAGGCTATACATGGTTTTTTAAAATCAAATAATATTCAAGAAAATGATATTGTTATAAAAGATACAAAAAATGGAAAATTTTATTTTTATCTTAACCAAATTAATGGAATAAATACTTCTAAAGTTTTGCCAGAGATTATTAACGAAATTATAAATAATTT
>CACALC010000063.1:0-2931 GCA_902533225.1 uncultured SAR116 cluster alpha proteobacterium | reverse complement strand
AGGAGTAAAACGTGAAATTGGAAAAGTTAACTGGACTGGTTTGTTTACTCTTTATTTGAAAGAGGTAAAGAGGTTCTCAAATGTTTTTTTACAAACTATTACTGCTCCAATGGTAACCACTTTGCTTTTCGTAATTGTTTTTTCTATTGCCATTGACAGAAGTGCGGGATTTAAAGGAATTTCTTTTATTACATTCTTAGTTCCTGGTTTGATAATGATGAGTGTCTTACAAAATTCATTTGCAAATGTTTCCTCAGCATTCATGACTGCAAAAGTTCAAGGCTCAATAGTAGATCTGTTAATGTCCCCATTGGGACCAATAGAAATATTAATTGCACATGCTATGGCTGGTGTGACAAGAGGTTTATGTGTTTTTATTGCGTCTTTCATTTTGCTCTGGGGATTGGGCATTTTAAATTTTCCTAATCATTTTATCTGGATGACATTATTTTTATTACAAGGAGCATTTTTTTTAGCAATAATTGGAATGTTAGCAGGTATTTGGGCACAAAAATTTGATCAGTTGGCTATTATTTCAAACTTTGTTATTCAACCATTAGCGTTTCTATCCGGGACTTTCTATTCTATTGAAAGACTTCCAGATTCTCTTAAAGTAGTAGCTTATTGTAATCCAATTTTCTATGCGATTGATGGATTAAGATATAGTTTTTTAGGATTGAGTGACGCTTCTCCTATTACAGGAAGTATCATTTTACTTTTTTGTAATTTAGGACTAAGTTGTTTTGCTTGGTATATACTAAAAACAGGCTACAGACTTCGTGCATAGAATAATAATAATTTTTAATGGAAATTTTCAAAATGAACAAAGTTCAAAAAATACCTGGTATTTTATCAAGTCAAGAACTTCTAGAATTAATTAATAAAAATATTATTATTAGTGATCACGAGATTGAAAAAGACATAATTCAACCAGCTTCCATTGATTTAAGGCTGGGAATAAAAGCATGGCGCGTTCCTGCGTCCTTCCTTCCAGGTAAAGGTAACAAAGTTTCAAGTAGATTGAAAGATCTTGCCATGCACGAGTTTAGTCTTATAGATGGTGCAGTCTTAGAATGTGGATGCGTTTACATTGTAAAGCTTTTAGAAAGAGTTTCTTTAACAGATGATCTAACAGGCACTGCAAACCCAAAAAGTTCAACTGGTAGATTAGATGTTTTTACAAGATTAATAGTTGATGGCGCACTAGAATTTGAAGATGTTCCGGCTGGCTATGAAGGGCCACTATATGTAGAAATATCTCCTCGAACATTTTCTGTTTTAGTCAGAACTGGGTCTAGATTAAATCAACTGAGAATCAGAAGAGGACAATCTTTCACATCAGACAAAGAAATGGAGATCTTACAAGAGCATGTAGGATTAGTCAGAAGCCAAGACAAAGTGGATCTATCTGATAAAATTAAAGATGGCGTTCCTTTATCAGTAGATTTAATTGGAGAAAATGGGTTGATTGGATATAAGGCTAGAAAACATTCTAACCTTATAGATATTGATAAACCAAATTTTTATAAACGAGAGCTTTTTTGGGAAAAAATAACTACTGAAGATTTAGTCTATCAATCCAACAACAATGAAAGTGACAATAATTCTGGTAGTTTAATTCTTAGTCCAGACGCTTTTTATATATTAGCTAGTAAAGAATATGTTTCTGTTCCATCCAATTACGCAGCTGAAATGAGAGCATATGATACAAGGGTTGGAGAATTTAGAGCTCACTATGCTGGATTTTTTGATCCAGGCTTTGGTTTAACTGATTTGGGAGCCTCTAAAACTAGAGCTGTATTAGAGGTCAGATCTCATGACGTCCCTTTTCTAATTGAGCAAGGTCAAACAGTTTGCAGATTAGTATACGAACCAATGGCAAACATTCCTGCATTTTTATATGGAGAGGCAGGGAGTACTAATAATTACCAAGCTCAAGGATTAAAGTTAGCCAAACATTTTATTTAGACTTTCTTATTTATTCCTTTTTATTTATCATCGTTTGTATATTCTATTCAAAATTTTTTAAAAGAGTTTAAACATGACTATTAGTCCATCAATAATGACAACGTATGGTAGAATTGATATTGCATTTACTCATGGTGAAGGAAGCTTTTTAGTTGCCGAAGATGGAAAAAAATATTTAGACTATGCTAGTGGTATAGCTGTAAATGCCTTTGGGCATTGTCATCCTAAATTAGTTGAAGCTCTTCAAGATCAAGCCTCTAAGTTGTGGCATACTTCTAATCTTTATAGAATACTAGAGCAGGAAGTAGTTGCAGAAAAACTTGTGGCTAATTCATGTGCAGATAGAGTTTTCTTTTGCAACTCTGGTGCAGAAGCAACTGAGGGTGCAGTAAAAGTCGCAAGAAGATATGCCTGGGCTAATGGTGAAAAAGAGAGAACGGAAATTATATGTGCAACAGGTGCTTTTCATGGTCGTACATTAGCTATGTTAGCTGCAAATGACAGACCATTATTTAGAGAAGGCTTTGGACCATCCGCTCAAGGTTTCACTCACGTAGAATGGGGTGATATAGAAAGTTTAAAACAAGTTATAGGAAAACATGTCGCAGCTATTTTGGTAGAACCTGTTCAGGGAGAAGGCGGTGCCAGGAAAGCTCCTGAAGGATATTTAAAATTACTGAATGATATAGCTAAGGAAAATGGATCTTTGTTGATTTCAGATGAAGTGCAAATAGGTATGGGCAGATCAGGTACTTTATTCGCCTATCAAAAAGAGGACATAGAGCCTGATATAATTGCATTGGCCAAGGGACTTGGAGGTGGATTTCCTGTTGGAGCAGTAATGGCTAAAGCAGAAGTAGGTGATGCGATGGTGCCTGGAACCCATGGTAGTACTTTTGGAGGTAATCCATTAGCAATGCGTTCCGCAAATGCTGTTTTAGAACTTCTATTAGAAAATGATTT
>CACALC010000062.1:0-2956 GCA_902533225.1 uncultured SAR116 cluster alpha proteobacterium | reverse complement strand
ACAACGCTTCGAAAAAGTATTAAGGAAAAATTATGTTAGATTTAATGAAGATAGCTACAATAGAATCTGAGGGCGGTGACTTAAAATCTTACCTAAGCAATCTCTATCAAGAAACTGAAATAAGACCAAATGGCTATCCAAATGCAACAGTGTGGAAAGGTGGAAAGCACGACGGAATTATAAACCCAATATGTCACTCATTAACTGACGCCTATGCGTTACTGGGAACCATTGCAGCCGCAGATATTTTAAATCTTCCTTTTTATGCTGTACCGATGTGGTCTCAGATACGTCATGATACAGAGCTAGAAGCTTTGAGTTGGTTTGGAAACATGAAAAATACGTCAATTAAGTGGTCAACTGCTGGTGATGCTTACGTTAATGACAAATCAGGAAATAAAGTGGTTGTTATGGGTAAGTCTGGAAATGCTCCCTTGAGAACACAGGCAGGGGTATATTGCAATGTTCGTCCATACGGACCTATAACTGTCGTAAGATGTATGCCTTGCCTTCCTTATTCTCAAGATAAATCTAAGTTTAGTGTAAATGAGAAAACAGGTATAGTGCATACTGAAATGAACACGCCTGGAATACAAATGGCTTATGCATGTCGTCTTTTTCTAAAAATGGTGGCTGAGACTGGAAAATTAGGTAGAGTGGCTTTCAAGCCTACTCAAGCTATGGAGGATGGTATAAATGCGGGTCTTCTAATTTGGCTGCTTGAAGGTACAAAATTTAAAATCGGTAGAAAATGGGCAGTCAATGCATATAAAGAACATAAAAAAAATATCGATAAAATAATATCTCTATTACCAAAAGACTTTAAAGATGGTATGGAAAATTGGTCTGGTAAAATAGAACAACACATTGCAGATACAAATTATGGTTTATTGGTATGGGATATAATTAATAATGAAGAATGTATAGTTTTAGCTACAGACCTAGATGGAGATAGATTGACTGATTTACTTGCTGATATTTCAGATCCTTTAAGAGAATTTGGACAAAAAGTGCTTAATTATGCAAATAGTGATGTAAAAATGGATAACGCTTGGAAGTTAATGGGTTACAAAACAGGTAATGGCAGAGATATGACTTCAGTAATGTATAGAATGGCAGGTCCACCAATTCATGAACAAACGTTGGGATCTGCTGACGCAATGTTATTAAGACTTCTTGATGGAGATGAAACAATGGGAGGTGCAAAAAAACCTTATGACCCAAGAATTCATTTTGTGCTAATTAGAGATGCATATTTAGATGCTAATCCAGAAAATTATGAACTTAAAAAATGGCTAGACGATGCTCTTAATATTTTTGATAAGATATATGGATATAACAGACCTGGTTTTATAGATGGTTATAAAAAGTTGAAAAGTTCTATCTCTTCTTGGTAAATAATTTATCTATTCAGAACTGGTTCTAATCTATCCATAATTTGGTTTATAAAACTTTCTTTTGCGGCAAAGCAAATTCGGAGATGTCCTTCCCCTGAAGTTCCAAAAGCTATACCTGGTGCAACACCTACGTTTGTTTCTAAAATTAATTTCTTAGCAAAATGAAGTGAATCTTTTATTCCTTTAACTTTAAAAAATGCATAAAATGCTGCTTGAGGAATACTACATTCAACTTTTTTCCAAGTTACTAATCTATCAAACATAATATCTCTTGATTTTTTTAGGTTTTTGCGAATTTCATTAGTTATAGGTTTATAATTTTCCAATGCTGAAACTAGCCCATTTTGAAGAAATTCAGGAACACCAGTTGTCGTTATTTGAACTAATTTAGCAATATGACTTCCAAGCTCTTCTGGATGAGTTATCCAACCTATTCTCCATCCCGTCATGTTAAAGCTTTTTGAGGCAGAGTTAATTACAATTAATTTATCTTTAGGGTTTGAAAATTGAAGAAAACTAGGTGATACAAAATTATTAAATGTTATTTGGTGATAAACTTCATCAGAAATTAACCAACAACCTAAATTACGTGTATGACTTATTAACAATTTCTGCTGATCTTTAGACATAACCCAACCTGTAGGATTTCCTGGACTGTTAACAAATACCATTTTTGTTCTAGGTGTAATTGAATTTATCAACAAATCAAAATCAATTTCCCAATTTCCATTTTTCAATTCAAGTGAAATTTCTTTTATATTACCTTTTTTTAGTAAAACAGAAGATCTGATGTTAGGCCACACAGGACCAACCATAACAACTTCATCTCCATTACTGACTATTAAATCGCAAATTAGTCTAAGCCCCATCATACCACCAGTAACTACGCTGTGATTTTCTGGCTTAGTATTTATATTGAAAACTTCATTCATATATTTTGTAATTTCAGATCGAAGTTTAGGTATTCCATTTTGATAGGTATAAAAAGTTTTACCTTCATTCAAAGCATTTATACTTTTATCATATATTAATTTGCTTGTTGGAGTATCACCTTCACCGAACCAGGCAGGATAGACATGTTTACCAGTATCTTTTGTATATTTCCTTCCAAAGTTTGCAATTTCCATGATTGCTGTTTCTTTAAAAGAAATAATTTCTTCATTTAATTTTTCTAACAATTTTTTAAACTCTAGAACTTTTTATTAATATATTTTTTTAAACTTTCAATAGCCAACGGACTGTTTTCTGGTGATGAACCTCCAGACTGGGCCATATCAGCTCTTCCACCTCCACCTTTACCGCCTAAAATAGTCGAAACTTCTTTTACCATTTCTACTGCACTTATTTTCACAGCAAGTTTCTTTTCTACTGCAATAACTAAGGATGCTTTGCTGTCAATTTTACTAATAAGGCAAACTATATCAGATTTATTGTTTTTAATTAACGTTTCAGCATTTGATTTTAATTCTTTAATTGCTAAATCATCAAATATTACATACTCAAAAATAATTCCTTTTATTGTTTCTTTGACAGAATTATTTTTTTCAGTTGTGACTGGG
>CACALC010000061.1:0-3093 GCA_902533225.1 uncultured SAR116 cluster alpha proteobacterium | reverse complement strand
TTGATTATATTGTAGTAGGTGGAGGCTCTGCTGGCTGTGCAGTTGCAAACAGATTGTCAGAAAATGATACTAATAAAGTTTTACTTATTGAAGCGGGAAGATCTTCTCATCCAATCTCAAGGCTTCCAGCTAGTTTTGCTCTCTTAATTGACAATCCACTCGCAAATTGGAGGTATAGATCCGAACCTGAAGAAAATACTGGAAACAGAGAAATCCCAATACCTAGAGGAAAATTACTCGGCGGCTCCAGTTCTATTAATGGTTTAGTTTTTGTAAGAGGAAACAAATTAGATTATGATACATGGGCTCAAATGGGAAATACAGGTTGGTCATACGATGATGTACTTCCTTTCTTTAAGAAAATGGAAAATTATCAAGGTAACACCTCTGAATTACGAGGTGAAGAAGGTCCACTTAAAGTTTCTGAAGTAAGTGACAGAAATCCCATTTATGATGCGATCTTTAAATCTGGAGAAGTCAATAATATTCCTTTCAATAAAGACTATAATGGCAAAGATCAAGAAGGTTTAGGCTATACTCAGACTACAATTTACAAAGGTGAAAGGATGAGTGCAGAAGTTGCTTATCTAAGACCAATAAAGTCAAGAAAAAATCTTACAATTATAACCAAATCGTTGGTAACAAAATTACTCTTTGAGAAGAAAAAATGTATTGGGGTTGAGGTAAAAAATAAAAATAAATTATCAACATTTATGACGTCAAAAGAAGTTATTCTATCAGGTGGAGCAATTAATTCTCCTCAGATTTTGGAATTGTCTGGTATTGGAAATAGCTCGATACTTAAAAAAAATGGAATTGAGCCAATTCATCATTTAGTTGGGGTTGGAGAAAATCTACGTGATCATATTGCTCCACGGATAATTTATAGGGTTAAGAAGGAAGGAATTTCCTATAACGACAAAGCTGGTGGTATTAATCTAATAAAGCAAGTTTTTAAATATATGTTCAAAAGAGACGGTTTTTTAGCACTTCCGTCTGCACCAGTTGTTGGATTTTTTAAAACCAGAAAAGAGCTAGCTTCACCCGATATTCAGGTACACTTTATACCATATAGAGTAGTTTTAAAAGATGGTAAAAGATCATTAGGAAAGGAACCAGGCATAACTTGCACGGTCAATCAAAACAGACCCGAAAGTAAAGGGAGTATCCACATTAAGTCTAATGATCCAAACGAATTCCCAAGTATAAAGTTTAACTTCATGTCTAATCAACTAGATAAGGACACTCTCGTTGATGGAGTAAAGTTAATAAGAAAACTAATGCAATCGGCTCCAATGAAAGAATTTTGTGATTTAGAAATTCAGCCTGGGTTGGATTATTCAAGCGATAAAGATATTTTGAATTTCATTAGAGACAAAGCCGAAACAGTCTATCATCCAGTTGGAACCTGTAAAATGGGTTTTGATGAAAATGCAGTTGTTGATAAAAATCTAAAAGTCCATGGAATACAAGGTCTCCGGATAGCAGATGCATCTATAATGCCTACTCTGATTTCAGGGAATACAAATGCTGCTTGCATGATGATAGGTGAAAGATGTGCAGATTTTATTCTTAACAACTAAAATTTATATAAATGATAAACTCAAAAAGTATTGAAAATTTTTGGACGAGAGGTGATATTTTTTCACGAGTACACCACGCAATGTCGGAAGCAGGTTTAATCAATAAAGAATTAAATATTGAAGATTTATTTCCTATCGATCAATATCACGCAAGGGGGATTGCTGCAACTGTTGACCTTGGTAAAAGAATGCCAATATCAAAAAATCAAAGAATTATAGATATTGGTTGTGGTCTTGGTGGACCAGCAAGATATTACGCTAAAGAATTTAAGTGCTTTATTACTGGAATAGATATAACACCAAGCTTTATTGAAATAGGTAATGAATTCAATAAACTAACATCTATGTCTGATAATATTCAGCTTTTAGTTGGAAATGGAGAAATATTGGATTTTAAGAATGAAACTTTTGATGGTGCCTATTCACAACACGTAACAATGAATATATCAAATAGAAAAAATTTTTTTTCTGAAGCTTTTAGAGTTTTGAAAAAAGATAGTTTTTTTGCTTTTACCGAACACGGGTTAGGCCCTGAGAGTAATCCAATTTTTCCTCTGCCATGGGCTGATTCTTCAGAAATGAGCTTTTTATTACCCCCTGAAAAAACTATTTCTATACTAAAAGATACAGGTTTTTCAGATATCAAAATTATTGAAACTGCTGACAAATATATCTCAGGTTATGAAAAACTTATTGGGTTGAAATCTGAAAATAAAATGCCTGTCTTAGGAATTCATGTAATTGGTGGGGACAGCATGAATGAAAGATCTAGGAACTCAATGCAATCAATTAAAGAAAATAGGACATTACCATTTGAGATAGTTTGTAAGAAATAACTGTTGTTTAAAAATTTAAAATTATTCTTTTATTCATTTTACCCTTGTTTTCAATTTTAACTGATTTGACTAACTTAATTTCTAAAGTTTTATTTACATGTGTTCCTCCACAAGGTTGAAAATCAACATCGTCCCCTATCCTTATCATTCTTATCTTACCTGATCCTCTAGGGGGTTTAACGGACATTGTCCTTACTAAATCTGGATTTTCGTCTAATTCTTGATCTGTTATACTTGATATTTGAACTGAATAATCTTTATGAATTAATTCATTTAATTTATACAAAACATCTTCTTTGTCTGGCTTTGTTTCAAGATCAAAATCAAGTCTTCCTCTACCATCTCCTATAGAACCACCTGTAACAGGGTAAGGTATTATTGAACACAAGAGATGAAGACAGGTATGCACTTGCATGTAACTATACCTTTTTGACCAATCTAAAATTATGGTAACTTCCTCATTTTGTTTACAGTCATTAGTGGTTTCAGTTAAATGAACTAGCCTATTATTTATATATTTAGTTCCAACTATTTTTATTAGGTTATTTTTAAATGTAATTGAACCTTCATCTCCTGGTTGCCCCCCTCCTTCTGGATAAAAAATTGTTTCATTTAAAACTAATCCTTCTGGTACAACTTCAGATATAATCGTTTTATGTTCTTTCAAATAAGAA
>CACALC010000060.1:0-3138 GCA_902533225.1 uncultured SAR116 cluster alpha proteobacterium | reverse complement strand
GATAATTTTGTATCAATTACATTAATCAGATCTGAACTAATTTTTTCTAGATCGTCGTCGGTTAAAGTTTCTAGATTTGGTTGAATAATAATTTTAATTGCAATTGATTTTTTACCCTTCGGAATATTTTCACCTTTATAAACGTCAAAAATTAAAACTTCTTTAATCAAATCCTTATTAGTCGATTTTGCTATTTGAACTAATTTTTCAGCAGTTGTTGTTTCATCTATTACAAATGCAAACTCTCTGGTAACAGATTGTAAGGGTGACATTTTCAACATAGGCCTTGATACTTTAACTTTTTTAGGGATTGGTATATTTTCATAAAATATTTCAAAAGCTAAGATGGACTTTTCCAAGCCATAGAAATCCGAAATCTCCGGATGTATTTCTCCTACATTAGCTATAAGTTTTTGTCCTATTTTTAAAACAGCGCTTCTTCCAGGATGGAAGTAACCTGATGTGTTTTCATAAGTCTGTAGACTATTTACATTGGCACCAATAGCCTCTAGGGTTTTTAAAACGTCCAATTTTACATCATAAAAATCAAAGTTTTTTGAAGAATTTTTCCAATCCCTTTTGACTTTAGCACCTAATCTTAAGCCTGATATAGTGCTTATCTGATCATCTGGTTTATCACCTTTAAAAATTGGGCCAACCTCGAAGAAAGATAGTGTATCTATACCAACATTTAAATTTCTTTGCGCTGCAACTAATAATGTTGGAATAACTGAAGGTCTCATATGAGTTAATTCAGAAGAAATTGGATTAACTAAAACAAGCTCCTTGATACCACCGTTAAATTGTTTTGCCATGACCTCATTTAAAAATGAAAAGGTTATGACCTCACTATACCCTCTATTTGCTAATAATTTTGAAGCAATAGAGATTTGTCTATGTTTTATAGTCATTGCAGGTTTTGCAATATAATTCTTTCTTGGTAATTTTATAGACGGTATGAAATCATAACCATATACTCTTATAATCTCTTCAATAATATCTGAAACACCATCAATGTCTGGTCTCCATGATGGAGGAATTATACTCCAAATATCTCTATTTATAGTTATTAAAAACCCTAATTTTTCTAAAATTGATTTGGCTACGTGATTTTCAATTTCTACACCAGTTAATTTATAAGTATTATCAGGATTAAATATAATTGATTTAGTTTCTTTGATTAACTCAAATTTAACTATTTTACTATAAGTACCTCCACATATTCTATTAACCATTGAGGCAGCGTAGTGCATAACTAAATCTGGCAAGTCATAATCTAGACCCCTTTCAAACCTATACCTAGCGTCAGAGTTTATATTTAACTTCCTACCTGTATTTGCAATTGAAATAGGGTCAAAAATTGCTGCTTCCAAAAACATTTTAGTAGTATTATTGGTTACACTAGTCCTTTCTCCACCCATAATACCAGCTAAGTCATCAATACCGTGGCTGTCAGATATAACCAACATTCCTTGATCTAATTCATACTCGTTTCCGTTGAGTGCAAAAAATTTTTCGCCTTGTTTTGCTTCTTTGACTGTAAGTGTATTTCCAACTATTTTCTCTGCATCATAGGCATGTAAAGGTCTACCTATATCAATCATTATATAATTAGTTATATCTACTAAAGACGAAATAGGTCGTTGATCTACAGCTAATAACCGTTTCTTTAACCAAGATGGAGAATCCACATTAACTAGGTTTTGAAAAGATCTACCAAATATTTTGGGACAAAGATTTTTTTTATCTTCGTTTAAATCTATTTTCCAATCAATTAAACTTTCATAATCACCTTCAATTTCTATAACTTCTAAATCTTTTAAAACACCCATCCCTGCTGCGGCTAAATCCCTAGCAATTCCCCTTACGCCTAGGCAATCCCCTCTGTTGGGAGTAATTTCTATTTCAATTACTGGGTCAGTTAATTCCATAACATCTCTAACAGGCAAACCAATTTTTGAACCCTTTGGAAGCTCTATTATGCCTTCATGATTATCTGATAACGTTAATTCTTTTTCTGAGCATAACATTCCCTCAGAAAACTCTCCCCTAATTTTAGCTTTTTTTAATATCAAATTTATACCCGGAACATACGTGTCAACATTAGCAAAAACACCAATCATTCCAGCTTTTACATTAGGCGCACCACAAACCACACTGAATGTATTATTTCCGTCAAATACTTTACATAAATTAAGACTATCGGCATTTGGATGTTTTTTTACCTCTAGAACTTTTACAGAAATAAATTCCCTAAGTTCTTCAGAAAGATTGATTACTGAGGCGACTTCCAAGCCCAATTTAGGTAAAGCCTCTACTATTTCATTTAAATTCTTGTCTGTTTGAAGATGGTCAAGGAGCCAATGCCATGTAAATTTCATAAAAAAACACCATTTAGGCCAGAGTGTAAACTAGGGTTATCTACGGGAATAAAACCGTAATGTTTCAGCCATCTCAGATCACTATCATAAAATGGTCTCAAATCTGGAATACCATACTTTAACATAGTTAATCTTTCTAAACCCATCCCAAAAGCAAACCCTTGATATATTGAAGGGTCTATACCTACTCCTTCAAGAACACGAGGATGGACCATTCCTGATCCTAAAATTTCTAGCCAGTCTTCTCCACTACCTATCGATAAACTTCCATCTGTATCTTTTTTACAACCTATATCAACTTCTGCAGAAGGTTCAGTAAATGGAAAATAACTTGGTCTGAAACGAACTGGTAGATCTTCTTTGTTAAAAAAAGTTCTACAGAAATCAATTAAACAACCCTTTAGGTGTCCCATATTAATATTTTTACCAAGAACTAGACCCTCACATTGATGAAACATTGGTGAGTGAGTGGCATCATGGTCTGATCTATAAGTTCTTCCAGGTATAATATATCTGATTTCGTCAAAATTTTCTAAATTGAGTTTTTCCATTGTTCTAATTTGTACCGGACTGGTATGAGTTCTTAAAACTTTTCTATTACCATCTTGATCTGGTTGAAAATAAAAAGTATCGTGCTCTTGTCTAGCAGGATGCTCTTTTGGTATATTTAATGCTGTAAAATTATAATAGTCTGTTTCAATATCTGGTCCGTCTACAATTGAAAAACCCATGTCAGCAAATATTGCACACAACTCAT
>CACALC010000059.1:0-3155 GCA_902533225.1 uncultured SAR116 cluster alpha proteobacterium | reverse complement strand
TAAAACATTAGCGACTGCAATTAATCTAAATACAGGTGTACATGGTGCAGAAGCTGATGCTTTTAATACTCTTACATCAGATGCAAAAGGAACTTTTAATCAGACTGCAACTTTCGCTATTAACTCAAATACAGTTGCAATAGCTTCTTCTTACTCTGGTTTAGTTGATAACATTAATGAGTCAGTAAGTGGTGTAAAAGCTGTTCTAAATTCAGACAATACTATAACTTTGTCTAACACTGATGGTTCTGAAATTGTTATTGCTGAGATAAGTAGTAACACTGGCGCTGTAGATAGTGGTTTTACTGTTGGAACTTACACAGGTATGATATCTTTATCAAACTTAGACGGTTCAACAGTCGTTATTGAAGCTGGAAGTGAGGAAAATGGTTTCACAAACGGTACAGGAACAATTGCTGATGTAGCTTCATTAGGTTTTAACTCTGTAAACGCCCAGGGTACTATTACAACAAATACAGTAAATGGTGTTGCTTTAACTGATCATGAATTAAGTGTTAATGATGTGTTAATAGCTAAGTCAACTAGTGGTTCAGCTAGTCATATTGCAGAAGCTATAAATGCAAAGACTGGAGAACATGGTGTAACAGCAAAGGCTTCCAACAAGGTTAGTTTAGATCTTGATCTAAGCGTAATACCTACAACTTCTGCTGGATTTGCAATCAATGGTAATGCTGTTGACTTAACATCACAAAACACTTTATCAGGTATAGTTTCAGCTATTAATACCAAAAATATTGGTGATATCAGAGCTTCTGCAAATGCTGATGGTCAGTTAGTGCTTGAAAGTGCTTCCGGTCAGGATGTTAAAGTTGAAGTAATGACAGCTAGTAGTTTTGTAAGACGTTTTACTGATATGAACGGAACAGAAGGTACCGAAGGTATTCTTACAGATAGACTTATTGATGCTGATGGTTTAGTTACTAACACTAATATTGGTGCTGCTGGTGATTACACATTAAATGGTGCTCTTAAAGATAGTACTGATTTAAATAGTGTAATTACTATTACTACTGGTGATACCACAAGCGCAGCTGCTATAACTTTTACTGTTACAGGTACAGACTTAGACGGTGATGTTCAAACTGAGGCTATAGTAGGTCCTGCTGTTGCTACTAGTGGTCTAGTTGTACATGGTTCTAAAGTGTTTAAAACTGTTACAAATATTCACTCAAGCGGAGATGCTGGTACATTAACAATAGGTACTGCTGGTTCAGGTACTGACATTGATAGCTTGATTGCGACAAGCACTGACATTAATGCTGCTGGTACGTATACACTGACTGGTGCTCTTGCAGATTCACAAGCTTTGGATGCTTTTGTAACAGTCACTGGTACAGCTGCTGAAAATGGAAGTACATTTGTTGTTGTAGGTACTGATAGATTCGGTAACTATCAGCGTGAAGAATTTATAGGTTCTTCAACTGCTGGTGGAACAGCTGTAAGTACAAAGCGTTTTGGTACTGTAACTGAAATATCTACAGAACAGGATGCTGGTGCAATTAGAGCTGGTACAACAAGACAGTTAGCTGACTCAATTATAGTTGCTTCTACAACTAAGTCAGGTGGTGGTGTTTATACCTTAGCAAATAATGCTACAACACATACTGATATGGGTGCTTTTGTTCAAGTTGCTTCTACTGCTGATAACTCAGGTGAGAGTGTAACAATCACTGGAACAAGTATGTTAGGTACTGCATTAAGTGAGACACTTACACTTACAAATGCAAGTACAGCAACTACTAAGAATATATTTGCATCTATTACTGAGATTTCAACATCTGCCTCTACCACTTCAGCAACTGTATTTACAGCTGTAACAGCGTATGATTCATTTACTTCACGTGGTAATATGGAGTTGTCTAATAGTAGTGGTGCTCCTATTAAGATAGGAACTGTTGCTGAAGATCACATTGTAGGTCTTGCTGATGGGCCATCTACAACCAATCTTGCAGATGATGTTCTTCAGAAAGTAGGTGTTCAAATGCAGAGTGGAGAGCAACAGGTAACTGGAGACGATCTTTCAGTAACTACCTTAGCTTCTGCAAATGCGTCACTTGCTTTAATTGATGCTGCGATTGAAAAAGTTTCATCTTTTAGATCATCATTTGGTGCTGTAGAAAATAGATTAGATGCATCAATAAATAATCTTACTACACTAAAGATTAATACATCTGCCGCAAAGTCTAGAATTTTAGATGCAGATTTTGCTAAAGAGACATCTAACTTAACGAAGGCTCAAATCTTGTCACAAGCTGCAACTTCGATGTTAGCTCAGGCGAATGCCTCTAAACAAAATCTTTTAGCTCTTCTTCAAGGATAATTTGGAGATATAAAGGAGAAGGCCACCTATTAGGTGGCCTTTTTTTTTGAGAAAATTTATGAAATTAATTTTGAAGTAACTGAAGAACGTTTTGTTGAGCTTTTCCTGCTTGCGCTATCATTGCCATGGCAGATTGTTGCAAAATCTGAGCCTTTGTTAACCTTGCAGATTCTTTTGCGAAATCAGCATCTTGAATTCTTCCTCTTGAGGCATTAGTATTTAAAGCAACATTAGACAAGTTATCTATAGCCTTTTCCATTCTACTCATTAAAGCTCCTAATTTAGCTCTTTCTTTGTGAATTCTGTCTAAAGCACGGTCAATTACCCTAAGTGCATTAACAGATGAACTTCTTGTCTTAACATTAACAGATTCTAATTTGTCAAGAGTTGCTGCACCAGGAGAAGCTTCAAATAAAGATTTTCCATCTTCACCAACAACAGTGAAGCTGTTACTTGATGATAATTCTAACTGACCTGAGACTATTACAGAGTCTGCCCCTTTAACACCAACTGAGACATTGCCAGTTGTAGAAGCAGATGGAGTAACTGAATGTATTTCTTTAAAAATTCTTCTTCCAGTGACTGTTGCAGATGCTGCAGGGCCAACTATTGTTTCCGTTAGAGCGGTGCCATCCATATCGGTTCCAACTATCGTAAAAGTTTTAGTTGATTCGTCACTTCCCCCACCAGCCACAGAAATTGTAGCTCCCGTTGCATCAGTGTGAGCATCTATAAACACTCCTGCTGTACCAGCATGAGTTATTACTATATCTGCTCCACTAGCACTTGTTAATTCAACGTCACCATCAGAATT
>CACALC010000058.1:0-3644 GCA_902533225.1 uncultured SAR116 cluster alpha proteobacterium | reverse complement strand
TCCAATTTTTTAGCTAATCTCGTTCTTGCCAGTGTTGATGGACCTAGTGTTTTTTGGAAATTCAGCTTATGGGGAAAAAGAAGGGCTTTTACTGAAGGTGCTGAAACACTTTCAAAAAGACTAAGTGAAGAAACAAATGGAAAATTTCAATTAAAAATTTTTTATGGTGGTCAGTTATCAAAATCCAAAGAGAATTTAGATGGTCTAAAAGCTAATTCATTTGAAATGGCAGCTTTTTGTAACTTTTATCATCCAGGAAAAAATGCCGGCTTAATGGTTTTAACAATGCCTTTTTTACCAATGGGAGACTTTGATAAAGATGCTAAAATCCGACAAGCAGTTTATGATCACCCTATAGTTTCTGGACAATTAGCTAAATGGAACGCTATGTTGTATATGACTTCTAATCTGCCACAATATGAATTCCTAGGTAAAGGTAAAGCACCAACAAGCCTCTCAGATTTTAAAGGTATGAGAGTTAGAGCTGGTGGTGGTGTTGGTAAAGCAATGGAAAAGCTTGGAGCTATAAGACAAACTGTTCCTGCAAGTGAAGTTTATACTTTAATTTCAAGAGGTGCAGTTGATGCAGTCTCTTTTCCATATACATATGCCCACGCTGCTTATAAAATACATGAAGTTGCAGAATGGTATACAGCAAACTTATCACCGGGTACATCTGACTGCCCATATGTTATAAATAAAACTTCATATGGAAAATTACCAAAACAATATCAAAAGCTTCTTCAAGACCTAAAACCTGATGCCTTAGCGTCTATGAAGGCTGCTTACAAAAAGGCTGATGACAAAAATTTACCAATGTTTAAATCAAAGCTTAAAGAGATAAAGTATGATGAAAAAACTTTATCTGAGTTTAGAAAAACAGCAGGTAAACCTGTATGGGATGCCTGGGTGGATGCAAATAAAGATAAATTTGATGCTCAAGCTCTTTTAGATTTAATATTTGAAACAGCAAAAAAATAACTTTTTTCATGCACTTCTTAATTTAAGAAGTGCATGTTAATTTTTTTAAAATCATGAATTTGTTGTCCAAACTAAATAAGTATTTATCAGTTATTGAAGATAACCTTATCAAAATTTCTGGTATCTCTTTATTCATAGTTATGATTTTAACTTCATTTCAAATACTATCTCGTGTTGCTGGGTATCCTTGGCCAGGTTATTTAGAGTTATCTGAGTTATCAATTGCCATATTTGCATTTCTAGGTGTAGCTTATGCACAAAGACTTGATACTCACATTAGAATGGAATTACTAGTTGGAAACATAAGTGGTAAACCAAAATGGTTGCTTGAACTAGTTTCAACAATACTTTCACTTACAGTTGTAGTGATTTTAATATATTTTAGTTTATTATTCGCAATTGATGCTTATATAATTGGCGACACAACATATGATTATCTTTATCCTACTTGGCCTGCAAAAATATTAGTTCCTATTGCTTTTTTTATATGGGCTCTAAGACTGATTCTGGAAATATTTGGGTTTCTGAGAATGACTATTTATTCTGATGTTGAGCCAATAGCTATTCCCATTATGAAAACCCCAGAAGAACTTGCTAATGAAGAAATTAAGGCAATTAAGGATTAGGTATGTTTGAAAAACTTTTATCCGGGCAACCATCAGGAATATTTGGCATAGGATACGATGATCCAACTACGGTTGGCATAATATGCACTATTATTTTATTGATTATGGTGGTTTCAGGGGTAAGAGTCGTTTTTGCTGCAAGTATTGCAGGAATAATAGGCCTCGTAGAATTAATAGGTGTAGGACCAGCATTAGGTAATATTGGTGCAATTCCATACTCTAAATCTGTAACTTTTGTTTTGGGTTTGTTACCAATATTCATTTTAATAGGTTTTTTAGCTTATCAAGCTGGAATGACAAGGCAGCTTTATGAAGCTGCAAAAGCATGGATTGGCTTTGTGCCAGGAGGTCTAGCAGTGGCTACAGTATTTGCCACAGCTGGTTTTGCTGCTGTATCCGGAGCTTCTACTGCTACAGCTGCTGTTTTTTCTAGAGTTGCAATTCCGGAGATGTTGAAAGAAGGTTATGATAAAAAATTAGCAGCTGGAGTTGTTGCCGCAGGTGGTACTCTAGCTTCACTAATTCCTCCGTCTGCAATATTGATCATTTATGCAATTATTGTAGAAGAATCAGTTGGTGCACTTCTTTTAGCTGGTTTTTTACCCGGAATTTTCTCTGCCATTGTTTATGGAGGAATAATAATAATTTGGGCGAAAATAAATCCTGATTTGGGGCCTCCAGGCAGAAGATATAGTTTTAATGAAAAAATGAAGGCTTTACCTGGCATAATACCTATTGCAATAGTCATTACTGTTATAATTAGTGCTATTTATGCTGGTTGGGCAACACCAACTGAAGCTGGAGCATTAGGAGCATTTGTCGTTTTAATAATAGCTATAATGAGAGGGTTAAAACTTCAGGCTCTCAATTTTGCTTTAATTGAAACAGCTAAGCTAGTAGCAATGATATTTTCTATTATTTGGGGTGTATTAATATTTGTAAGATTTCTTGGTTTTTCAGGTTTACCTGAAACATTTGCAAACTGGATTATTTCTCTACCATTTGATCCTTACACTGTTTTAATTTTAATTTTACTTGGATATGTCATACTTGGAATGTTTATAGACGCTATAGGTCTGTTGTTACTTACTTTGCCTGTTGTTTACCCAGCTATAATTCTTCTAAATGGTGGACCAGATGTTACAGCTGATCAAAGCCCTTTTGGAATGACATTTAATCAAGTAAGTGTATGGTTTGGCATTATTGTAGTGAAAATGGCTGAGGTATGTCTTATAACACCACCTATTGGACTTAATTGCTTTGTAGTGGCAGGAGTTAGAAAAGATATTCCTGTTACAGACGTATTCAAAGGCGTGACTTTATTTTTTATAGCAGATATTTTGACAATTCTCGTTTTGATAATGTTTCCCCAAATCATTACGTGGTTACCTGATTTAATGATGTCATGAATTTAGTTAATTAACTCAGCTAAACTTACTAATCTTGATTTCATGTTTTCATAGTATGAAATTGGACAAATTATAGTGTATTTGTTAAATTGACTTTCACATAAAATAAAACAATTAATTTTATTTATCGAAGCTCTGATTGCTTTTGCTTGAATAAATTCTTCTAAATTAACACTTATTAATTTCTCAAAAATTGATTTACTTGTTTTACCCTTTATTTGAATTGATATCCATCCACCAGTTTGATCTGTAATAGATGCTATGGAACTAAAAACAGAGTTTAAATCTTTTGGATTGACATCTCCTACTATAAAAAAACTATTTGTTCTAACCCAGAAGGACATATATTTTTTATTAAAACGTAACTCAGAGATTTTTGGTGGTTCAAATAAAAAATAATTTTTGAATAAAGTTTTAAATTTTTTGGGCTCTTCTCTATTTTGGTTTAAGGAAACAATATTTTTAGAGTTATCTATAGTAATCTGTAAATTATTTTTAGAGAATATACTTTCAGATTTAAAATTTATTGGTTCAAGCAGTTGTTTGTTATTCACGTAATCTATCTCCATTGGGATCAACAAAAATAGGATTACATACTTCTGCTATAACTTCTGTTTTTAAAATAGGA
>CACALC010000057.1:0-3699 GCA_902533225.1 uncultured SAR116 cluster alpha proteobacterium | reverse complement strand
GTAAACTTAGTAAAGTTGCACGCAAAAACTTAAGTCTTTTCAATAAAATAGATCCATTAATTGTCCCAATAATCGGGAATATTATAAGATATGGAATAATAATAATCACATTAATAGCTGTTTTAGGACAATTTGGAGTCCAAACAACTTCTATTATCGCAGTCTTAGGTGCAGCTGGTTTGGCAATTGGCTTAGCATTGCAAGGAACTCTGTCAAACGTAGCGGCTGGAGTGATGTTATTACTACTTAGACCCTTTACTACTGGTGATTGGGTGGAAACTGGTAATGTCTCTGGTACCATAAGAGAAGTAGGCCTATTTACTACAATTATAGACACATTTGATAATGTTTATGTATCAATACCTAATTCTAGTATTTGGAATAGTACAATAACAAACCATTCACATTACGAAACACGACGTATAGATGTTGATATTGGAATTCACTATGACACCGATTTGGAATTGGCTTCAGAGGTTTTATTAAAATTAGCTGTCGATGATAGAGTTAAGAACAAACCCAAAGCACCTCAATTCCTTGTCATGAAATATGACGACAGCGCGATAGTGGTTAGACTAAGACTATATTCACATACTAAGGATTGGTATGCTTTGTATACTGATTTAATGCGTAAACTCAAACCTGCTCTTGACGAAGCAGGTATTGAAATTCCATATCCACATAGAGTGATTTCTTCAAAAAATACAGTTTAATGACGACTACAAAAAAAATTAATCATGGCTCAGTTAAATTAACAAGAGAAAATATAACTCAAGGTCGTCTTGGTGAAAAAATAAGAAGTATCAGTGGAAGTGATAAAGTTCTTTCTCAAGATGAATTAATTAATGAGCGTAGGAAAATCATTCCAGATGATGGAATTGGAGAAGATATTTATATTTTTGCTTATGGGTCTCTTTTATGGAATCCAACAGTAGATTATGAAGAACAATTCTTAGCGAAAGTATATGGTTTCCATAGAAGCTTTTGTATGAAGACAAATTTAGGTAGGGGATCTTTTGAAAATCCAGGTTTAATGTTAGCTCTAGACAACGGTGGATCATGTAGAGGATCCGCATTTAGGCTAAATAGAAATGATGCAATAAAAAATATTGATATTTTGTTTAAAAGAGAAATGGTAACTGGGGCCTATAAACCAAAATTAATAAAAACAAAATTAGATAATAATAAAAACGTTTTATCACTGGCATTCACAGTTGATAAGAACCACAAAAATTATTTTGCTAAAAAAAGTATATCTATAAAAGCTAAGATGATTTTCAAAGCACACGGATTTTTAGGGACTTGCCAAGAATATTTCGATAACACATTAGAAAGCCTTGAGGAGTTAGCTATTAAAGACCTTGAAATGAGAGCAATATCAAGTCACTTAAAAAAGTTTATTAAAAAGTCATAAATCTTTTTTTATAATGTCAGAAGCTTTCTCTGCAATCATTAACGTTGCTGCATTTGTGTTTCCTGACGGCATGGTTGGCATTATTGAGGCATCAGCAATTCTAATGTTACTTAATCCTTTTACTTTAAGGGATGGTGTTACGACTGCATTTTCATCTATCCCCATCCTACAACTACCAATGGCATGGTAAACTGTAGCGCCATTGTTTCTGAGATAATTTAGTATTTCTTCGTCTGTCTGAATATTATCACCTGGCAGTGTCTCCCCAATAGAAATTTTATCTATATTTGAAGTTTTAAGAAGTGCTCTACACATTTTAAAACCTGACACCAATACTTCTTGATCTATTTTTTCTTTTAGATAATTAGGTTGAATAATTGGAGCATCTCTAATGTTTTGAGATAGAGCTCTAACAAATCCTCTGCTCATTGGCCTAGATTGCCAAACACCACAAGTTATTCCAGGCACTTCTTGTAATTTGCCAATCATACCTTCAGTATATGACGCTGGTGTAAAAACAAATTGTAAATCAGGAAAATCTATTTTAGATGATGATTTTAAAAAAGCTCCAACATGCGCTGGACTGTAAGATATCAGTCCTTTTTTCAAAAAAAACCATTTCATAATTTCTAAAAATAATTTATAGCCTCGAGCCTTTTCATTAAGGGAAATTGGTAAATTAATTTTGTTTGCAACTCTTACCGCATAATGGTCTTGCAAACCTTCACCCACATTTTTAATTTCGTATAAAGGATCAATTCCTATTGATTTCAAGTATTCTCCATTACCTATTCCAGACACTTGTAGCAAATGAGGTGAACCAATTGCCCCAGCACATAAAATAATTTCCTTATTAGCAAAAATTTCAAATATCTTATTATTTTTCTCATAAACTAATCCAACAGCTTTTTGATCATTGAATATAATTTTTAAGACAAGTGTATTTTTTTTTATTTTTACATTTTTTCTTTTAAGTGCAGTTTTTAGAAAAGCGTCATAAGCACTATACCTCATCCCATTTTTAATAGTTCTTTGATAATAAAAGATTCCTTCTTGTTCACCTGAATTATAGTCTTCTTGAACTGATATTCCCAATTCTTTAGAACCAGAAACGAATTCCTCACAAATAGGATGTTTTTCAACAACATCTGAAACAAACAAAGGTCCGTTTTTACCCCTATACCTCTCATCTCCATTTTCTTTAAATTCTGACTTTTTGAAATATGGTAAAACATCATCATAAGACCAACCAAGGTTTCCAAGCTGTGCCCATTGATTATAATCATCTGGTTGTCCTCTAACGTACAAATGTCCATTAATAGAACTAGAGCCTCCAAAACCTTTTCCTCTTGGAAACAATATTTCTCTATTATTAACGTTTTCGTTACTTTCAGTTTTAAAACACCAATTAAATCTTTTATCATTGATTGTTTTAATAAAACCAGCTGGCATTTTTATAAATGGATGTTGGTTACTACCCCCAGCTTCAAGAACACATATATTTATAGTATTAATTTCAGATAGTCTATTTGCAACGACCGAACCTGAAGATCCTGAGCCAACTATTATATAGTCAAATTTTTCCATATTAATATCTCAAATCTGTTTAATGATTTAAAGTTGACGTTTCACCAGCGATGGTTGTTCTTACCATTAATCTTTTTTCTATTTTCCCTTTTATTGGCGTTGCTCTATGTAAAACAGCTCTGTTGTCCCACATTATTAAATCATATGGTTTCCAAGAATGAGAATAAACAAAGCTTTCATTATCAACATATTGATAAATCTCTCTAAAAAGCTTTTTACTTTCAGGTTTTGGCATACCTTCGACAGAACTACAATGTGCGCCTAGGTAAAGAGATTTTCCGTACTTATCATTATTTAATACTAACTTTTGTTTAACAGGAGGGAGTGCTTTTTTTTCTTCAGGGGTAACTAAATTTGGATCTATTTTTGATCTTCCATGAGAATAATCGTGCCAACAAACTTTATCTTCAATTATTAATTTTAATTTTTCAGGTAATGAACTATAAACCGCTCTCATTGACAAGAACTCGGTATTACCACCTTTAGATGGTATCATTTTGGCAGAAAGAATTGACATTTTTGAAGGAATAACTTTGAAAGAACTGTCACTATGCCACTCTTGATTAGCTAAATTATTTAATCTTTGCCTACCAGTAGCAGGAACAATGTTTCCATCTTCATCAAAGTTTCGAAGTATTATTAATTTTGAACCTGAGCCATCAGTGCCAGCTTTAGTTGTTTCTAAAGTACCAAAGTAC
>CACALC010000056.1:0-3722 GCA_902533225.1 uncultured SAR116 cluster alpha proteobacterium | reverse complement strand
ATTGCAAAATGGACTAGGTCACTTCGGCGTTGCTTCCAAAAGTAATAAAACAAGGCATGTTGACACTTTAGGTGTCAGCTTTGATTCATCTGCTTCATTATTAACATGTTTTGTCATTAAATCAGAGTGTGAGCAAATATTAAAATGTTTAAGCGAATCTGGTAGAATAAGTTTTTACGTTGGAATGGTAAGTCATGAAGCATATAATTTCAAAGGGCAATTTGTAAATTTTAATTCAATTAGTGAAAATGATTCAAAAGTTTCTAAAGAATATAGAAACAACGTGATTAATACTATTTCTAATATTGGTATATCAATAGAAGCTGCTACAGAAAAATATGGTAAAGTCCCAGATACAGCGATAACTTTTAAGGTAGATAAAGTATTTATTCAAACACCTGGACCAGATGCTGGCAAACTTATAAATGGATAAAAAGTATGATTGAGGAAAAACACCTGCCAGCGTTGCAAGGAATGTTTCCAAGTTGGATAACTAGTTGTTCAGCTAGTGGGGAACCAAATACGACGGTAATTTCCCAAATTTGGTATGTAGATGAAAGTCACGTTGCTTTGTCATTTCAATTTTTTAACAAGACAAAAAAAAATATTTCAGAGAATCCATATGCTTATGCGACTATCTCAAATCCAAGTACCTTAAAACAATATAATTTGGAATTAAAATTTGATCATGAAGAGACTGAAGGTGAACTATTTGATGAGATGGATATGAAATTGCAGGCAATAGCATCTATGACAGGAATGACTGGTATATTTAAACTTCAAGCCGCTGACGTATATAAAGTGTTATCAATAAGTGAATAATATTGTTTAAAATAAATATTTTGAAACATTTATTAAATTATGTCGATCTTAATGGATAATAACTCACAATCTAAAAATGAACTTGAAAAAGTTAAAAGTCTTCTTGAAAGAAGATCAAAAGAAATTGAAATAATCAAACAAATTTCAAATCAAATAAATAAGTCACTTAACTTAAATTCAATAGCTTGCGACATGCTTAAATTAATGAATGAGTTTTTTGGGTTTAAGCATTCGATGATTTTATTAGTTTCTCAAGATAAAAAATATCTTAATGTTTTAGAAACATATGGATATAAAAACAAAGGGGTTGGGGCAAAAGTTAAGTTTGGCGTTGGTGTTATTGGCATAGTAGCTGAAAAGAAAAGACTTATGAGAATGGCTAATCTAGGAATGCAAAGAAGTTATATGCAAGCCGTTCGTGAACAAGTAAAAATAACAAATAATACTCAATTGCAAGATGAAGTAGAGCTACCTGGTCTCAAAAATGCAGAGAGTCAAGTTGCAATCCCAATGTTAATAGATGATGAATTGGTAGGAGTGTTTTCTGTAGAAAGTGAAGAAATGAATATCTTTGACAAATCAGATGAAATTTTAATTGGTATTTTAGCTAATCAAACAGCTAGCGCTCTTCAAAATGCAAGACTTTATCAGCTTGAACAAAAAAGATTAAAAGAATTAAATGATGCCCATCAAGAACTAGAAAATCTAAACATAAATCTTGAAAAGAAAGTAGAGGAGAGGACATCTGAGTTGGAGAAACTTTCAAAAAAGTTATCAAAATATTTTTCTCCGCAAGTTTATGACTCAATTTTTTCGGGAAAATTAGATGTTAGAGTTCAAACCAAAAGAAAACCTCTTACAGTGTTTTTTTCGGATTTACAAGGTTTTACGGAATTGACTGAAAGATTAGAACCTGAAGTCTTAACTGAATTACTTACGCAATATCTAACCAAAATGTCTAATATTGCTATTAAATGGGGTGGTACTATTGATAAATTTATAGGGGACGCAATTTTAATTTTTTTTGGTGATCCTACTACAAAAGGTAATACGGAAGATGCCGTAGCATGTGTGTCAATGGGATTAGAAATGTTAGAGGAACTTAATAAGTTAAGAATCCTATGGAGGAAAAGAGGCTTAGTGAAACCTTTAAATGCAAGAATTGGAATACACACTGGAGTATGTACTGTAGGAAATTTTGGCTCAGAAGACAGGTTAGATTATACAATTATTGGAAATGGTGTTAATCTAGCTTCTAGACTTGAGTCGAATTCCAATATCAACAAAATTTTATTATCGGAAGACACTTATCTTCTTATTAAAAATGAAATTATGTGTGAAAAAAAAGAAGCGATAAACGTTAAAGGTATTTCATATCCCGTACAAACGTATGAGGTGACTGGATTTTCAGATAAAAGTAAAAACTTAATTGAAAAAAATATCCCAGGTTTGTCTTTATCATTTGATTTGTCTGAAATTGAAGATGACAAACATGCTATAGAAATAGTTTCGCAAGTTTTGAGAAATTTGAAGAAAAAAGATTAACTCTCATATATTTAATTTATGAGTAATTAATTTTTAACAAAATTATAAGTCTAATCAATTGTAGGGCCAGATACTGGATCGGTCACACCTAGATCTGAAGAAATTACATCAAGAAGGTCCCTTATTTTATCTAAATTAGAAATCATGTGTGGTCTTGCTTCAATAATTGCTTGTTCATTTTCAAATAGACCCACAAAACAAAATGTGTCTTCACCTGTTTGAAAAGTAAAGTTATCGATAGCCTGTTCATATTTTCCAATCTCTTTAGACTTTTTAATAAATTCTTCTGATTTACCTTCTTTTACTTTAAATCTGACTGAAGTTATGAACTTTCCCATTAGTTCACCTAAAATATATTGAGTTTCTATTTTTATTTTTTACGTCTAATGACTTTATGCAATTCTATTACTTCTGGTTCACCAGGGTCCATTCCCATTTCTGAAAGAACTGGACCTATTTTGGCGCCAAATGACTCAAAATGTTCCTTAGAGTCAAAGAGTAGAGAAACTTTCATTTGGTCACCTGTACCAAAGCATAATTCTAATTCAAGTCCAGGATCTGGATGAACACCTTCCTTATAAAGTCTTTCAACTATTGTATCATACTGTTCTGCTGTCATGGATGGTGGTGAAAAACGTACTAAAATACTCATGAGAATTCCTTTTAAAAGTAGACTATTAAAAATAATTTGAATTTATAACTATTATTTTTAATATTTACATATTTGCTATATTTAATTCAATTTGGATGCATTAAATAACACCATTTTCGTAAATTAGACAGGATAAAAATAATAGTTATTAAAAGAAGACTAATTTTTAATCTTTTCATAAATACAAAATATCATTTATAAAACATATTTAGAAAACTTTCCTAACCCTTATTAGGCAATTATTTCATGACAATGATAGACTGCTATTTTACCGTTGCGAAGTGATGCATAAACCAAATTTGTTCGCTTTTCTGGGATTTCACGACTGGTTACACTATGAAAGCCACAAAGTGAATGATTATCCTCGTGAATGACTTTGTAATCAGATAAAACAGCTGTGGTATTTGTTGCCCATACTAATACTTGTTCTAAATTTTCATTTTCGTATGTAGGACGGAATACAAGATCATCTGTCACAATATTTGAAATGTAACTTGCATCACCAGTAGTAAAAGTTTTGTTTCAACCGTCTAAGGCTTCTTTGAAAGTTAATGACAAAGTTAAGGTTCCTATCACTGTATATTTAAAAGTCTAGAATTTTTACAATTTTTAAATAGTTTTATTATTGATTAATTTTAAATAATGTCAATTTGTACCAACCACTGTACCAACCACAAGAAAGTTAGAAAAATCGTATCAACCA
>CACALC010000055.1:0-3796 GCA_902533225.1 uncultured SAR116 cluster alpha proteobacterium | reverse complement strand
GTTGGCGATTTTAAAAGATAATCTTAAGCAAAACTGGAAACTTGATACTGATTTATGGAATGAGGAATTTCCGCATGACTTTAGATTTGAAGACACATATTTACAATTAAGCTTTGTCCTACGAGATTTTAATATTGACGAGTTAAAGCATTTAATTTCAATAACAAATTTATTTGATGTAAAAAACTATAGTCATGATATCTCAACTTTAATAAACAATTACATCAAAAGTTGTGTTGATTACCTTAACCACGAAATAGACGGAAAAACTGACGAATATTTTCAAAAATTTAATAATAACAATAATTGTTTTTCATATGAAAAAAAAATCAAAAAATCTTTAACTAAATACCAAATTAATTATTCTTTATTCTTTTATGGAACACTTAGATGTCTGGAAGTTCGAAAAGCTGTAATTGGAGAAAGTAGTGTTAATCACAACATCTCATTAGGTTATTTGTTAAAGCATAAAGTCTTTAGAGTTAAAAATGCAAATTATCCTCTTATAAAATATACAAATAATCAAGTTGACGTTGTTAAAGGCTTGCTCATTAATAATATAACTTTTGAAGAATTAAAAAAATTGGATAGATTTGAGGGAAGAAATTACTTTAGGCAATTTGTAAAAGTTAATGTTGATCAAATTCATCATGATGCACAAATCTATATGCCCACTAAAAATATGGTATCAGAAGAACCCTGGGATTATGAAAAGTGGTACAAAAATGACATGAAAAATTTCTTTTTAAATGAATTTGATTTAAATGGAGTGAAATAAAGTCTAAATCAATTGTTAAATCTTCAGTTATTTTTAAGCTTTTGTACTTGATCCCAGGCAGCATTGATAGCCCTCATTTTATTCTTACTTTCATTAATAACTTCTATGGGCACACCTTTACTAATTAATAAATCAGGATGATGTTCTTTAGATAGTTTTATATATTTTTTTCTAATTGTCTGAAGATCATCAGTTGGTTGACTTTCTAATACAATATAAGGATTAAGTTTATCGGATGACTTTCTAGATTCTTTGATACTTTCATACTGTTTTTGCGTTAAACCAAATATATAAGCAATATTCGCAATCATTGCTTCCTCTTCATTACTTACATGACCATCCGACTCAGCAATATAAAATAGAATATTTATAACCTCTTCTAAAACATTAATATTACCCCGAAAAATTTCACCAATTTGTTTTGCATATGGTTCATAACCAGTGCTTTCGTCTTTTGCCTTATTAAAAATTTTAGCCACTTGATCAATTTCACTATCCGGAATTTGCAGCTTATCCTTTACAGCAATCAACTCTTCTTTACTAACCTGTCCATCAGCCTTACTAAGCTTCGCTGAGAGAACTATGAGTGAAAGTGCAAAAATTTCTTGAGAATTTTGTTGTTTACCAAGAGTTTTTGTAGAGCTTAATCTTGAAATTTTTCCACCTAAAAAAGAGCCCAATAAAGCTCCAAACGGACCTCCAAAAGAAAATCCAATAACACCACCTAATAAACTTCCCCAAATCGACATATTTATTTCTCACAAATTTTTAATAAGTTAGATATTAGTTATATTTATATAATAATACTTTATATAAATAAAAAGCATTTAAACTCTTATTTAAATCTGAATTATAATTACCAACCATTAGTTCTTGACCAATTGTCTATAATACTGCCATTTTCTAAAACATTGTAATTTTCATAAGCAGCACAAGTTAAACATGCATGGTTTGGTAATACTCGAACTAGACTTCCTATAGGTAACTTATCAAACCAATCTGTGCTTTTTATCTTTATAGATCCATGTTCTTGATGTACTTCTGAAATATTAAGACCTTCAAAAGGTATTGCTGTATGTGGATTACAAATTAAACCATAACCTGCTTCTGGCATGAATTTATTTGCACTTATATCTTTTGACAATGCTAATGATCCTGCATCAATAATTATTCTTTTTCTTTGATGATTATGGCCTATGACACTTGCTAATACAGTTACTGCAATATCTTCTATTTTACAAATTCCCCTTGAAGCTTGTGCTAAATCCCAGAACATATAAATTCCTGCCCTAACTTCAGAAATACCATCAAAGTTTGAAGCCAAAAGCATTGTTGGTGTAGACCCTATACTAATTATTTGAGACTTATTTTCAAAATTTAAAAAATTTTTTAGAGAAGCCAAAGCCTCTTCGCGTTCAATGTTACTGATTGAAATAATTTCATTTTTGTCTTTAGTAGAATAACTATGTCCAGCGTGAGTTAAAACACCTAACAACTTTGTTTGATGATTTGGTTCAAAAACTTTAGATATTTCACCAATCATTTGGTCTTGATAATTTAGACCACTTCTTCCCTCTCCGCAGTCAATTTCTATAAGAATTTCAAAATTAGCATTGTGCAATTTGCTGTAATTTTGAATTTCTTGGGCAACATAAGTTGAGTCTATAACTATGCGAATAATGCAACTATATTTTTGTTGAATGAAATTTAATCTTTTTAGTTTTTTAGGAATGATACAAACAGCATATAAAATATCTTTAAAACCCGCACTAGCAAAATATTCCGCTTCGTTAAGAGTTGAAACTGTTATAGGTCCTTCCTGATTATCAAGTGCTATTTTGGCAATTTCAATGCTTTTTGGTGTTTTTAAATGAGGTCTTAAAATAGTATTTAATTCAAGACATTTCTTTCTTGCTTTAAAGCAATTTTTTTCTAGAAGAGATTTATCTAAAATCAAGCATGGTGTATCTAATTCCTCTAAATTTTGTATTTTCATTTTAACTCGCTTTATTTCAATTTTCTAAATTGCTATTTCACTAAATCTATTAGTTTTTCCCACCAACTTTCAGAAACAATCAAATTTTCCATATCTATTACTTGACCTATGATTGGGGTTATTAAAGATATGTTTTGTTCTTTAGCTCTTTTTTCAATTTCAACTGGAGGATCAAACCAATTATGCATCGCAAGAGTAAACATTCCCCAATGAATGGGTATAAGATTTTCTCCCTTAACATCTATAAAGCCCTTTATAACTTCATCTGGCATATTATGGACCGACCTCCAACGAGTATTATATTGTCCACTATCCATGAAAACTAGCTCCATAGGACCATATTTTTTGCCAATCTCTTTATAATGTTTGGAATATCCAGAATCACCACTAAAATAAAAACTTCTTTTTCCTGACTTAACAACCCAAGATGCCCAAAGAGATTTTTGTGTTTCTACAAAACCTTTTCTTCCAGAAAAGTGTTGTGCAGGAGTACAAATGAAATTTATATTTTTAATTACTTTATTTTCCCACCAATCCATTTCTGTAATCCTAGAACTTGAAACACCCCATTTTTTTAAATGTGACCCAACACCTAAAGGCACAACAAATGAGACATCTTTATTTTTATTAAAGAACTTTATCGTATTCATATCTAAGTGATCATAATGATCGTGTGAAATTAATATGAAATCAATTTTTGGTAATTCCTTCATTTTAAAAACAGGTGGCTGATATCTTTTTATTAGCCAACTGAATGGGGAAGCTGATAACGAAAACACAGGATCAATTAAAATAATTTTATTATTTATAGACATTAAGATACTTGAATGACCTAACCAGGCGAATTTGATATTATTCTTACTTTTTAAAAAATTTTCATTTAAAGAATTTTTATCTTCTGGCAAAAGTGTCTCTGGCTTTGTAATATTAGAATTAAAGAAAAAATTATTAGCCATATTTTTTCTTGGATTTGCCCAAAACCCACTATTTTTTTTCATTTCTTCAATAATTTCAGAATTCTG
>CACALC010000054.1:0-3960 GCA_902533225.1 uncultured SAR116 cluster alpha proteobacterium | reverse complement strand
AAACTCAATGTTAAAATGCCAGGAGCATTATCAGCAGAAAATCTCTTAAAAACTTCAATTAAAAATGGTGACAAAGACCTATATTTTCCTGTAATGAAAAAATATTTTAGTTAAAGATTAACCCCTACCTACAAATGGCATTTTATTTGCCATTACAGTCATATTTAGAACATTTACCGTTACAGGTAAATTAGCCATGTATAAAACTGCTTCTGCTATGTGAAGAGAATCTACAACTGGCTCAATATCCATATTACCATTAGCCTGAGGAACACCCTCTTTCATTCTCTGTGTCATTGGCGTTTCAGCATTTCCAATATCAATTTGACTACATGCAATGTCATATTTTCTTCCATCCAACGAAATTGTCTTAGTCATACCTGTAACAGCGTGTTTTGTTGCTGTATATGGTATACTTCCTGGTCTGGGAGTAACTGAAGACACACTACCATTATTTATTATTCTACCACCTTGAGGGTTTTGTTTTCTCATCAGAGCAAAAGCATATTTAGCGCATAGAAACATTCCATTTAAATTAATGTCTACGACACTTTTCCAGTTTTCAAATGGCATTTCGTCTATTGATTGTGCCGGCACACCTATCCCTGCATTATTAAATAAAACATCAATTCTTTTGTGTTTTTTTTCAATAATTTTGAATACATTTTCTACCGAAATTTGATCACTTACGTCACACGACATTACTTCAGTTATGCCAGTACATCTCTGTTGTGTTTCAATTAATTTATCTTTTCTTCTTCCTATTAAATAAACAATGAAATCTTCTTTTGATAATACTTCAGAAACTCTCCTGCCAACTCCTGTTCCTGCTCCTGTAACCATTGCAATTTTTGACATTTTTATTTCCTTTTTTTATTAGAGTAGGTATATTTATTAAAAATTTATTAAAATCTTATCATTTTAAGTTAAATATAAATACAAAAATCAAAGTTTTTTATTAGAAGATTTTATTATGACAGAAAAAGTTTTTATTGGCTGTGGCGCTGGATTTTCAGGTGATAGATTTGATGCATCAATTCCAATTGTAAACGAATTTAAAAAAATAAATGCTCCTAAATATCTAATGTTTGAAGTCCTTGCAGAAAGAACTCTTGCTATAGCCCAACAATTTAGATTAAAAAATCCTGAGGAGGGTTATTCACCATTTTTAGATTCTTACATAAGTCCAATTCTTGATGATTGCCTCGAAAATAATATAAAAATAATTTCAAATATTGGTGCTGCAAATCCTATGGGAGCGGCTAAAAGAATACTTGAAATAGCAAAAAAACAAAATACTAAAAAACCTAAAATTGGTGTTGTTTTAGGTGATGATTTATTAGAATACATGTCTAACGATGAAATACTAAATAGTCCAACAATGGAAGGTTTGGATTTTTCTAATAACAAAATTACTGCAGCTAACGTATATCTTGGAGCTCAACCCATTGCTGAAGCTTTAGAGATGGGTGCTGACATCGTAATTGTTGGAAGAACAGTTGACAGTGCTCTTGCCTTAGGGCCCTTATTATACGAATTTAAATGGAAAGAAAATGAATTAAATTTGATTGGCTCAGGTACAATTTGTGGCCATCTTCTAGAATGTGGAGCTCAAGTAACTGGAGCTTATTTCGCTGACCCTGGCTTCAAAGACGTACCTAATCTTGCCAACGTTGGTTTTCCCATAGCCGAAGTTAATCAAGATGGTTCATTTATTATTACAAAACCTGGTGGAACGGGTGGTCTAGTCAGTGAGGCAACGGTTACAGAACAATTGTTGTACGAAACACATGATCCTTCTAATTACTTAGTCCCAGATGTAACAGCTGACATGACAAGTTTAACTTTAGAAAACAATGGAGAAAATAGAATTTTAGTTAAAGGAGGGAGGGGTAAAAAATCTCCTGAAAAACTAAAAGCTACTATTTGTTGTGATAATGGATTTATGGGTGAAGCTGAAATAAGCTATGCGGGACCTAACGCACTTGCACGAGCAAAACTTGCAGGTGAAGTAATTAGTGAAAGAATTCAAATTTTAGGATTACAAGGACAGTTGAGAGTTGAAATTATTGGTGCTGGATCAGTTCATTATTCTATGGATGAAACATCTTCTTATCATCTTCCTGAAAATGGTGATTACAGAGTAAGAACTTCCGCAATATATCCTAAAAAAGATCAAGCACAACAAATGGTTGATGAAGTCATGTCATTATATTGTTGTGGACCTGCTGCTGGAGGTGGAGGACGTGGTTATGTTACACCTCAATCATCAACTGCATCTATTTTAGTTAACAGAGACATTGTTGACCCCAACATTCAAATTAAAATTATATAAGATTCTTTTGAGGCAATTATGATTATATTAGACTTACCTGTTCATGCAATTGCTCATGCTAGAGCTGGTGATAAAGGAGATGTATCTAATATTTCACTTATTGCTTATTTAGATAGTGGATGGAAGGTTATAAATGATCTTGCTACTGAAGAACGAGTGTTGGATATTTTCAGGCATTTAGGTGCAACTCAAGTTAAAAGATTTGAACTTCCATCTCTAAAAGCATTAAATTTTGTAATTCAAAGTGCTCTTGGGGGTGGTGTTAATAGCTCCTTAAGACTTGATAGACACGGTAAAACTTTATCTTCACATCTACTTCACGAGCTAATTTTACCTATTAGTGAAGACATGATACCCTCTAATTCACCATATTTAAAAAATTTTAAGGAATGAAAAATGCAAGAAGCTGGATCACTCTTAGTAAAATTACTTGAAAAACAAAAAGTTGATAGAGTGTTTTGCGTTCCAGGCGAAAGCTACCTTTCGGTAATGAATGGTCTCCAAGAAACATCTATAGAAACAATTCTTTGTAAACACGAAGGCGCGGCGTCAATGATGGCTGAAGCCGATGGTAAGCTTACTGGCAGGCCTGGCATTGCTTTTGTAACTAGAGGTCCAGGAGCTACAAATGCTGCATCAGGAATACATATTGCGCAGCAAGATAGTACTCCTATGATATTATTTGTAGGCCAAATTGGTAAGGAAATGTATGGCAGAGACGCTTTCCAAGAAGTTGATTATCAACAATTTTATGGTGGTATGGCAAAATTAGTAATTGAAGTTCAGCAATCTGACCGATTATCAGAAATCTTCTCACGAGCTTATCACACAGCTATGTCAGGAAGACCTGGACCTGTTATAATAGCATTACCAGAAAACATGCTAACTGAAAAAACAGATAAAAAACCATTAGAGTTCATTGATCAATTGATGTCTGCTCCTACAACAAAGGATCTTGCACAATTTATTGAAGAAATAAAAGAAGCTAAAAATCCAATTGTTGTTTTAGGGGGATCAATATGGTCTCACGAAGCTGAAAAAGATTTAATATCTATTTCTGAAATGCTTGGATTAACAATAATTACATCTCATAGAAGACAAAGTTATTATAATAATTTACATAAAAATTATGGTGGTGATCTCGGGCTTGGTGTTAATCCAAAATTAATCGATCGAATTAATAATAGTGATTATCTAGTATTGTTAGGTGGTAGATTAAGCGAAAACCCTTCGCAAGGTTTTACATTGTTGGGTATTCCAGAACATAATAAAAAGTTTATTCATATTCATCCAGGTTCAGAGGAAATAGGAAGAATTTATAAACCTCATCTTGGAATTGTATCAAATCCAATAGCATTTGTGAACATACTTAACAACGCATTAAAGGGTCTAAATACAAAACCCAACTCTAATAATGAAATTAATGCATTTAAATCTCACGAAGAATATATTGAATGGGGCGACATGCCTTTAGAAGCTCCTAATTCAGGTGTTGACCTAACATCAGCTTTTAGAACTCTTAGAAAACATTTAGATCCTAATACAATTATTACTAATGGGGCTGGCAACTATGCTGTTTGGGGTCATAGATTATTTAGGTTTACAAAAGTTAAGACGCAACTTGC
>CACALC010000053.1:0-4364 GCA_902533225.1 uncultured SAR116 cluster alpha proteobacterium | reverse complement strand
AATAACAACTGGCAAGCCTGTAGCTTCTCTGATTGTGGTGTCTAATTCACCTAAAAGAGCACCACCTCCAGTGAGAACAATACCTCTTTCAACAATATCAGCTGCAAGTTCAGGAGGTGTTTGTTCTAAAGCAGTTTTGGTAGCTTCAATGATTTGGCCAACTGGTTCTGCCAAGGCTTCACAAATCTGAGCTTGATTAATCTCTATCTCTTTAGGAACTCCATTTACTAAATCTCTTCCCCTTACTTCAATACTGGCACCAATTCCATCTTTAGGTATTTTAGCAGTTGCAATACCTTTTTTTATACGTTCAGCAGTCATTTCTCCAATTAACAAATTGTGATGACGTCGAATAAAAGCTACAATTGCTTCATCAAATTTATCACCTCCAACTCTAACAGAACGGGCATAAACTATATTGCCAAGAGATAATATAGCAACTTCAGTAGTACCTCCTCCGATATCTACAACCATAGAGCCAGATGCCTCAGTTACAGGCAAATTAGCTCCAATAGCAGCTGCCATAGGTTCCTCAATTAGATATACTCTTCTAGCTCCAGCAGCTTCTGCCGATTCTTGAATAGCTCTTCTCTCAACTGCTGTAGCACCAGATGGAACACATATTACAACTTGAGGACTTACTAATGCTGATCTTTTGTGAACTTTTCTTATAAAATGTTTAATCATCTCTTCAGCCACATCAAAATCCGCTATAACACCATCTGCCATAGGTCTTATTGCTCTTATGTTACCCGGTGTCTTTCCTAACATAGTTTTAGCTTCTTCTCCCACAGCTAAAACTTGAGATTTTCCTCTTATCTCAGTAATAGCTACAACTGATGGTTCATTCAGAAGGATACCTTGGCCTTTAACATAAACCAATGTGTTAGCTGTACCTAAATCAATAGCTAAATCAGCAGAAAAAAAGCCACGTACGTATCCAAACATTTGATATTCCTCCCAAAGATTTTAAAAGCTTATTTGGTTAATTTCAATTAAACTATGTCTGATTAATATCTTATATTAGAAAATTAATAAATATTAATTTTTATCTTTATCAACTAATCTATTGGCAGTAATCCATGGCATCATTGCTCTAAGTTCATTACCTATAGCTTCTATTGGATGATCAGCAACTTTCCTTCTAGTCGCTTTAAAACTAGTCTGATTAACTTTGTTTTCAAGCATCCAATCTCTTGTAAATTTTCCTGATTGAATATCATTAAGTATTCTTTTCATTTCTGCTTTAGTTTCAGATGTTATTAATCTCGGTCCAGTTACATATTCTCCATATTCGGCTGTATTACTTATTGAATAGTTCATGTTAGCAATACCACCTTCATAAATTAAATCCACTATAAGTTTTACTTCATGTAAGCATTCAAAATAAGCCATCTCTGGTGCATACCCAGCCTCAGTTAATGTTTCATAACCAGCTCTAATTAATTCAACCAAACCACCACATAAAACTGTTTGTTCGCCAAAAAGATCTGTTTCACATTCTTCTTTAAATGTTGTTTCTATAATGCCTGAACGGCCTCCACCTATTGCACACGCATATGATAGACCTATATCGTGAACATTACCTGAAATATCTTTGTCAATTGCAATTAAACAAGGTACACCTCCTCCTTTTTGATATTCAGATCTTACAGTGTGTCCAGGTCCTTTTGGAGCAACCATAAAAACGTCTATATCTTTTCTTGGTTCAATTAAATTAAAATGAACATTTAATCCATGAGCAAAGGCTATTGCAGCACCTGATTTCATATTTTGCTCAATATCTGTTCTATAAATATCCCCCTGGAGCTCATCTGGTGTTAACATCATAATAACATCAGCCCATTTAGAAGCTTCTTCAACATTCATTACCTGAAAACCAGCTGACCTTGCTTTATCCACGGAAGTTGAATCTGATCTTAAAGCTACGGTAACATCTTTAACTCCACTATCCCTTAAATTAGCAGCATGCGCATGTCCTTGACTACCGTATCCTACGATAACAACTTTTTTGTTTTTAATTAAATTTATGTCTGCATCTCTGTCATAATACACTCGCATTAAATTGCTCCTTACGTGTTTGTGAAAAATAATAAAAATCTTTAATATCAGTTAAGTTAAATTTGTTCTAGTAATTTTGTTTCCGTTTTATTTCCTCTTGAAATAGCTGAAACTCCAGTTCTAGAAATTTCTGTATCACCTAATGATCTCATTAATTCTATAAAGGCGTCTATCTTTGAGGGCTTACCAGTCAATTCAAAAACAAAACTGGATAAAGTAACATCTAATGTTCTTGCTCTAAATGTTTCTGCAACTCTTAAGGCTTCAACCCTATTGGCACCTTTTATGACGACCTTAACTAAGGCTAATTCACTCTTGATAAATGGGCCTTCAAGTGTTAAATCTCGAACTATATGAACAGGTACAATTCTTAATAATTGAGACTTTATTTGTTCAATTGTCATAGAAGTTCCTCTTGTAACAAGTGAAATTCTAGATAAATTACGCGCATTATCTATTTCCGTAACAGTAAGACTTTCAATATTATAACCTCTCCCTGAAAATAGGCCGATTACTCTAGCTAACGTTCCTGGTTGGTTATCAACAACAAGGGATAATGTTCTTGAAGTTTCTTCCTCTTTGATTTCATTATTTTGATATACTGACATATTAAATACCTTATACTAATGCTAAACCTGCATCTGACGTATCTTTTGGCTTATCCTCAGATCCTAAAATCATTTCGTTATGAGCCGCACCAGAAGGTATCATTGGAAAGCAGTTTTCCTCTTTTTCAACTCTAATATCAGCAATTACTGGACCTTTAGTATTAATCATTTCATCAATTGTCTGGTCTAACTTATTTATTTCTTCAACTCTTAAACCTTTAATACCAAAACTTTTAGCTAGCAAAACAAAATCAGGCAAAGATTCTGTATAACTTTCGCTATATCTTGATCCATGATTTAATTCTTGCCATTGCCTTACCATACCCATCCATTGATTGTTTAAAATAAAAATTTTAACTGGTAATTTATATTGGACAATTGTTGAAAGCTCTTGCATATTCATTAAAAAAGAAGCTTCTCCAGAAATATCAATAACCAAAGAATCCGGATGAGCTATTTGAACACCCATTGAAGATGGAAGACCATACCCCATAGTGCCTAAACCTCCAGAAGTCATCCAATGATTGGGTTTTGAAAACCCAAAATATTGTGCAGCCCACATCTGATGTTGACCAACTTCTGTAGTAACATATGTGTCAATATGTTTTGTATGTTCATATAAAGATTTTATAGCTTGTTGTGGCTTTATATTCTTGCCTATTTGTTTAAAACCCAGAGAGTCTATCTTTTTCCATTCATTTATTTGAGCCCACCAATCTATTTTTGATTTCAAATTTTTTTGGTTGTGTAACATTTTGATTTCGTGAATTAGTGTAGTTAAAACCTCTTTACAATCTCCAACTAAGCCAAAGTCCACTGAAACAACTTTATTAATTGAAGATTTATCTATATCTATATGAATTTTTTTTGATTTAGGAGCAAAAGCATTTAACCTACCTGTAACCCTATCATCAAAACGAGCACCAACATTAAGCATCACATCACAATTATGCATAGCTAAATTAGCTTCATAAGTTCCATGCATTCCAAGCATTCCGAGGAAATTTTTATGTTCACTTGATACCGAACCTAATCCCATCAATGTAAGTGTTACTGGGGAATTTAGTAAATCAACTAACTCTGTTAAAAGATTTGATGCTTTAGGACCTGCATTAATCACTCCACCACCACCATAAATAATAGGTCTTTCTGCACTTATAAGAAGCTCAGCAACTTTAGTAATTACTTTTTGATCAATCTTTGACTTATTTTTAATTAATTTAATTTTAGTTTTATTAATTTTTTTAACGTATTGAACCATAGTGAGCTGAATATCTTTTGGCAAATCAATGAGTACTGGTCCTGGTCTTCCAGTTGAGGCAATTTCAAAAGATTCATGAATAATATCACACAATTTGTCTGCATTCTTTACTAAGTAATTATGTTTAGTACATGGTCTTGATATACCTGTAGTGTCAGCTTCTTGAAATGCGTCAGTTCCAATTAAATGTGTTGGTACTTGACCACTTAGGCAGATAACCGGGATAGAATCCATGAGTGCATCAGTCAATCCTGTAATTGCATTAGTCGCACCAGGTCCAGATGTAACTAAAACACAACCAACTTTACCTGTTGATCGAGCATATCCCTCAGCTGCATGCACAGCTGCTTGTTCGTGTCTTACCAATATGTGTTTGATATTTTTATTATCAAATATAGCATCATATAAAGGTAAAACAGCTCCCCCTGGGTACC
>CACALC010000052.1:0-4478 GCA_902533225.1 uncultured SAR116 cluster alpha proteobacterium | reverse complement strand
TGAGGCTTCATCAGATATTTGGCTTGATCCTGAAGGATTTAAAATTGCAATCAAGAACTTTGAATTAGCCTCATTAAAATTAATAGCGCAATCGCAAAATAAAGATTTCGATATGACCGTTAATTCTTTTCGAAATCTAGCTAAAACTTGTAAAGGTTGTCATCAAAAATTTAGAAATTAGGAAAAGGTTCCAGAGGATGAACACATGAAAGGTATAGTTTTTTTAGGTGATAAAAAATTAGAAATTCAAAATTTTCCAGATCCTACTCCAGGCCCAAATGATGTAATCATTGAAATTCAAGCTTCTGGAATGTGCGGAAGTGATCTTAAATTCTATCGAGCCAATAGCGGACCGTCATCTTTAGGTCTTGGCGGGGATGATAAACCAGTCATAGCAGGTCATGAGCCTTGTGGAGTGATTGTTGAGATAGGTTCAAATGTTCCAAAAAACGTAGTTTCTATAGGTATGAGAGTTATGCAGCATCATTATCAAGGTTGTGGTATATGTTCTCATTGTTCAACTGGCTGGCAACAACTGTGTGACAGTGGTGTAAAAGCAGTTTTTGGTGTCACAGGTCATGGAGCGCATGCAAAATATATGAAGTGTCCAGTAAGCACAATAGTTCCTCTAAGAGACGATATATCTTTTATTGCAGGTGCTGCGATTTCTTGTGGAACTGGAACTGCATGGGGGGCCTTAGAAAGATTAGATTTGAAAGCAAATCAAACTATTGCAATATTTGGAATGGGCCCCGTTGGTTTATCTGCTGTAATGTTAGCCCATAGCATGGGGGCTAAAATTATTGCCCTCGATACTAACAAACAAAGATTAAACAGATCAATTGAATTTGGTGCTAACATAATTATAAATCCTGCAGAAAGTTTAGACCTATTAACCGAAATAAAAGATCACACCAAGGGACTTGGTGTTAATGCGTCTATTGATGCGTCTTCTTCACCTTCTGCTAGATCACACTCGGTTAAATGTGTCAAAACTTGGGGAAAAGCTTGCTTTGTTGGTGAAGGTGGAGAAGTTACATTAGATGTAAGTAATGATCTATTAAGAAGACAAGTCACATTAATAGGTAGCTGGACTTTTTCCAAATACGGACAAGCTGAATGTGCTGATTTTGTTGCAGAAAAAGATCTTGACGTTGATAAATTATTTACTCACAAATGGTCGTTGAAACAGGCAGAAGAAGCTTACAAACTTTTCGACAATCAATCAGATGGAAAAGGTGTATTTATTCCTGAAAATATTATATCAACCTAATTTATAATATTTTTTCCAAGGACCTAATTGAAGGCTTAGGCTTATAAATAATCCATATATAATTAACCCTAAGGCCATAATAACAAATACTAAATATGGACTGTCAATATTAAAATTAAAAAGTAGAAATGTACTCAATATTACAAATATCAATCTAATAAATGTTCCAACAACCGGCCAAAATAAAGTGTTAAAAGCCTGACATGTGAAGTAAAGTCCAAGACCCAAAGCAAAAAAAGCATAAAATGGGGCTACTACTTGCAAGTAAAGTTTTGATGTTTCGTGAATTTCAACACTATCGGTAAATAAGCTAGACCATAAATTTGGGTTTATTGAAAAAAATAATCCAATAAAACCTACGATGAAAACAGAAATAAATGTACCTTTCCAAGTCATTATTACCGCTCTCAAAAAATTTTTTGCACCAACATTAGCACCAACGATTGCTATTAAGGCACCGCCAATACCAAAAATTATCGGTATTAATAATAACTCAAGTCTAATTGCAATACCAAAACCTGCTGCCCAATCAGTCCCAAAGCTACCTATAATTATCGTACAAAATATTGCCAAGCTTATAGTCATTAATGATTGACAACCTGCTAACATACCAGATTTAAAAAGATTAAGAATTCCATTAAGTTTAAAAGTATCTTTTATAATAAAGGAATATGAGTGTTTACCCACAGTGTAAAAATATATTACAAAAACAATCCCTATAAAATAACCTGTTAGTAAAGATATAGCTGCCCACTCAAGAGCTGAAAAAATAATAATTTCATCAAATAATTTTATGTTTTCTTTTAACAAAAGTTGACCATTATTGTAATCTAAATTCAGACTTGCCATTATAATGTGAGAAAATAAAACAATAAACCAGCCAATTGCTGGAACTAACGTATTTCCTGAACCTCTAGTAACAGATATAATTATATTAAATAACCAGATTAAAATAATTCCCGTCAATAATATGTTACCATAAGATAAAGTTGATACTACTACATCTGAATCAATTATAAACGATGAAAAAAATGCCTCTGCGAAACTAAAAAAAAAGAACATCATGATAACAGAACCAGAAATCGCTATCAAAACAGCTGATCTAAAAACACATTCTGCTTGGAAAATATTTTTGCTTCCAAAAGCTCTAGCCGTAGCTCCACTAATTGCACCTCCGAAAGCTCCATTAGATAACATACTAGTAAGCATAAAAATTGGAAAAATATAAGCGACACCTGCCAATTCAGACATACCTATTAAACCGACATACCATAAATCAAAAATAACTGTTGCAGATGACATTAAAGTCGAAAACAAATTAGGAATAGCTAATCTGAAAAAAATTTTTGAAAATGGTAATATAATCAAATCATTTGAAAAATTAACTTTATTCAAGACTTAGCCTAGAATGTTCAAAATAAATAACATTTAGTTGGTAAAGGCGAATACTTTTTTATCATCTTTAACTGACTTAACAAGCGATCCCGGTCTTTCTTCAGTGGACGCTCCATTTTGATATGTAATTTTTCCTGATACTATAGTCGCTACATAACCCTTGGTATGTTGCATTAACCTTTTTCCACCTGCAGGTAAGTCTTGGGTCATAAAAGGATCAGATGATCCTACATTTTCCCAGTCAATTATATTTATATCAGCTTTCAAACCTATTTTTAAAACACCTCTATCAGACAAACCTGCAGCTTCTGCTGTGTCGGACGTTAATCGTCTTATTGTCTCCTCCATAGAAAAAACTTTCTTTTTCACGGACCAATAAGATATAAGCCATGTAGGATATCCTGCATCTAAAATAAATCCAACATGAGCTCCTCCGTCCCCCAGACCCATTATAGCATTTTTGTCCTCTAACATTTTTTGACAAACACCAAATGTATGATCAGCATAATTGACCAGAGGTGCATAAATAAAATTATTACCTTCATTCTCAAGAAGAATTTGATATGCCAATTCTGCTGCAGAAATACCATTAACCTCAGCCAATGCTTCTATAGATTCTTCTGGTTTAGGATTATAATTTGGTGGAGAACCAAACCTATACATTTGAGAATAGCCAATTCTATTAATTAAAGGAAATGTACTTCCTTTAATAGGATCTTCAGATAAAATCTTCTTTTTAATATTTTCTTTCTTCATTTCTTTAACTCTTTGAAGAAGAGGTAAGTCCGCAATAGATTTATATGTATCTGTTCCTGAGAAAGGATTTTGACTTCCGTTTAAGCCTAATAACAGCCCTATTGGTCGAGGAGTCACTACAGGTCTAATCGGCAACCCTTCTTTTTGAGCCTGCCTTGCCATTGACATTAAATCTTCCCAAAAATGTGGTCTATCATGTCTCTGAGTACAACTAAACACAACTGGTCTTCCAGATTTTTTAACAATACGTTTAAGCACTTCAAATTCTGTTTCAGGGTCAGGTTCGTTCCAATCCGAAACTATCTCCATAAATCCTGATCCAGCGTCTGATAAGCCCATTGCTATCGCTGTCAATTCATCTTCATGTGCTCTCAAAGTTGGTGTAAATTCACCTTTTAAACTTTTGTGACTTATTGTTCTAGAGGTCGAGAAGCCAAATGCACCCGCCTCAACTGCTTCTTTAGCAAGCTTCCTCATCATCTCCATATCATTAGAGTTTGCAACCTCATGCTTGATAGCCCGCTCACCCATAACATAAACTCTCAAAGCCGCATGTGGTAAAAGTGCACAAACATCAATGTCTAATTTGTTTTTTTCTAATGCTTGAATATACTCTTCAAAGGTTTCCCATTGCCAATCCAAACCCTCATGCATAACTGGAGCAGGTATATCTTCTACCCCTTCCATTAACTCAACTAGTTTGACCCTATCTTCCGGTTTGCATGGAGCAAAGCCTACTCCACAATTACCCATAACTACTGTTGTTACTCCATGAATTGATGATGGTTTCAACTGACTATCCCATATTGCTTGCCCATCATAGTGCGTATGAATATCTACAAATCCAGGGGTAACTATTAAATTAGTTGCATCTATTTCTTGATTAGCTTTTCCGTTAATGGTTCCTAATGCAGCTATTAGACCGTTTTTTATAGCTATATCAGCTGTTTCAGATTTTTTACCTGTTCCATCAACAATAGTCCCATTTTTAATAATTAGATCATAATCATTTATTTCTCTACTTAGACCATCCATTAAAAACACCTCCCATTTT
>CACALC010000051.1:0-4676 GCA_902533225.1 uncultured SAR116 cluster alpha proteobacterium | reverse complement strand
TTTAAAGTATTTATCTTCTCTAAACAAACCTATTAAAGGATTGGGTACTTCTAGATAGATGCTACCTCCTAAAAGGCTCAACTTTTTCGCAAATCTCGTAAATTGGATAGTATCTCCAAGACCTTGTTCTGTAGTAATTAAAATTTTATTACCTTTAACTTGATTAAGATTTTCTAACTCTGGTATATTAAAATGTCTATCCTCCCAAAAATTTAATTTCCTTCTAGCTTCAAAGTTTTCAAAACCTTCTTTAAAGTTTCCCAATAGTAATTGACAATTTGAGAGGTTCCATTTTGCTTCAAAATGATCTGGTTTTAATTCTATAGCCTTTTTTAAACTATCTTCCGCCAAAGTAAATTTGCCTAGCCTAGATAAAATAGCTCCTTTGTTATAATGATATGTGGCATTACTAAAATCTAAATTCAAACATTCGTCAGAGAGTTTTATTGCTTCGTCTAACTTTCCCATTTCCTCTAATATTGAACTTTTATTGTTTAACGCCTTTACAAATTTAGGATTTAGTTGAAGTGCCTTATTTAGGCAATTTATTGATAAATTATTATCATTTAATTTTTTATGGATATTTGATTTATTATACCAAAACAATGGATCATTAGGATTTTTTTCTATTGCTAAATTTATGTCTTGTAGAGCTTTTTCAGGCATGTTTTTTTCAAGGTAAGTATTTGATCTATTTGAAAGCCCGTGGATATAATTTGGATGATTATTGATCAACTTTGTATAAGTCTCTATAGCTTTGTCCCATTGATTAGTCTGATAATACAAATTGCCTAGGTTGTTTAACGATTCATATAAATTAGTATCTATTTGATATGCTTTTTTAAAAAAGTTTTCGGCTTCTAATAGTTTATTTTGTTTTTTGAGAATTAAACCTTTTAAGTTGTTTATCATTGCAGAATTTGGAAATCTTCTGTAAGCATTCTCTAGATTAACCGTTGCTTCTTCTAATTGCCCATTAGTGTAATATTGAATGATTTTATTTATTAATTCATCTAAATTAAATGACGTATTTTGTTTCAAAAAAAATTTGTTTGATTCAATCTTATTTATTGTTTTGCTTACATATTTGTTTTGAGGATCATATTTTAAAACTTGGCATAAAAGATTATGTGCTTCGTTTAAGTTACCTTTTTTAATATAACCTTTTGCTTTAGAAATATGATATTTTAAATTATTCATTTTTAATCATCGCTATTCATTGCTTCAAAGAGATTTGTTAAATATTCTCCTGTTGATTTCAAGCTAGTTACTGCCTGTTCCATATTTGTAAATTGGGTGATATATCTGGCTCTTAAAGATTCCATTTGAGTGTTCAAATCTGCCAATAATGCCGATTGATCTGTTACCTCTTTGTTAATTGTTGTTTCTCTAGTTTTCAATTGACCAGTTGAACTATCTAATACTGAAGACAGGTACGTGGTTAACTTATCAATAAGACTTTGTCCATAGTAAACAGTTGCATCAGCGCCAAGACCTGAGTACTTAACTTTCAAACCGGCAGCATTTCCAGATGTAATTGTAAATATATTGTTTGTTATATCTGCACTCATAGAGACACTGTCTAGGGTAGCAGAGCCTGTTACGCCAGTTGTTGTTATACCTGCACCTGTAAAACCCATAGTAATCGAACCAGTAGTATTAGCTGTAGGAGTTATAGACGAGATTGTTTTAAATGTTTTAGTCCCCAAAACAGTAGCATTGGCAGCAGGCCCAGTGATGACTTCAGTTTGTGAATTCCCTGACATATCTGTTCCTACTATAGTAAATGATTTGCCACTTTCATCTCCACCAGCGCTTATAATTGATGGCCGCTTTCCTGCAAGGTCTACAAAAGCTGATTTTGTTCCAACGTTTACTGCTGATGCTGCTGCTCCAGAGGCAATTTGAGTAACTGTTTTAAAAATTTTTGTTCCAGTGACGGTTGCTCCAGCAGATGGACCAACAATTGTTTCTTGTTGAGATGTTCCATCTATATCAGTTCCTGTAATAGTGAATGTAACCGCAGACAAATTATTTGAGCTAGCAATGGTAATAAAAGAGTTTAAACTACTTGATGCAGCGCTCGATTGATCTCCATCAATAGTAAAATTTCCAGCACTTCCTAAAGTTTCTGCGTCAACTAATCCATCTGAATCTGTAGTAGTCACTGAAGCCCCGTTTAAAGTTAAAGCAGTGCTAGCAGTCCCACTCTGGGATGTTCCTATATTATCAACATCAGTAGTTCCAACAAACTTAAGAAAACTATCTAAATTACTGCCTATAGAGTCAATTACAATAGAAGATGACGAACCAATTGAACTAGATGAAATTGAGTAACTTCCATTTGAATGGGTTACAACAACTGATTTAGCTGCTGCCAAAAGTGTGGAATCAGCATTTACGGCTGTCTGAATTGCGGTTGCAAGTGCTGCCTCTGAAGTATAGTGGGCATTTGGAATACTAACTGAACCAGATTGAGTTCCATCAACTGTAATTTGAATAGTATTATTAGAAGCGGTGACTTCAGGAGTTGTGTCACTACTGCTTAAACCAGTGAATGCCCCAGATACATAAGCTGTCATTGAAAAAGCGTATGATCCAGCGACCGGAGTTGAGGTTGTACCTCCACTAACAGTTAATAAACTAGAAGAAGAAGAATACATTGAATTAAAAATCGCGTCTAAAGAACTTGGATTGTTCTTTAACTCTGTTTCAAGAATAGTTGTATTTAAGGATAATGTTCCGTCTTTTTCAGTTCTTATTCCCAAATTTGATAAATATACTCCATTAGCACCAAAGCCTGACAAGGATGCATTTGTAAGTGAATTTAATTGATCTTTAACGCTTTTTATGACTGGATCGTCAGATAATTCTCCTGATCTCTCCGTTGCTGAGCCCCTAAATGTTTTAGTATTTAATAATGCTCTTGCTTTATTGATTGCTTCTACGAAAGTACTTAAATTATCACTTGCATCCGATGTATCTACTGATCCACTTAAAACAGCTGGTGTATTTACGTTATTTACTGTAGTAGATGCATGTAAGTTTACAGAATAACCAGAAAATAAATCAGTAATTTCGTTAGTTGACCTTGTTAATGAGATTCCATCTACTGAAAATGATGCATCTGAACCAGCTAATTTTTGTTTGGAAGCATTAGTCGTTGTGTTGTCTATAGAAGATAATCCAGAACCAGTCGGGCTTTCTGTTGCTGTAATTCTTAAGGCATTTGCTTTTCCATCAGATGATTTTAATACAAGCGTATATGTATCATCTCCTGCACCAATAACACTAGCTACTAAACCATAATCAAGTGCATTGATATTATCTTTCAAAGATTCTAACGTATCCGTTGCTGCTACAGTTAATGTTTTTGACGCTGTTGTAGCGCTAGCTACAAAACTGCCAGAAGACCAATCACCTCTTTCGAGTACCAAGCTTCCCGCACCTACCAAAGATGTATTAGATGTATAATCTTCAAAAGCTAAAGTTTGGCCTACAGCAAGTGACGTAATTGTGACACTAGAATTTATTGCAACTGCAGTTGCAGGATCAGTAATAGTTGCACTTATTGCAGAGCTCGTAGAATTTACTTTTAATGATGTGTTGCCAGTTAGTGCATTTAATGATGTTGATAGTGACGAAAGTGCACTTTTAATTTCTCCTATAGCAGAAATAGAAGTAGTTTTAGCATCTATTTTACTTTGAATTTGATCTTCTTGTGGCGACTTTTCAGCTTCAACTAAACCATCTACTATTTGAGTAATATTTAAACCACTACCAGACTGATTAATAGCACTTAGATAATCAACAGCCATTTAAAATCCTAAAATATAGTTACGTTTTCATAAACGTAAGATTTAATGCAAATTTTATGCCTTAATTGAAATAAAATTTATTTTTTGGTAAAATTAGGTATCATATCAAAAGCAATTACGCATCTTTCTGCGTCCTGAGTTACTGGAATTGTCTCATGAAATAGTGATGACGGAAACAATACGATATCCCCCAAATTTGGTTGATGAAGTACCTTTGGATAATTTTTATTCTTTATCTTGTAATCATAACCATGAAGAGACAACTGAAGTGCTCCTTCATTATTTATAGGATTTAATATCGTCTTAAGGTAAATAACTCCACTTACCCATCCATCAGGATGAATATGTGCATTTTGATGACCACCTTTTATTAATCTAACAAACCAAGCATTGATAGTAAGTTGTTCTGGCCATTCTTTAAATAAAATATTTTCATTACTTCTAAATTTTTCATAAAATATCATAATTTCTTTATTGATTATTTTTTTTAAATTAGAAAGTATTTCGGAATTATCTTTAAATAAATTATCAACAGTTTGGAAACCATTTTTTGTTGAATTTCTTTTAGGCTCCCAGATTAATTTATTAATATTAATTTCATTAATAAGTTTTTCTATTATCATACTTGGATTAGACAAATGATTTTTTAAATTACTAATATGAAAAAATTCATGAGGATTTTTACAAAAAGGATAAAAATCTTTTTGATTAAATTGGTTCGCCGCGAAAGCACTTATCGCTGCAACTCGAATATTGGTAGGATCTTTTTCTGTAATTTTTTTAACGTCTATATTAAATTGAGTAATGTTTTCACTTTGATAAAGACATTCTAGAGACTGTGCTATTGATTTTCTGTCA
>CACALC010000050.1:0-4796 GCA_902533225.1 uncultured SAR116 cluster alpha proteobacterium | reverse complement strand
AAGTTATTTTTAAAAATCTATATGTTTTCATGTCTAAATTTTCTTAAATTAATTTAAAAATAAAACTGCTACTACAAAGGTAAAGTACTACCGTCATAGTTAAAAAATTTTCCTGTATCTTCCTTCTTCAAATTTAAGAAGTGTTTTAGTAAACCTGTAGCACTCTCTTCTGGTGATATATCAGCTAAATTTCCTCCCATGTCTGTTCTGACCCAACCAGGATGATAAGATGTTACAACAATGTTTTCATTAATAAATTGATTGGATATAGTCCTCATTAAGTTATTAGCTGCTGCTTTAGAAGCTCTATAAATTGCTGCATTAGATGAAGTATGAGTTTGGCTACCCATTAGTGAGGAAATGATAACTACTTTGGATCCATCAATTTTGTTTAAGTTATCATATAGATTTCTGATAGTTAGAAAAGGTCCTGCAACATTTACCATCATGACGTCTAAAATGTTTTTTTCATTATGCTCTTTACTAAAAATATCACCCTTCCCATTATTAACGCCTGCATTACAAACAAGTAAATCAATTGGATTTTTAAACTCTTTAGCAGCTTTTAAAATACTTTTTGTATTTGTGACATCCATTTTAATAGTATTTAAATCTGGATATTCATCAGCAAGTTTTTTTAATTCAATGGAATTATCTAAATCTCGGCAACATGCCTCAACCCTAATTTTTTTTGTAAGTGCTAATTTTGTTAAAGCTAAACCTATTCCTCTACTAGCTCCCGTAATAAGAATTGTTTTAATGATAAAATCTCCTTAAAAGAATAAGTCTGATAAATTAATAATCTATTTTTTGGTCTTTATATAATTTCGCCAAGCAGCAAAAATACCACTAGCTACAACTATACTTCCACCAAGAAAAATTGACAAAGTAACTTTATCATTAAAAATATGTATTCCTATGATAGATGCAAAAAATAATTGTAAATATGTGAATGGTTGCAAAACACTTGCTTCCGCATTTTCATACGCTTTTATTAATAAAAAGTGACCAGCAGTGCTAAGGATACATAATAAAGCCATCAAGGTCCAATCTTTAAAAAATATTGGCTCCCAAAAAAATGGTCCTATAATCGACATTACTACACAACCTACCATCGCAACCCAAAAAAAACTTGTTTCAGAAGTGTCTGTTTCAGAAACTTTTCTGGTTAAAATAGTGTAAAAACCTAATACAAAAGCTCCCGCTACAGGAAGTAAAGCATCGAAACTTATTATAAAATCTGCAGGGTTTAAAATAATTAAAACGCCAATGAAGCCAAATAAAACTGCCATCCATCTTTGAATCCCTATTTTTTCTTTCAATATTGGCCCCGAAAACGCAAGAACTATTAATGGAAAGGAGGATAATATTGAATGAGTTTGAACCAGACCTAACGTCGTGAAGGAGTAAACTCCGATTAGTATGGCCAAAATTAGTAGTATTCCTCTTATAAATTGTATATATGGCTGTTTAGTAGTTATAACTTTTTTAAGGCCATTTTTTTTTCTTAAACTGATTAAAATAACAAACATTGCTAAAACCCAACTTCTAATCACATTAATAACAAAAACATTGTATGTTTCTGCTAAATATCTTGATACTCCGTCCATAATAGCAAAAAATAAAGTAGCAAGTATTATTAATAAAATTCCATTTTTAACGTTATTAATCAAAACGAGTTAATTCCTAAAGTTATTTTATGTCTGAATAAAAAAGCAATTGTTAACTTATGAATTATACTTTTTATTTAGTTGTGTTTACATATAAATTTTATTATTGACGATTAACATATAATTTTATTTATAAGAGAAATATATGAGCAATAATTTAAAACCATTAGGCTTTGTTGGCATCGGATTAATGGGAAACTGTCTTGTAAAACGTTTAATAGAAAAAGAATATACTGTTAATATTTATGATAAAAATAAAAATAACCTAAAAAGTTTGACGAATAAAAAAAGAATTTCGTTATCGACAAGTCCAGCTAAATTATCTCAAGATTGTGAGATAATATTTATATGTGTAGATAAAACAGAAAGTGTAGAGGATGTAGTTTTTAAGGAAAGTGGAATAATTAAAAATGCTTCTAAAACCACTATTTTAGTGGACTTATCTACTACCTTAGCGAACGAAACAGTAAACTTTTCAAATAAATTAAGCACTCAAAAAGGAGCATCATGGATTGATGCTCCTATGTCTGGAGGACCAGACAAAGCTCTAGATGGTAGCTTAGCTTTAATGATCGGTGGAGAAAAAAGGATTGTTAAGAAACTATCACCAATTCTAAAAAATATTTCATCTAATTTTACTTACTTTGGGCCAACTGGATCAGGGCAAATCGTAAAAATGATAAATCAAATCTTAGTCCTCAATAATTACACAATTTTAGCAGAGGCATTGTCATTTGCCGAGGCTTGGGGGATTGATGCAAAAAAAATTCCAGATGCACTACGAGACGGTCATGCGGGTTCAAATTTGTTAAAATATTTATTTCCAAGAATAATAAATAGAGATTTTAAACCACAAGGTTATACGTCTCAAATTCTTAAAGATTTAACTATGGTCTCAGAACTTGGAGATAAAAAAAACATACCTCTTCCAATGACAAATCTAACTAAACAATTATTTACAATATTATCTGAAAATTCGAAGGAAAATTTAGACGGGACATCTATTATAAAATTATTTAAGAAAGATGATAAATTTTAAAGAAATAATAAATTGAAAAATTTACCTATTATTGACGCTCATCACCATTTTTGGGACTTAAGCCTTAAAAAAAATCTTTGGTTAGATAAAAATAACCAAATACCTTTTAGATATGGTGATTACAGCTCAATTTGTAAAAACTTTATGCTAGCTGACTACAAAAAAGTAAGTAAAAATCACAACATAGTTAAAACTATTCATATGGAAACTGAGTGGGACCCCAAAGATCCTGTGGGAGAAACAAAATGGCTTCAAGAATCATTCGATATTTCAGGCTTTCCAAATGCTTTAGTTGGACAAGCTTGGTTTGATAGAGAAGATATTGAATTAGTTTTAAAAGGTCATACACAATTCCCTTTGATTAGAAGCATAAGGCATAAACCAAAGTCTTCACTATCTCCAAATATTAAAACATTTAATTCAAAGGGAACTCTTAATGATCCATTTTTTAGAAAGGGATATTCTTTACTTAAAAAATACAAACTTCATTTTGATCTTCAAACACCTTGGTGGCATTTAGACGAGGCTACAAAATTAGCAAAAGATTTTCCAGATACAATTATTATTTTGAACCACACTGGTCTTCCTGCTGATAGATCGAAGGAAGGCCTGAGTAATTGGAAAGCTAACTTAGAGAATTTTGCTGAACAACCTAATACCGCAATCAAAATATCTGGCATTTGTGTTCCTGGTAAACAATGGACAGTAAAACTCAATAAAAGTATTATTTTGGATGCTATTAATATTTTTGGATATCAAAGATGTATGTTTGCGTCTAATTTTCCAGTAGATGGGGTTTTAGCAAGCTTTGACGACATATATTATGGTTTTAAGGAAATAACTTCCGAAATGAGTGATGATAAAATTAAATGTTTATTTCATGATAATGCCATAAAATATTATAACCCATTGTGAAATATTTTAATAGAAGTTAAACACCTTTAAAATTGGCTTGTCTTTTTTCCATAAATGCTCTCCTTCCTTCTTTATAATCTTCACTGTCAAAACATGCGGACGCAAGTTGCTCACATATTGAAAGGTCTCTTTGATCAGGGTTTTTTAAGATTTCCACGCCAATTTGTTTCATAGCTTTGATAGTTAAGGGAGCATTTTTAGATATAGTAAGAGCATAATCTTTTACAAAAGTTTCTATGTCATCTTCACTAATTAATTTTTGAATTAACCCACATGTCAAGGCCTCTTCTGCAGAAATTTTATCTGCTGTAAACATGAAATGTTTAGCCATTCCTGGCCCCATAACATCAAATAATCTTTTTATTGAAGAAAAAGGGTAACCTAAAGATAATTTTGCTGCTGGCATTGCAAATTTAGATTTCTCAGAACATATCCTTATATCACAACATACAGCCAAATTCAGACCACCACCTATGCAATACCCGTTAATCATTGCAATAGTTGGCTTTGGAAATGTTTCAAGGTTCTCATACACTTTTTGGGTTCTTTTATTATAACTTAAAACAGCTTCCTTAGAACTTCTCTCTTTGTCAAATTTAGAAATATCTGCTCCAGAAACAAATGACTTTCCACCTGCCCCGTTTAACACTATCACTCTTACAGTATTATCACTTCTAAAATCATCAAGTATTCTCTCCAACGCATCCCACATATCAATTGACACAGCATTATGTTTTTCTGGGTTATTAAAAGTAATATAACCAACACCATTTTCAATTCTTGATAACATTTTATTAGTTGTCATAATTACCTCACTTATTTCAAATAATATTTTTTGATTTTAACTCATCAAGTTCTTCACTGCTATAACCTAAATCTAACAAAACATCTTCATTATGCTCACCTTTTTCAGGAGGCCTTTGTTTCATTATGCTAGGCGAACGAGACAAGTTAAAAGGTTGGCCTACTAGTTGAGTCTGTCCAAATGGTATAGTATCAATGGATTGGGCAATGCCCAAATGCTTTACCTGTGGGTCGTCAAATACTTTATCAATAGAATTTATAGGACCACATGGTACCCCAACTTTTTCTAATTTCTTAACCCACTCATCTGAGGTTTTAGTGATAGTAACCTTCTCAATAAGCTTGTTTAAGTAATCTCTATTTTTTAG
>CACALC010000049.1:0-4850 GCA_902533225.1 uncultured SAR116 cluster alpha proteobacterium | reverse complement strand
TAACCGCAAACCATCTAAAGTATTCAAGCCTTCTCTTTTTGATAGAACCATGCCAATGCTATCCTTTTTATTGGATACCAATTTGCCCATATTTAAATTTTGAGCAGAGATTGTGCCATTTAATTCTGCTCCAGCAGCATGTCCTTTTTCAATTCTCATAACTCCAAGTGCTTCTGTACCGTAAGGAATTATATTTTCATCTTTTCCTATTTCCATAAGATACGACACTAATGATGATGCATATTGTGTTGGGATAGATAACTCATATGCTAATTCACCTGAAAATGAAATTCTAAATAGCCTTGCTAAAACACCTCCACAAATTGTTATTTCTTTGCAAGCCATAAAAGGGAAATTTTTGTTAGAAACATCAAATTGCTTATCAACTATTTTAGAAACTATTTTTCTGGAGTTTGGACCTGCAATTGCTATTTGTGCCCAAGCATCTGTTGTTGAAATTAGATGGACCTCCATCTCTGGCCACAGACATTGATGACAAAATTCTAGATGCCTATAAACACTTTCAGCATTTACAGTTGTAGTTGTCATGATGAAATGATTTTCACTCATTCTAGCTGTGGTTCCATCATCCATGACAATTCCATCTTCTCTAAGCATTAAGCCATATCTAACTTTGCCAACTGGTAATTTTGCAAATCCATTACAGTAGACTTTATTTACAAATTCTAGGGCATCCTTTCCTTGAATATCAATTTTTCCTAAAGTTGAAACATCACAAAATCCAACTGAATTTCTGACAGAATTCACCTCTCGATCAACACTCATTCTCCAATGATTTTCATCTTTTTGAGAATACCATTCAGCTCTTAGCCACAATCCTGTTTCAGTAAAACTAGCACCATTATCTTTAGCCCAATTGTGGGTTGGAGTTAATCTTGTTGGCTTAAAATTTTTACCAATTGACGAACCAACTAAAGCCTCTATGGATAATGGAACGTATGGTGGTCTAAATACCGTAGTTCCTACATCTGGTATAGACTTTTTTGATAAGGAGGCTAAAATAGCCAACCCGGTAACATTAGAAGTTTTACCTTGATCCGTCCCCATTCCTAAAGTTGTGTATCTCTTTAAATGCTCTACTGATCTAAAATTTTCAGCATAAGCCATTTCAATATCTTTTACAGTCACGTCATTTTGTAAATCTACCCATTTTCTTTGAGAACCAATCTTTACAAACCAAAAAGGATCTATTTCAAAAGATTGCTCTTTAATTTTTGGGAGGCTATATTTTTTGGGTTTCATCTCTAAATCTGAAAGTATTTCTAATACTTGTTTTTCAGCATCGAGGATACACTCATTTAATGAAAACTTTCCATTTGCTGAGCCTACAGCTTTTAAATGTGTTGAGATATTCGTTTTACCAGCAACAAATGCATATATCTTTTCATTCCATTCAGGTCTTACCCCAGTATGACAACTTAAATGAATATTTGGGTTCCAACCTCCTGAAATACCAAGATAGTCACATTTTAAATGTGTAAGTTTTCCTTCTTTATTAACTATATCAACACCTTTAAGATATAACTTACCTGTAGCATTGACTACTTGAGAACTTTTAAAAACTTTAATTTTAGTATCAAAAATTCTAGGATTATCTCTTGTATCAACAACACCAATTAAATTTATTCCATTCGAAATTAAGTCCAAGGCCGTTACATAAGTATCGTCATTATTTGTAAATAATAAAACTTTATCAAAACTACTTACGCCCCATCTATTTAAATAACTACGAATAGAACCTGACAACATAATTCCTGGTAAATCATTATTTTGAAAAGGAACTAGCCTTTCAAGTGAGCCTGAACATAGTAAAGCTTTCTTAGACACAATTTTCCAAAATATTTGTTCTATTTTACTTTCTTTTAATTTTTGTATTGCTCCAAAGACACCATGATCAAACATCCCTATAACAGAGGTATTTTCTATACATCTAACGTTTGATAGTTTTCTAATTTCCTTTAAAATAGATTGAACCCACGCTTGTGGTGACATATTAGAAATTTTGAAAATTTCATTGTTGAGACTACCACCAAAGACATAATCCTCTTCAACTATTATAACTTTAATTCCCGACAAACCTGCAATATAAGCAGAAATTAGTCCTGAGGGACCTGAACCAATAATGATAAGATCGCAATATAAAAAACCTTTTTCTGAATTTTTATTATTTTTATTTTTTGATAACTTTCCTAAGCCAGCAGCTTTTCTAATGACTGGTTCGTAGACCTTTTCCCAAAAAAAAGACGGCCACATGAAAGTTTTATAATAGAAACCAGCACCGATAAATTTTGAAAATTTATCATTTATTGACATAAGATCGTATTTTAAGGAAGGCCAGCAATTTTGACTTTTAGCCACTAATCCTTCATATAATTCTACTGTAGTAGCTTTGCTATTGGGTTCATTATAATCATCATGTATAATTTCAACTAAGGCATTTGGTTCATGAGAACCTGATGTAAAAATTCCCCTTGGTCTGTGATACTTAAATGATCTAGCAATTAATTTAACATCATTAGCTAATAGAGCTGATGCCAGGGTATCGCCCTGAAAGCCTTCGTATTTTTTCCCATTAAATACAAAACTTAATTTTTTATTTGTATTGATCAGACTAGATTTAGTTCTTGTTGGTCTAGTCATTAGACTTTCCCATATTTTTTTTAAATTCAGTAGCTAATTCAACTTTAACAATTTCGTGAGTTACAGTATTTCTTGAAATCACAAGCCAACTTCTATCTCCTTGTTGATGAAACCAAAGTTCTTTATGCATTCCGGCAACATTTTCTCTGAGATATAGGTATTTGTAAAAATTATCTTCTGATTTTTCTTCATCCCAGTTAGGTCTGTTCAATAGTGACGCATCACCCAAATAGATGAATTCACTAGCATCCCTTGGACCTAATAATGGGTGATCAATAATCATTAGTTTCTACTTTAATGTAAATTTGGTTGGGCTCCTTGACCTTTTTCGTCAATCATATAGCCATTTTTAAATCTATCTAATTGAAAGTTTTCAGATAATGAATGAGAAACATCTTTTGCGAGTAAATGAGCAAAACACCAGCCAGAAGCTGGGGTTGCTTTAAAGCCCCCATAACACCAACCCGCATTCAAATATAATCCTTTAATGTGAGTTTTATCTATAATTGGAGAACCATCCATGCTCATATCCATAATACCTCCCCACATTCTTAAAAGTCTAGCCTTACCTATGTTAGGCATTAATGCTAAACCACCCTCACAAACATCTTCTAACATATCCATCCCTCCTCTTTGCGCATAGGAGTTATATCCATCAATATCACCCCCAAAAACTAAGCCACCTTTATCAGATTGTGATATATAAAAGTGCCCTGCTCCAAAAGTAATGACACCTGGAATAAAAGGCTTTAAACTTTCACTTACGAATGCTTGTAAAACATGGCTTTCTAATGGAAGGTTCATATTAGCTTTAGACATTAATAAACTTGACGATCCAGCTACAGCACAACCAATTTTATTGGCTAAAATATCACCCTTATTAGTCTCTACACCAATGCAGGTTCCAGATTTGATTTTGAACCCTGTAACTTCACAATTTTGTATGATATCAACACCTAATTCGTCTGCAGCATGAGCGTAACCCCATGCAACAGCATCATGGCGGACTGAACCACCTCTTTTTTGGAAAAGGCCTCCCTTAATTGGAAACCTCGCGTTGTCATAATCTAAAAAAGGATAAATTGATTTTATTTTATCAACATCAAACAACTCTGCATCTGCTCCATTAATTATCATAGAGTTACCTCGTCTTACAAAAGAATCCCTTTGCGCATCAGAATGAAAAACATTCAAAACTCCTCTTTGACTAACCATTGCATTATAGTTAATTTGATTTTCAAGAGTTTCCCATAATTTTAAGGAAAATTCGTAAAAGGCTTCATTTTCATTTAGTAGATAGTTTGATCGAATTATGGTCGTGTTGCGTCCTACGTTGCCTCCACCAATCCAGTTTTTTTCAAGCACTGCTATATTTTTAATTTTGAATTCTTTAGCTAAGTAAAAAGCTGTTGCCAGTCCGTGTCCGCCACCACCAATAATAATCACATCATATTTTTTCTTTATCTCGGGGTTTTGCCATGTTTTTTTCCATCCTTTATTGTCATTTAAACCTTCTTTTAATATTTTAAGAACATTGTAATACATATGGAAAATATCTTTTCTTTTTGGTAAATCTATAATTAACCTACTAAAGGTTATTTTGCATAACAACTTAAAATTTGATTCGCTTAATAATATTTTTTCTTTATAAAATTAAATGTATTTATAAAACAAAAGGGGAAACGTTTATGAAAAAAATTCTAATTTCGTTAATACTATCAATTTTCCTTATTTTCCCAGCATTTGCAAAAAATGTGAAAATTGGAATTATTTTAGGATTTACAGGTCCTATTGAATCTTTAGCACCTGTGATGGCAAAAAGTGCTGAATTAGCTATTGAAGAAGTAAATAATTCAGGCAATTTTATGCATGGTAAAATTGAAGGTGTTAGAGCAGACTCTACATGTGTTGACGCAGCCGCCGCACAAGCTGCAGCAGAAAGATTAATAACTTCTGATAAAGTCAGTGCCATAATGGGCGCGGATTGCTCTGGAGTTACTACAGCAGTTTTAAAAAATGTAGCAATGCCTAATGGTATAGTTATGATATCTCCTTCAGCAACTTCACCTGCTTTATCAACTGAACCTGATAACGGACTTTTCTTTAGAACCGCACCATCCGATGCAAGACAAGGCGAAGTAATAGCTGATTTATTAATAGAAAAAGGTTTTAAATCTGCTGCTTTGTCA
>CACALC010000048.1:0-5085 GCA_902533225.1 uncultured SAR116 cluster alpha proteobacterium | reverse complement strand
TGTCTGTATATGATTTCATGTAGCAATATGCTTTATAATTATAATAAATTTTACAGGAGTATTAAATGGCTATTGTTTCGAGAAGAGTATTAAAGCCAATTTTAGGTAAAGCTAAAATAGCACTAGAAAGAGCCACTAAATATAAAGATATCATGGTTAGTTTAGGTACAAAAGCCAGATTAGGTACATTTGTAGGTGGTGAGTTGAATGGTTGCATTCAATTGACAGCTATATATCCAGATATGACTACAGCTACTAAATCATTTACTGAATTGAGTAAGAATAAAGATATCATTGATATGATGAGCAAAAGAGACGATGATCCTTCTGGTCATTTAATTGGACCAGAAGTTTACAGGACTATATATGGTGCACCGTCACCAGAACATGGCATATTACTATTAAGAGAATATGAAGTAGATAGAAAGTTTCTTCCTAAATCCATAGAATTACTTTCTGAGGTTGAAAATATAGGTAAAGACGAAGATACAAAAATTTTAGGTCTATATCCAATAATTGCTGATAAAATGGATTCACTATATGTAGTATATTATTATTCATCGTTTGAATCTATGGGTGATATAATAGATAGAATTGGTATGTCCGAAGCTTTTCAAAATGTTGTCAATAAGGCAAACGAATTAGGAAAATTAAAGGCCTCTAATGTAATCAGGATGTTTTAAATTATGAAATTAAATAAATGGGCAGTATAATACTGTTCATCAATTTTAATAAATTATAAAAAATTACTTCACTATTAAAGGTTAAATTTCTTTGAACTTAATTAATAGCAAAATAACTTTAAAAAATCGTCCAGATCCATCTGTTACTGAAGACTTATTCGATTTAAAAACTGAAGAACTAAAAGAATTAAAAGACGATGAGTTGCTTGTAGATGTTAAATATGTCTCAATAGATCCTGCAATGAGGGGTTGGATAAGTGATGTTGGTAATTATTTTAAGCCTGTAGCTATAGATGAAACTATGAGAAGCTTAGGTGTAGGTAAAATTATATCATCTAAGGACAGAGGTTTTAACGAAAATGAGTATGTAGTCGGTTGGCTTGGCTGGCAAAAATATGCAATGGTTAATAAAAGTGCAATACAAATAAAAGTTAATCCTAATGAAGTCCCTTTATCAGCTAACCTTGGTGCATTGGGTCTTAATGGTATTACAGCTTTTGCTGGTCTTGTTGACATATGCAAACCTAAAAAAAAGGAAACTATAGTTGTGACAACTGCTGCAGGCAGTGTTGGTTCTGCTGTAGGTCAAATAGCTAAAATATATGGATGTAATACAATAGGATTTACTAGTTCTGATGAAAAGGCAGAAATTTGTAAAACAGAATTTGGGTATGATGAAGTAATTAATTACAAAAAAACTGATAATTTATCATCTTGTCTTAAGCAAATTGCGCCAAATGGAATAGATTGTTTTTTTGATAATGTGGGTGGAGATCAGTTTGACGCTGTAATGGAAAATATAAACATTAATGCCAGAGTTGTGATTTGTGGAACTATTGGTATGCCTTCATACCCTATACCAAATGGTCCACGTGTTAATCGAACCTTACTAGTCAAAAGAGCTAAAATAGAGGGTTTGTTAGTATTAGACTACTTTAATAGATATAAAGAAATATACGATCAATTAGCAAAATGGTTTAAAGATGGTAAATTGAAAAATAAAGAAGATATAAGTCATGGACTTAGCAAAGCACCTTCATCTTTGGTTAAAATTTTAAATGGTCTTAATCTAGGAAAAAAATTGGTTAAATTATAAGATTAATTTTTATTTTCTTTCACGCCAGGCAATATATGATGACGAACCTACTATAAGTAAACCTCCTAACCAAAGAGTTATAGGGGTACTTTCTGTAAAAACAGTATATCCAATAAGAACTGCCCAAATTAATTTTAAAAAATCCAATGGTAGTAAAATTGCAAGTTGACCTCTTTTAAATGCGCTGTTTAAAAGTGTTTGGGCTAATGTTCCTGAAACAGCTATAAAAAAAATAATTAAAAATTGATTTATGTTAGGCATTGTTAAGTGTGGAAAGGCAACCACAAAAGTTGGAGGTATCATTCCAACACCTGCATATAGTGATATTGTAACTGCAGAATCTGTTTCCGTTAGTTTTTTAATAAAAATGAGAGATATTGACCAGATTAAAGCAGAAGTAAGAACTAAAAAACCTCCAAAATTAAAAGAAAGGTCCGGTCTTAAGACTATCATTGTGCCCAAGAAACCAGCAAACAAAGCTATCATCCTTCTTATCTTTAATTTTTCTTTCAAAAATAAAAAAGCTAAAAAAGTCGTAAAGATTGGAACTGTTAGGTTTAGAGCTGTAACTTGAGAAAGCGATGTTATAGTTAAACCATAAAAAAAACATAACATAGCAACTGAATTAGTTAATATTCTATATAACTGAAACTTTGGTTGCTTAGTTATAAATACACTTCTACCTTCTTTAAACATCATTGGGGCCAAGACTACAATAACAAGAGCACATCTTAAAAATGTAATTTCAAAAATATGAATTTCTTCAGATAAATATTTAGCTGTACTGTGCATTACAACGAAACAAAAACCTGATATTATCATCAAAATTATAGATTTAGTTGTATTAGATAGTCTATTGAAAAATTTAAGCAATTAATCCCTTAAAACATATTGATGAATATAAATTCTCTCATTTTTGAGAAAAAGCATCAAGTATCGGGCAGTTCGGTCTATCATCACCATGACAATTATTTGCCAAATAACTTAATTCATTACGTAAATCTTTTAATTCTTTTAATTTTTTATCAATTTCACAAATCTTTTCTAAAGTAATTTTTTTAACTTCTTTACTGGATCTGTTTTCATTTTCATATAACGATAAAAGCTCTCTACATTCCTCAATACTAAAATTAAACTTTCTTGCTTTACCAACAAATTTTAATTTTAAAACATCTTCTTCACTATATTCTCTATAGCCAGTAAAGTTGCTTTGTTTAGGCTTTACTAGTTCTATATTTGCATAATATCTTACAGTTTTAACTGTTAGATCAGATATTTTTGAGGCTTTACCTATATTCATAAGTTTTTTTACCTTCCCCTTAAAGTAAGGTTTATATTTAACATTATACGGTTTTATGTCAACGCTTAGTACATTAATAATCTGCTGGTATTGCAAACATACTGCTTCTCAAGCGTCTAAAAATACATTGTGGTGCTTATTAGGTTGTTGTATTGGTAATTTTGGCATAATTGGATATTTTCTATTTATAAAAATAGGCTAGCCAGTATCCTTAATTATGACCATTGCAATTATAAATGGTCTTATCACATCAATATTTTTTGGGATAATTATTCTATCTGAATATAAAATAATAAAATTTAATATAGACATACACGACATGTATTAAAACTTTGACCATGTATTTATAGAAATATAATTAACTATAAGGAAACTGTTAATAGGTCATTGGAATATGTTAGAATAAGAAGAAACAGAGTGAGTTAAATATAGAATTAAGCTATACAATATTATAAAAATTTTTATTTGTTACTAAAAGCAGTACGATTGGAATTGTTACAATACTAATAAGGGTAGTAATAATTATGGCAGATGAAGTTTTTAGAATATAGGCTCGATAATATTGAGATATAGGAAACACGGTTGCTGCAACCGGCAAACAAGAAAATATGATTGCCACTTGAAACCATATTATATCAAGCATCTTAAGTTCATCTGTTGACCAAAAAAAGAATAATGATATGACTAATAAAGGGTGTATAATTAACTTAACAAAACTTATGAATATTAATTCAAAATAAGCTTTTTCAATATTTTTGCTTACTATTATAATACCTATAGCGAATAATGCTGAAGGCACAGCTGCACCGGATAATATATTTAATATACTTTCTGGAATCTTTCCCAAGTCGAATTCAAAAAATGATAATAATAGCCCTATTAAACAAGAAATAATTACAGGATTTTTTGATATAGATTTTAAAGCGATTATAAAGTTTGAGAATGCTGAAGTATTCTTAAAATTATTAGAAAAAATAGCAGTTAAAGCTAAGACAAAAGCTATGTCAAAAACTAAAATTAATGAAGCAGGAATAATTGCCTTTTGTCCAAAAAGTAATATCACTAAAGGAATTCCAATATAACCATAATTTGAGTAAGTTGAGTTCAGTGCAAATACTGAGTTCTCATTACCTTTGAACTTAAATACAAACTTTGAAACCGTATAAGAGAATATGAAAATAATTAATGTAGCAATTTCAAATCTGACGATATAATCAAAGTGGATCAGACCCTTAATTGGGTTTGCCAATATTGAAGTTATTATCATTGGAGGCAAAGCTACATAAAATGCAAAATTGGAAAATATATGACTACTCTTTTCATCGAATAAGCCTACATATTTAGTAAAAGCTCCTAAAGCAATAATTGCAAAAAAGGACGATGTAATACCAATAATTTCAATCATAATGTAACAATTCTTAGAGACTTAAAAAGTCTATAAGATATTTATTTAAATTAAAGAATCTTTATAATGTTTCTCATATTCACTTTTGCAAAAGTCATAAGTTCTTTATAAGAACTGTGAGATAATAACTCATCATAAGTCTTCTCAATAGCTTCCATAGATGGATATCCCACACCAAGTAAGTAGTTGCCAACATTAGAACCAGTCAGTAAGTTGCCAAATCTTAGCGTTATAGCACCATTTTCTTTAAAACAAGAAGCAGTGTCATTTATACAATTTAAAAATTTGTCTTTATCTGACATTGCAGCTTCAGCTCTTGTGATAACAATATATTTGGGATGTTCTGAACTATTTGCAAATTTTGTTGGTAAGGAAGTTGCAATATTTCTTAAATATACATTAGCTTTTCTACTATTCATGATTTCTTTGAAAATAGGAGAAGTTGATTGAAAATCCATAGCCTTTTGATAGCCATTCAAATCATCATAAAATTGAATAAAAATAAGGCTTCCAGCATGTTCACCTGTTCCTATAGAGCCAAAACGAGTGCCTTTAGCTCCTGCATTTTCAATCAAATCTTTTGAATGTTGGGACATTAATT
>CACALC010000047.1:0-5123 GCA_902533225.1 uncultured SAR116 cluster alpha proteobacterium | reverse complement strand
AATGACTTACACGCACCCCAAAAACTTCGGTTTTTTGAGGTTTTTTGTGTTTTAAGCCTAACAAGAGTTTGACTGTGACAAACATCGTACCACTCATAAGGCTTATTCCATATTTTTAATGAGTATTAAGATTAACTTTCGTAATTATTATAAAAATGTTAAATGAATAGTAATAAAATAACTTATTGGCATATAAATAATTTCAAAATTGGATCAAAATTATAACTAAATATTAAAATGAAATTTTTAAAAAAAAAATATATAAAAGACATAAAAAATATTAGTGGGATTTTTTGTCATAACATAAACTCAGATACAACTAAAAAAATTGTTGACTTTTACAAAGTCACTCCATTCCCAAATTATCAAGGATTGGAAAATAAATTTAGTTTTTTAAAGGTTATAAAATGCAATCCGTTTTTAAATGATCTAAAAAAAACTATAGGATTTAACAAAACTTTTATAGAAGTTGGAAGTGGTACAAGTCAATTGTCAATATCAATGGCAATAGGTACCAATAACTTAATTGTAGCAATGGATCCAACGTTTGAGTCATTAAGTCTTGGGAAGTCTTTTGCAAAAAAAAACAAAATCAATAATGTCATTTTTCTAAACGCAGACATATTTGATGACATTATTGAAGATAATTATTTTGATTTTGTATGGTGCAGTGGCGTACTACATCATACAATAAATTCTAAAAAAGGATTTGAAGTAATTTCAAGGTGGGTCAAACCTGATGGAATAATAATTATAGGAGTGTATAATAAAATAGGTAGATTATTAACAAATTTTAGACAATTAATTTATAAACTCTTAGGAAAAACAAAATTTGCAAAGAAACTAATATTTATTATGGATCCACACTTAAATAAAGATTTAAGCTCAGAACAGAAACAAGCTTGGTTTAGAGATCAATATGAGCACCCTGTCGAAAGAAAGCATTCTTTTGATGAAGTAATAGAGTGGTTTAATGAAAATGAAATTAATTATTTAGGTTCAGTTCCAAGCCTTGATTTCGATTTAAAACAAATAAATTACATGCAAGGAAATATAGGAACATATTTTCAAAGATTGTGTGCCCAAATATCTATTTTATTTTCTAATTTAGGTCGGGAGGGTGGTTTGTTTATAGTAATTGGACAAAAGAAATAAAATCTAATCAGATTAATCTAAGATAATTGTATAATATACATTTTTAGTCTATAATTATATGAAATGATAAATTAATTAACTAAATTATTTTTTAAAAACATATTCTTATAATTAGATAAAATGAGATCAAAACCAGAAACACCGACTAATTTAACATTTGGTTTATTTTTTAGTGGAATATTTTTTTTACTATCTATTTATTTTTGGTTAAACAATAATTTTCTTTTATTATTTATTTTCATTACAATTTCTTTAATATTTCTTTTAATTTCCTTAGTAAAAGTAGAAATTTTAACACCTTTAAATATTATGTGGTATCTGATTGGTATATTTTTAGGTAAAATTGTAAGTCCAATAATTTTATGCGTTTTATTTTATGGGTTGATAACACCATATAGTTTAGTAATGAGATTATTTGGAAGAGATGAATTAAGATTAAAAGAAAAAAATATTGATAGTTATTGGATTAAAAGGATTGATAAAACCTCAAATTCAAAATCATTTTATCAACAATTTTAAAAGGTATCTTGTTTTGGAAATTATTAATGAATTATTTAGTTTTCTTCTTAAAAGAAAAAAGCTTTGGTTAGCTCCACTTGTATTGGTTATGTTGGCATTGGGTGGTTTACTTATTGTCAGCAAAGGTACAGTAGTAGCACCTTTCATCTATACTTTTTTTTAAAAGATTTTGAATATGTACATTTTAGGTATTTCGGCTTTTTATCATGATAGTGCAGCAACATTAATAAAAAATGGAGAAATAATTGCTGCAGCTCAAGAAGAAAGATTTACTCGTAAAAAAAATGATGCTGGATTTCCAAGTAATGCTATTAGATACTGTTTGAAGGAGGCTGAAATTGATCCTTCTCAACTTCAAAATGTTATTTTTTATGAAAAACCTTTTCTAAAGTTTGAACGTATCTTAGAAACTTATCTTGCCTTTGCCCCAAGAGGTTTTAAAAGTTTCATAAATTCTATACCTGTTTGGATAAAAGATAAATTGTTTCAAAAATCATTACTAATAAATCAATTAAAAAGTAGTTTAGATGAAACAGTAAATTGGAAGGACAAACTTTTATTTTCAGAGCATCATTTATCACATGCGGCAAGTGCATTTTACCCCTCTCCTTTTAAAAATGCTGCAATACTTACACTTGATGGTGTAGGGGAATGGACTACTTCATCAATTGCTATAGGTAAAAATAATAATATCAGAATTTTAAAAGAAATGAACTTCCCTAATTCATTGGGACTGCTTTATTCCGCTTTCACATACTACACTGGTTTTAAAGTAAATTCTGGGGAATATAAGCTAATGGGTTTAGCTCCCTATGGTGAACCAAAATACGCTCAAATAATAAAAAATAAACTTATTGATATAGCCCAAGATGGAAGCTTTAAAATCAATATGAGTTATTTTAACTATGCAACTGAACTAAATATGACTAATAAAAAATTTGATAAATTATTTGGTGCCCCTCCTAGAATTCCAGATTCCGAAATTACTCAACTTGTAATGGATCTAGCAGCATCTGTTCAAAAAGTGACAGAGGATATTATTATAACATTAGCAGAGAACATTGCTAGTGAAACTGGAGAAGATAATCTTTGTATTGCGGGTGGTGTTGCACTCAATTGTGTTGCAAATGGTAATCTTCTTAGAAAAAAAATCTTTAAAAATATATGGATACAACCCGCTGCTGGAGATGCTGGTGGTGCATTAGGGGCTGCTTTGGTCGCTTGGCACTTGCATCATAAGCGTCAAAGAAAATCTTCAACTAAAATTGATGGAATGAAAGGCGCATATTTAGGGCCAAAGTTTAATAATGCCGAAATAGAGATAGAATTAAAGTCGTTGGGAGCAAATTACCAAAAACTATCTAACAATAACCTCATTAACAAGGTTTGTGATTTATTAATAGCTGGAAAGACAGTTGGATGGATGCAAGGACGAATGGAATTTGGTCCGAGAGCACTGGGAGCAAGGAGTATTCTTGCTGATCCAAGATCTCCCAATATGCAAAAAAAATTGAATCTGCAGGTGAAATATCGAGAAAGTTTTCGTCCTTTTGCACCGAGTGTACTGAAAGAAGATGCGAAAGAGTGGTTTGAACACGATTTAGATAGTCCATACATGTCGTTTGTGGCTAAAGTAAAAAATAAAAAAAGAAATAAAATTAATCAAAATGAAAAAAAATTGTTTGGACTTGACAAACTTTATATTAATCGATCAATAATCCCAGCGATAACGCATGTGGATTTCTCTGCACGTATCCAAACAGTTCAAAAAGAAACTAATAAAAGGTATCACGATCTTATAACAAATTTCAAAAACAAGACCGGCTGTCCTATCTTGATTAACACATCGTTCAATATAAGGGGTGAGCCAATTGTTTGTACACCTAAGGATGGTTTTATATGCTTTTTAAGTACTGAGCTAGATGCGTTTGTAGTAGAAAAATTTTTATTAATAAAAGAAGATCAAGAAAATTCATTTATAACAAAATATTTAAATTGATATGGAAATAAGAAATTTAATAAGATTTACAAATATCTTTATAATCAATTTACTTGTATTCATCTCATTATGGATATTAGCAGAGATTATTAATTATTTTGTCAATCCTTTAAATAAAAGAAGCAACCGAATTACGTGTAACTATGACTGGATCCTTTATAATTATTGCCCAAATATCATTGACGTTAAAAAAAACACAAAAAATGATGGATCTTCAATAATTTTCACCTATACAAACGATATAGGCCAGAGAGTTATCAAAAAAAATAAAAAAACAAACTTCTCAGCAAAACACGTTTTTATTGGAGATTCTTTTATTCAAGCTGAAGAATTAGAATATGAAAAAACTTTTTATGGGTTACTTGAAAAGGATTTTGAGGTTACAGCATTTGGCTATTCGTCGTGGAATATAGTTCAATATAGCAGAGCAATAGAAAAGCTAGCTATTAAAAATACTCATTATCATATCTTTCTTATGCCTAATGATATACATCCAGATTATGGTAGGTCAGTTTTTGCTGAAGAAAGAGGAAGAAGACTCAAAATCCCAAAATCTCTCTGGGTTAAAATTGATCCAACTCCTGATTTGAAAAAAGAATTTGATAAAATATATAAAAACTCTTTATCAAAGCTTTTTTTGGACTTAGTGCAATCTAAGCCAAAATCAAAAAAATTCATTAAAGTTTTAAATAAAAATAAATTTTCTAAAAATTTTGTTAACGACTGTGATGTTTTATATAATTTATCTGATGAATATAAAAAAACAATAGGTTACGATTATCTTGTATACTCAAAATCTATTAAATGTTGGAGTGACTATCACAAGGAAGCGGCTAATTTTGCTTTATTAGAGTTAAAAAAACTTATCAACATAGTTCGGAATCTTAGTTCAGAAGTAACATTTTATTTGTCACCTGCAGGATGGTCTTTCCCCAATCAAAATACTAATGGTAGGAAGAATAATGAATATTATTTTTTTGACGATAATATAAGTATAACAACTGAGCCACTTCTTGACTTTTTTTCAAATTCCTTACCTTCAGAAAAATTCATAAATTTAGAAAATTATTTCAATAATTGGATTTCTTCTTGCATTGATTGCAAAGATCAGTTTTATTTTGCCGATGATGGTCACTGGACTCCAAAGACGCACAAATTACTCTATAATTTCTTTTTGAGAAGTTTGAAGTGATTTCTATTAAGAATTAGTTGAAAAAGTTAATTTCAAGAAATTTAATTGATATTTTGAATCCATATGTATTTAATTCTTTGAATGAACTTAAAGATAGCTTATCAATATTTTTTTAAGTATTTTAGGTTGTGTTCAATCAATAAAAAGTTTTTGTGATATAAATAATAAATATATTTGCTAAAAGAATGAAATTTACCTTTAGAATATTTTAATATGTAATAATTATTTAAAATAAAACAAGAATTTGTATTCGGATAT
>CACALC010000046.1:0-5135 GCA_902533225.1 uncultured SAR116 cluster alpha proteobacterium | reverse complement strand
ATGGATTGAATACTCGTTCACAGGAAACGTAAAAATTATTACAATCAACTAATCCATACATATCATAAAAAATGAACCGAGCTTATAACTACTCCCCAAATTTCCATATTCATATGATCTTGGATTTCAATTGGTTTGTATAAGTCATTTTCTGGCATCAATATTATTTTACCAGAACGCTTATATAATCTTTTAACAGTCATTTGCCCATCTAAAACAGCAATAATTACTTTTCCATGTACTGGTTTAACACTTCTATCCACAACCAGAATATCATTATCATTGATACCAGCATTAATCATTGAATCACCGTTAACACGAACAAAAAAGGTTGCCGCTGGACGCTTAATTAAATAACTGTTTAAATCTAAACTTTTTTCTAAATTATCATCTGCAGGAGAAGGAAAACCAGCTGAAACTTTAGAGCTATAAAAAGGAAAAGTTTGAGAACGATTTAAGCACGGCTTAAATACTTCTAGTTTATTAGGAGTTTTATAGTGTCCATTTTTGGCTAGGATTTTTTTAGTTACTTCTAAATTCATCATTTTTAATTCCAGACATGTTTTGTTCATGTTTTGTTCTCCTATAAATTTAACTAAGAGTCAAGTCTTAAAAAAATGTTGAAGTATTGAAATATGACTGCAACAGAATTGAACAAGTTAATGAGTTTTTCCAAAAACTCCTGGTTTCACACCATAATCAACAGCCAAACCGTAACTAGGATCATCATCAGCATCTACGACTAACTGACCAGCCTTCCTTAGTAAGGAATGACAGTCCGTTGATAGATGTCTCAATTGTAACTGTTTCTTTCTTTTTTTATATTTAACAGCAAGATCCTCTATTGCTTGTAAAGCTGACTGATCTACAACACGACTATTGATAAAATCAACAACTACGATGTCAGTATCACTTTCTATATTGAATATTTCTGAAAAGCCTTGGACAGATCCAAAAAACAAAGGACCCTCTATATAATAAATTGTGTTACCATTATCATCTATTGCAACATTGCCTGTTATACGAATTGCATTATTCCAAGCGTAGGCAAGAGCCGAAACAATAACTCCACATATAACAGCAATTGCTAAATCGTAGATAACCGTAATGGCAGTTACAATTATCATAACGACCACATCTGTTCTTGGAATACGTTTAATAACCAAAATACTCTGCCAAGCAAAGGTGCCAATGACTACCATAAACATAACACCAACTAACGCTGCTAAGGGAATTTGCTCGATAAGAGAAGATCCAATTACAATGAATAAGAGTAAAAACAAAGATGCCATAATACCAGATATTCTTGTACGGCCACCAGATTTTACATTAATCATTGATTGACCAATCATTGCACAACCACCCATACCACTAAAAAAACCAGTTACCATATTAGCAATACCTTGAGCGACACACTCCTGAGATGCCCCTCCAATTTTTCCAGTAATATCACCCACTAAATTGAGCGTTAATAAACTCTCAATCAAACCAATTGTTGCCAAAATCAAGGCATATGGAAGTATTATTAAAAGAGTTTCGGTGTTAAGAGGAACTGATGGAATATGAAATGTTGGTAACCCTCCTTTTATGGAAGCAAGATCACCTACACGAGGAACATCTATATCTAGTGATATAACAAGTACAGCTACGAAGATTATGCCTGCTAAAGGAGCTGGAATAATGGTAGTTATCTTAGGCATCACCCATATTACAATCATGGTAATAATTACAAGCAAAAGCATAATTAGGAACGCTTGTTCTTCCATCCATTGTTTATTTCCAGATAAATCTGTTATTTGAAATTGGGACATTTGAGCTAAAAAAATAACAATGGCTAAACCGTTCACAAAACCAAGCATAACAGGATAAGGAACTAGTCTAATAAATTTCCCTAATCTTAAAAAAGCAGCGGTAATTTGAAAAATTCCCATTAATACAACCGTGGCAAATAAATACTCAACACCGTGTAAAGAAACTAAAGCAACCATAACAACTGCTAATGCACCTGTTGCACCGGAAATCATACCGGGCCTCCCTCCAATTAAAGCCGTAATCAATCCAACTATAAAAGCCGCGTATAGACCTACTAAAGGATGAACTCCAGCGACAAATGAAAAAGACACAGCTTCAGGTACTAATGCTAGAGCAACTGTTAAGCCTGCTAAAATTTCTGTTTTAAACTTTAATATTGATGAAAATTTTAGATTCGAAAATTGTAATTCATTATCTGATATTTTTTGGGATAATTCTTTAAAGATTTTTTGTATAATGGAACTCCTAATTTATCAGCAAAAAACAAAAAATAATATTTGTCTAAATATTAACGATCTTTGAATTTTTTGAATAAATCTTCTAAATCATGATCTACTTGCTCATCAAATCCATGTCGAGAAGAAAAGAAAGCCAAGGACATTAGACCAGAACCTAACAATATAGTAAAAAAAGCGCCCAAAAAGATCGCAATCTTACCATTATAGCTAATTGCAACGTCTGACATTTGCAACCACAGATTGATCGCAAAAATTGTGATTGTTAGAAGAACACATGATGCCACAATTATTAGTAATAAAATGTTTTTCATATATGGATATATATTAGTAAACTGTAAACAAGTCTATCAATATTATCTAAGAGGTAATTCTGATTTAACTAATTGCTCCCAGTATGAAATACCCAAAGGTATAATATTATCATTAAAATCATATTTAGTATTATGAAGCATACAACCTGACTTTCCCTCGCCCGCACCCAACCAAATATATGATCCTGGAATTTTTTCCAACATGTAAGCGAAATCTTCTGCTCCCATGGAAGGAGCCATGTTAGTTTTTACTGAGTCTTTACCAAATAAATTGGACGAAACTTCAATTGCTTTTTCACTAGATTGAACATCATTTACTGTTACCGGATAACCTTTAATAACAGACACCTCTGCTACACATCCATAAGCTAGTGCCGTTGCATTACATATTTCTGTAAACTGTTTATGAACATTTATTCTTGTATCAGGATTAACAGTCCTAATAGTACCAATAAAATCTGCTTTTTGAGGTATGATATTAAATCCAGATCCTGCATTAATTTGAGTGACAGAAACAACAACTGCATCAAGTGGATTTTGTTTACGTGAAACTATTTGCTGCAAGGCTTGAACAATAGCAGTGACTGCTAAAACAGGATCATTTGTTGCTTGAGGCATTGCCGCATGACCACCATTTCCAATTATGGTAACTTCAAATTTATCAGCAGCAGCCATCACAGAACCTTTATGTATAGCAACAGTACCTTCATTCATACCTGGCCAATTGTGCATCCCCCACACACTATCCATAGGAAATTGTTCAAACAAACCATCATCTATCATTGCAAGGCCACCACCACCACCTTCTTCTGCTGGCTGAAATATGAAATATACTGTTCCATTAAAATCATTTTTTAAGGATAATAATTTAGCTGCTCCAAGTAGCATAGCTGTGTGACCATCGTGACCGCATGCATGCATGCGGCCTTCAAATTTTGATTTATAAGAAAAGTTATTTTCTTCAGTCATAGGTAAAGCATCCATATCTGCTCTTAAACCAATTGCCTTATTCCCTCCACCACCAAGGGTAGGGTCAAGGCCCTTTAAAACCCCAATAATTCCAGTTTTTCCTAACCCCCTATGAATCTCTAAGCCAAAAGATTCTAGTTTTTCTGCAACAAAATTAGATGTCCATTCCTCTTCATATCCAAGCTCTGGATGTGCATGCAATTGTTGCCTCCATTTTTTAATTTCAGGAACAATATTTATAATTTCATTAGATATTCTCATATAACTCTCCTTGCCAATCATTATAAATACTCTTAAAAGAAAACGTCAACTTTCTAATCATTATGCTACAATTGTAAGAGTTGATATACTAATTTGATCGAATCTAATTTCAAAGTCTATAAATCATTTATTCAACAATATTTTTGGAGTTTTACAGATATGAGACGAATGAATATTCTTCCTGAAACAAACTTTCAAAAATTTACTTTTATTTTTTTACCTTTCGCGTGCGGATATTTTTTATCTTACCTTTACCGATCTACTAACGCGGTTCTTGCTCCCTACTTAAGTAATGATTTAAGTCTGAATGCAGAACAACTTGGCTTAATTACATCTGCATATTTTTTAACATTTGGACTGTTTCAACTACCCTTAGGAGTTCTACTTGATAAATATGGTGCTAGAAGAGTTCAAAGTATTCTATTTTTAGTCGCTGCTACTGGAGCTATATTATTCAGTCTGGGAAATGACGTTTGGTCACTTGTTATAGCTCGTGGTTTAATAGGATTAGGAGTTTCCGGAGCTTTAATGGGTGCATTTAAAGCTTTTGCCGTTTGGTTCCCCAAAGAAAGACTCCCACTTCTAATAGGTCTATTCATGTCAGCAGGTGGCATGGGCGCTATTGTAGCGTCGACACCTTTGGAAATGGCATTACAAATAACTGATTGGAGAGGAGTTTATTTATTCCTTGGAGTAACTACAATCTTTATTGGACTATTGATTTTTTTAGTAGTTCCAGAAAAAAAAGAAACTCTTAACAATGAAGAAACATTACCAATTTTAGAAGTATTAAAAGATATTTATACTAGCTATGCTTTTTGGAGAATTGGTCCATTATCCGGAATCGCCGGAGGAACTGGACTTGCAGTATTAGGGTTATGGGCAGGACCCTGGCTTTCTGATATAGGTAATTTTAATAAAAAAGAAATTGCTAACATCCTTTTTATTTCTACAATTATGATGACCATTGGGACAACATCTTTAGGTGTAATTACAGATTATTTAAGAAAATTCAATATTTCTCCCGTTGGGGTAATGGGTGGGGCATTACTAGTTTTTATAATACCATTCACTATAATAACATTTGGGTTAATACCAAAAGCTATATGGCCATGGGTTGTTTTAAGCATAACGTCATTAGCTGCAACATTAGCGTACGCTGGTCTAAGTCAACACTTTCCAACAAGTTATGCAGCTCGCGCGTCTACAGCTATAAATTTAATATGTTTTTTAATGGCTTTTATCGTTCAGTATGCAATTGGATTTATCATGCAAATAATTGAGCCAGGAAAACAAAGTGGATATTCAATAGAAGCGTACAAAG
>CACALC010000045.1:0-5848 GCA_902533225.1 uncultured SAR116 cluster alpha proteobacterium | reverse complement strand
TTCCACCAGAACAAGCCAAAGAGATTTTGTATTGTCAAACTTTTCACAAAGATTTGTCTTTATACTTTTAAGTTTTAAAAGGTTCCTTAATGCAATCATCTAAAATGTCTTTTAAAAATATGATGGTGGCTCCTCATCATTTAGCAGCGAAAACTGGATCAGATATTTTAAAAGAGGGTGGCAATGCAATTGAAGCAATGATTGCATCGGCAGCAATGATATCTGTTGTTTATCCGCACATGAATTCAATGGGTGGAGATAATTTCTGGTTAATATCAGATAAAAATAAAAAGGTCACTGCCATTGATGCTTGTGGCCCCGCTGCAAAAAATGTGTCTATAGATTTTTATAAAAAACATGGCTTTAATGAAATTCCTTCACGTGGTGCTTTGTCAGCATTGACAGTTCCTGGCTCAGTATCAGGTTGGAAATTGGCATATGACTATAGTGTTAAAAATCTAGGGGGAAAACTCCCTTTAAGTCGCCTTTTATTTGACGCTGAGCAATCCTCTAAAGATGGAATTGCAGTTACAAATACTCTAAAAAATAATATTAAATCTAAATTATCACAATTGATTGATATCCCTGGTTTTAAAGAAATATATTTAAAAGATAGTAAAATACCTGAAGTTGGAGACAAGTTAACTTTTTCTGCAATGTCAAAGACTTTCTCTATGCTAATAAAGAATGGATTAGAAGATTTCTATTTAGGTGAGATTTCTGAGAGTATTATATCTGATTTATCTGATCTTGGATCTCCTTTGAGTAAATATGATTTTAAAAATTTTAAAGCTTCTTTTGTAAATCCTTTAGAACTGAAGGTTAAAAATGCTAGACTTTTTAACCTACCTCCTCCTACTCAAGGATTAGCATCTATATTAATTCTTGGAGTTCTAAATGAGTTGCCTAATTCTTATGAAGATGATGTTGATATTATTCATACTATTGTTGAGGCAACGAAAGTTGTTTTCAAAATAAGAGATAGGTATGTATGTGATCCCAAATATATGAGTCAAGATATAAATCAATTTCTTAAAGATGATTATATTAAAAATTTAGCAAACAAAATTAATTTCCATAAAGCTATGCCATGGCCTGACTCAGATATTGGCGGAGATACCGTATGGTTAGGATCTACAGACTCATATGGTAATTCTGTCAGTTTTATACAAAGTATTTATTGGGAATTCGGTTCAGGGTTAATCTTACCCAAAACAGGAATAACTATGCAAAACAGAGGTATAAGTTTTTCTTTAGATCAAAATAATTTTAACAAGTTAATTCCTGGTAGAAAACCATTCCATACAATTCAACCGGCTCTTGCACAATTTGATGATGGAAGGGTTATGTCCTATGGTACAATGGGTGGTGAAGGTCAACCTCAGACACAAGCCACAATTTTTTTACGATATGCAATTCAAAATTTAAATTTGCAAGAAGCTATCAACCAACCTAGATGGCTTTTAGGGAGAACTTGGGGAGAAGAAACTACATCATTAAAAATTGAAGGAAGGTTTTCAAAAGATACTTTTGAGAAGTTAAAACTATTAGGTCATGTTATTGAAAAAGTTGGAGATTTTGAAGAGATTATGGGACATGCAGGTGCAATTGTTACTAATCCTAATGGTGTGATACATGGAGCTTATGATTTACGAAGTGATGGTGATGCGATAGGCGGTTAGTTTATAATAATTGCCAGTCACTTCCATCCAAGATTTGTCCAGGTTTAAAACGACTTTTATAAGACATACTTGTTATTTCTCTTATATAATAACCCAAATATAAATGTTTGTATTTATTTTTTTTACCAAATATTAAACATTCAGAAATCATAAAATTTCCCATGCCCAATTTACTAAGTTTGGGATCAAAAAAACTATATACAGCAGACAAATTAATACTATCAATATCTAAAAGTATTACGCCCATTAGATTTTTAGATTTGTCTCTAAACTCCATTAATTTTGTTCTTATGGGAGATATTTCTATCATTGATATGAATTCATTTTCATCCATATCAGACATAGATCCTCCAGAGTGTCTTTCAAATTGATATTTCTTAAAAAGATTATAATGCTCCGTTGTCGCAGTATTTTTAATAATATTATAATCTATGTTTCTAAGGTTTTTAACAATTCTTTTTAAACTTTTTGTCAATTCAAACTTTTTAATATCTACTCTATATGATTTACAAGCACTACAATTATCGCATACCGGTCTATACATCCAGTTTTCGACTCTTCTAAAACCATTTGATGCTAATTCGTTATACACTTTATTATTGTATGTTATATCTGTCGCTATTCTCTTTTCAACTCGTCCTTTTAAGTAAGGACAAGGTGTTGCTTTAGTGAGCATATAAATGGGCTGTTCTAATACACTTTTAGGTTTTATATCTATCATATTAATTATTACGGCTTAAGAAATTAATTTTTATCATATTTGTTAAGTAATTTTTTTGCTACATATGGAGCAAAATATGTAATAATACCATTACATCCAGCTCTTTTGAATGCTATTAGGCTCTCAAAAATAATTCTATCCTCGTCAAACCATCCCTTCTCGATAGCGTTTTTTATCATAGAATACTCTCCTGACACTTGATAAGCATATGTTGGCATTTTAAATTCTTGTTTTACTCTATAAATTATATCTAAATAGGGCATTCCAGGCTTTACAATAACCATGTCTGCTCCTTCGCTTATATCAAGAGCTATTTCTTTTAGAGCTTCATCAGAATTAGCAGGATCCATTTGGTAGCTTTTTTTAGATTTTTTTAATAGAGATAAATTTGATCCAACGGCATCTCTAAAAGGGCCATAGAAAGCAGATGCATATTTTGCTGCATATGACATTATTTGTACATTTGTAAAACCATTTTTATCAAGCGCGTCTCTAATAAAACCAACCCTACCATCCATCATATCACTTGGTGCAATTATATCACAACCTGCTTCAGCCTGAACTAGAGCTTGTTTACACAATATTGACAAAGTTTCGTCATTATCAATTTGATTATTAATTATGATGCCGTCATGACCGTGATCAGTGTATGGATCAAGAGCCACGTCACAAATGACTCCTAATTTAGGGTTAACCTTTTTTGAAATTTTAATGGCTTTACATATTAAATTATTTTTGTTTAGTGCTTCTTTACCATCAGAAGTTTTTAATGCATTTTGTACTTTAGGAAAGAAAGCAATAGCCGGAATAAATAAAGATGATATATATTCTATTTCTTTATGAAGTAAATCCAACGAATACCTATATATTCCAGGCATGGACTCGACTTCCTCTTTTATATTTGAGCCGTAAGTAATAAAAATAGGATAAATCAAGTCATCTAAAGATACATTATTTTCGGAAATTAGCCGTCTTGAGAAATTTGACATCCGATTTCGTCTCATTCTTATTCTTGGAAAGTTGTTTGACGAAAATAGTTGATTTGGAGGTTGTTTCATATTTATGTCCTGCTAATAATCCATAAGTTGTAATTTATACAGCAATAAACTATCAATCAACTTAGTTTTATTAAATTTTGAATATAAGCTTTAATAGGAATCAAATACAATGTTATTATCAAAATTCTTTATGCCTGTTCTGAAAGAAGTTCCAAAAGAAGCAGAAATTATCTCTCATGTTTTAATGTTAAGAACTGGTATGATACAACAATCATCATCAGGAATATATTCTTGGCTACCATTGGGAAAAATAGTTTTAGAAAAAATTATAGATATCTGCAGAAAAGAGATGATAGAGGCAGGAGCTAACGAAATACTCATGCCTACTTTACAATCGGCTGATATTTGGAAACAGTCAGGTAGATATGAAGATTATGGTAAGGAAATGCTTAGAATAAAAGATCGTAATGATAGAGATCTGTTATACGGGCCTACCAACGAAGAGTTGGTAACTGAAATCTTTAGAACTCATGTAAAGAGTTACAAGCAACTTCCTCTCAATCTTTTTCACATACAATGGAAATTTAGAGATGAACTAAGACCTAGATTTGGAGTTATGAGAGGTAGGGAGTTTTTAATGAAGGATGCCTATTCATTTGACATTGATTATGCCTCTTCAATTAAATCTTATAATGTAATGTTTATTTCATACATGCAGTTGTTTAAAAAAATGGGACTTAAAGCAATTCCTATGAAAGCTGATACAGGTCCAATAGGGGGGGACCTTAGCCACGAATTTATTATAATTGCTGAGACAGGAGAAAGTGAAGTTTATGTGGAAGATAACCTTCTAAATTTCAAAAGTTCATTAGAAAATATTAATTATAATGATGATCTCCAAAAAGAAGTTGATAAATATACGTCTTTTTATGCAGCTACAGAAGAAAAACATGATCCTAATGACAACAAAAAAAATCTTAATTTAGTTAAAACTAGAGGAATTGAGGTAGGGCACATTTTTCATTTTGGGCAAAAATATTCAATTCCTATGAATGCTTCTGTGAGTGATAGTGAAGGAAAAAGTATTTCTCCATATATGGGCTCATATGGTGTTGGTCTCTCTCGATTAGTGGGTGCTGTAATTGAAGCCAATCATGATAATAATGGAATAGTATGGCCTAAAGAAGTTACTCCTTGGAGTTATAATATAATAAATTTGAAAAGTGGCGATCATAATTGTGACGAAATATGCTCTAATTTATATAAATTAATGAAAGAAAACTCTCTAAGCGTTCTTTATGATGATACTTTTGAAAGGGCTGGAGCAAAACTTGCTAAGGCAGATCTAATAGGTTTGCCATATCAAATCATAATCGGACCTAAAGGTGTTAAAGATAAATTATTTGATGTTAAGAATAGAAAAAGTGGAGATGTTTCTAAATTATCTTATAATGAATTATTAAATTTTTTAAATATAAAATTATAGGAATTACTTTAATCATATGATTTTTAATGAAACGGAAAGAACTATCGCTTTAAGGTATGTGAAATCAAGGCGGGCAGAGGGATTTATTTCTATTTCTGCTTGGTTTTCACTTGTTGGTATCATGTTAGGTGTTGCAACTTTAATAGTTGTTATGTCAGTCATGAATGGATTTAGAACAGAATTAGTCGATAGAATATTAGGGATAAATGGGCATTTAATTGTTTACAATAATAAAGACCCCGAAATATCTAATTTTAATGAAGTTGTAAAAAATATCTTAGATACAGAAAATGTTGTTGCAGTCACTCCTCATTTAGAAGGGCAGGCTTTAGCTAAAACAAAAAGTACTGTTTCAGGTGTTATTGTAAGAGGAACAAACTGGTCAGATCTACCAGCAAAAAAATTATTGTGGCAGTCACTCGATCAAACTTCTATTAGTAACTTTAAAGACAAGAAGAGTATAATTTTGGGTTATAGATTAGCACAAAGATTAAATGTGAATATAGGTGATTACATTTCACTTATATCCCCAAATGGCATGGAGACAGTACTTGGTATCTTACCGGTTAAAAAGAACTTCATTATAGGTGGTTTTTTTGACATAGGTATGTACGAATATGATAATAACTTTATTTTTATTCCTTGGGAAAAAGCTGAGGAATTTTTTTCAACTAAAGGTATTGCTCACGGTATTGAAATTTTTTTAAGTGATCAAAAATCAACGTCGCAAGTTCATGATGATTTAATAACCAAAATAGGTAATAATTTCACAATTATTGATTGGAAGAAAAGAAATTCTTCTTTTATGAATGCATTGGCAGTTGAAAAAAATGTAATGTTTTTAATTCTCACATTAATTATTGTTGTTGCAGCATTCAACATAATTTCTTCAATGATTATGTTAGTTCAAACTAAAAAGTCTGATATTGCACTAATGAGAACAATGGGTGCTTCAAAATAT
>CACALC010000044.1:0-6019 GCA_902533225.1 uncultured SAR116 cluster alpha proteobacterium | reverse complement strand
ACGGACCAAAGCAACGTTTTAGAAGAGAAATTACTAATATATTTTCATCTAAAGAAGACTGTGAGATGTTTATTATGGTATTAAAACAACAATGGCCTATCTATATTGATAGATTGCGGAAGTTGAGTTAGAAATAACTAGATCAACGGATACGCCAAATGTAATGGTAGCCATATGGACACTAAATAATTTCAAACATTTTGATATATTAAAAAAAATTGGAAATGATATGATCTATCCATACCGAAATAAACTTTCACCTAAGTCCATAAGCCTTAAAACTGAATCAATATATGTGATTTATGGAAATGAATAGTTCTAAAAAAATTTAATTGATACTAAGGAGAGCATAATAAATGCGTGGTACACTCGATTTTGGCTTAAAAAATAAAGTGGCAATAGTTGCTGGAGGAGGTTCCTTCAGTAAAGACATCGGAAATGGAAGAGCTGCCTCTATATTGCTCGCAGAAGCTGGTACAAAGGTAATTGTTGCTGATAGAAGTGAAGAGCTTGCAAATAATACTGTTCAAATGATTAAAGATAGAGGTGGAGAGGCTATAGGAGTAGGCGGAGATTTAACAAAGTCTGATCAATGTAAAAAAGTTGTTGACTTAGCTTTGAATAGTTGGGGAAGGCTTGATATTCTTGATAATAATATTGGAATAGCAAGCAAATTATCAGTTGTAGATGAAGAAGAAAAAGATTGGGACAAGATCATGGAAGTTAATTTAAAGCCAATGTTTCTGATGTCAAAATATGCAATACCAGCAATGATTGATAGTGGAGATGGTGGATCAATTGTTAATATTTCATCTATCTCTGCAACGAGACCTAAAGGTTTAACATCCTACTCTGCTTCAAAAGGCGCTGTTCTATCACTTAGTCAAGCAATGGCTGTTGATCATGGTGCTGATGGAATAAGAGTAAACTGCATTCTTCCTGGACCAGTCTATACACCAATGGTGTATTCTTCAGGAATGACAGCTAAACATCGTTCTCAAAGACAAAATGCGTCTCTTATTCAAGTAGAAGGAGACGGGTGGGATATTGGTAAGGCGGTTGTTTATTTATCATCTAACTGGGCAAGATACATAACTGGACACCTCATGGTTGTAGATGGTGGATGTTCATTGTCAGCAAAACCAAGAGGTTAAGTGTCAAAAATTCTAGTATAAATATTTGCTCTAATATTTGTTAAAAATCTATTTTATATAAAGCCTATAAATATATTCATTAAAACGTGTACTGAGAAATAGTTTCAAATTGATAATGACAATGTTCTAATTATATGTGATGTTTTATATGTTTTGCAGATGATAAGTCATAAAAGCAAAATAATTTTATCAAATTAATTAACCTATAATAAAAAGTAAAATGGAGCGATAATAATGAAGGATTATATGGTAGCACATACATTTAAGTCAAAAGAAATGAGAGAACAGTATTTTGAGGCCACAAAAGATATGACAGCAGACGACATACGTAAGAATATGAAAAATGAAAACGCAAACTTCCAAATGAATTGGAATAATGAGAAAAATGATATGGTCATGTTTTGTTGGTGGAAAGCTAACTCTCCTGAAGCTATCACAGATACCTTAGGTGAAATGGCAGACATGTTTCATAATGACATAAAAGAAATGCCCAATGTTATGGATGTCACAGATTGATATAGGATTATTTTATGAACACTCTTATAGTAGTAAAAATTAGTAATGTTACTTACGATGAATGGAAGAAAAAATTTGACACAGATTCTGAAGTACAATCCAAAATGATGAGAAATACATTAGTTGGTAAGGTGGATGAAAATACTGCCATGATTAGTACTGAAGTCTTTGATCAAGAAATGGTAGGCCAATTTATGACATCAGATGAGTTTAAAAAAATGGAACAAGAACTTGGTCTTTCACATGAAGTGTATCAACTGTCAAAAACCTAATTAATTTTTCAAATTAAAGTCAATTTTGAAAAACCCAGGGATTTTTGTTTTTGGGTTTTTTGTTATGAAAATTATCAAGAGTGAAGACTAATTAATCTAAAATAAATAACTATGTTTCAGACAGAAAAGGCAGATGTAAGTACACTGATTACAGTAAATGCGAACCTCCCTTCCTTTTCAGCCTTATTAAGCTGACTTTGCCAATCTAGAACTAAATCTTTTGATATACCATTTTTAATAGCAGCACTTACCATGTTCATTTCATGAAATTTAGGAAATGAGTTTTCATCCTTGTTAGTAATAAAAAATGAGATTTCTTGATTTTTGATATTTGTGTAACCTTGCAGTTCAAGTCTTCCATTTAATTGAGTTGGAAGCATAGGATGTTTTTGGCCTCTATAGCTATCATGTATCATATCATTTAATTTTTTTTCAGGACCATGAAACCCAAAAAAATTCCATAATGTAGAGATATTTGCAAACTTAGAATTAGCTTTTTGAAGACGTTTTGCTTCAACAAGTGCGTCATCAACATTTTCTATATATTCAAGTGTTTGAGTGAAAGTAACTGCGTCACATGAACCTTGGTCAACATTAATACTATTTGCATTACAACATAATAACTCTACATTCTTTAGACCATCACACATTTCCTTAGCTGAATTAATTTGAAATTCGCTTGGATCAACGCCAATAGCTTTTCCGTCAGGGCCAATACATAAAGATATTTCTCTAACTAGATGTCCACCACCACAACCAATGTCAATTATGGTTTGCCCTTTTTGTAAATTTAATTCTTTTAATAATGCTTGTCTTCTCAATACACCAATATTGGTTGATGTGAGTTGTTGCTGAATAGACCCTAATTGGTTATTAAACTCCATAGTATTTTAAATACCTTATTCTTTATTAATTCTATAACGAAATAGCTTTTTTAAAAGCTGTTCTTGAAAGTAATCTATCAATATATTGATTTAAATTGATCATGTCTGAAATATCTACTTTTAGTCTTCTCGAGGCATAACAAGCATGACCTGTCATTATATCTGCTCCAGAAAAAACACCTGTTAAATACTCTCTATCTTTTAATCTGTTATCTACATTCAGTAGCGCAATTTTAAGAAGTTTTAATGCTCTAGCGACATTTACATCATTCTTCTTTTCTGGAGGAAGTAAAATTGTTTCCACTACTATGGTATTTACTTGTTGCATAATAGAACCCTCAGCATAATGAAGCCACTGAAGATAGTCTGGAAAAGTAGGATCTTTAATTTGAGGTTGCAATTTGCCATCACCGTGTCGAGCCAACAAGTATTGTACGATTGCACCAGATTCATAAATCTTTACATCACCATCCTCTAAAACAGGCACTCTTCCCATAGGATGTAACTTATAGTACTCGGGAGTACGTAACGCCCTGTCACCAACTGAGTATTTTTCTAAGGTGTAAGACAATTTCAGCTCTTCTAGTAACCATGCAATTCTAACGGCCCTCGAATCTGGTGCAAAATAAAGTTTCATTTAAACCTCCATGTATATGTCAATGATTTAAGATTGTACTAGTTTTTTTTATTTAACAAGACACAAAAAGTTATATTTCTAATGTTATTAAAAATTATTTTTTCACCTTGTAGTGCCTCATTTATAAATATATAAATAAATTTGTAGAATTTTGACTAAGGAGCCTAATAATGGATGGATTATGTTGCGGCCCAGGATACGCGAGTCCCTCCGAAGCAGTGAGAGCACCTCGGGAAAAATTGTTATATACCATTGCTATTTATACAGGCACTGGTATACAAAGACCTGATTATCTAGCAACTATTGATGTAGATCCTGAAAGTCAAAATTATTCACAGGTAATTCATAGACTTGAGATGCCTGGAATTGGTGATGAGTTACACCATATGGGATGGAATGCCTGTTCCTCTTGTCATGGCAACGAAAAAATGACTAGAAAATATCTTTTAGTTCCAGGCGTTAGGTCAAATAATATATATGTTATTGATACGGCAACGAACCCACACGCCCCTAGTTTACATAAGGTTGTTGACGGTGGTAAAATTAAATCCAAAACAAATTTGTCTGGTCCACACACTGTCCATTGTCTTGGATCAGAAATAATTATTTCTTTTCTTGGAGATGCAAAAGGAGAGGCTCCAGGTGGCTACTTACATCTGAATAAAGAGTTTGAGATTGTTGGCCGTTGGGAAAACTCTATGGGAGATATACCATTTAGTTATGATTTTTGGTATCAACCACGTCACAATGTTATGGTTAGTTCTGAATGGGCAGCACCAAATACGTTTATGCCAGGATTTGACCTAGAAGAAGTTGGGCATCTCAAGTATGGAAGACGATTACACATTTGGGACTTTGAAAAGAAAAAGCCAATTGAAACAATGTATTTAGGTGAAGATGGACTTATTCCTCTAGAAGTTAAATTTATGCATGATCCAAATAGTAGCCATGGATTTTGTGGGGCGGCTTTGAGTGCCAATGTGATACATTTCTGGAAATCCAAAGACGGTAAATGGGAATGGGAAAAAATCATAGATATTGACAATGAACCACATCCTGATTGGCCTATACCAATTCCGGGTGTGATGTCGGCTCTGTTAGTATCTATGGACGATAAATATCTTTATATAAACAATTGGCTACACGGTGATATGAGGCAATATAATATATCAGACCCTCATAACCCAGTATTGACAGGCCAAATATGGATGGGTGGTCTTTTGGGAAAAGCACCCATTGTGAATGGTGTTAAGGTTGCGGGTGGTCCGCAAATGTATCAGTTATCGTTAGATGGTAAGCGCATGTATGTCACAACTTCCCTTTTTTCAACTTGGGATAATCAATTCTATCCTGAAATTAGAACTGAAGGTGGAGTTATGGTTATGATTGATTGTGATGTAGAGAATGGTGGTATGAAAATTAATAAAGACTTCATTTTAGACTTTGGTAAAGAACCTAACGGCCCTAGTAGATGCCACGAAAGTCGATATCCCGGTGGAGATTGCACAAGTGATATTTGGTTATGAATAAGATTACAATAGCCAATCGTAATAATACTATTTTTGAGGTTAAAGGAACAAAACCTTTATTATCAGAATTACGTTCGCAGGGACTTGATCTACCATATGGTTGTCAATATGGAGGGTGCATTACTTGTGCCGCAAAGTTGATTAATGGTGAAGTTGATCAAAAATCGCAGGTTGCACTTAATAACAGACAAATCAACAATGGTTATGTGATACTATGTGTTGCACGAGCAAAAACTGACTGCACATTTGACATAGGCGTAGAAAGTCATGATAAACTTTACCGCAACCCATTTATTGACCCCTTGGATCCTCACGAACTAAAATCCAATATTGCAATTTTAAAGGATAATAATTAATGACATTAGTCAATCACAATGAACCCTATAGCGAAGACTATCTTCAAGATATTCTAAGTTCTGTTAAGACTATTGCAATGGTTGGTGCTAGTCCGGATAAAACCAAATTTAGCTACGGTGTCCTCAGAGTGCTCCATGAAACTGGATATGACATGATACCTGTAAATCCTCGTCCCGAACTAAAAGAAATTAGAGGGTTAAAAGTTTATTCAAGTTTAGACAAAATAGATCGTCCAATTGATATGGTTGAAGTTTTTAGAAAGCCTGAGGATTTTTATGGTATAGCGGAAGAAGCGATAGCTATAGGTGCTAAAGTTTTATGGGGACAAATTGGTGTAATAAATCATGATGCAGCCCGTCTAGCGGAAGAAGCAGGTTTAAAAGTAGTGATGAACCGATGTCCAAAGATAGAACTTTTCAGACCATTCTGGAAACCTCGACTTGACCCTGAAATTTAACTTGATTTAACAAAATTTTTAAAAATAGTTGGTAAATTAACTATTAATTTCATTGAGACAATTAAAACAGTTCCACCAAAAAAATTCCCTATAATAAACTTTAAAACATCAATTTGATCCTCGTACAATATAGATGTGAAAATCACAAGTGTTCCAAGAACAACTACCGATAAAAATGTAACTAATAAAACATGATAAATATTTGTTTTATCC
>CACALC010000043.1:0-6088 GCA_902533225.1 uncultured SAR116 cluster alpha proteobacterium | reverse complement strand
GTATTGACTAGCTTATCTTTAAGTTCCTCATCAGATATTATTCTTTGTTCTTGTAAATCTACAAGGAGCATTTTACCTGGCTGTAATCGCCATTTTTTTATTATTTTATTTTCTGGTATATTTCGAAGCACTCCAACTTCGGAAGACATAATTACCAAATCGTCATTGGTAACAACATATCTTGCAGGTCTAAGTCCGTTTCGATCTAAAGTAGCAGCTATTTGCATACCGTCAGTAAATGCCATAGCTGCTGGACCATCCCATGGTTCAATTAAAGCTGAATAATATTCATAGAATGATTTACGTTTGGGGTTCATTAATGAGTTATCTTTCCAAGCTTCTGGTATCATAAGCATCATAGCGTGTGGTAATGAATAACCAGACATTACGAGTAGTTCTAAAGCGTTATCGAATGTAGCTGAGTCTGAAGGAGATTTTTCAATAATTGGCCATATTTTCTTTAAATCATCTTTTAATACTTCTGAAGACATACTATACCTTCTCGAATTCATCCAGTTAGTATTGCCTTTGACAGTATTTATTTCTCCATTGTGACATAAATACCTAAATGGTTGCGCAAGTCTCCAAGAGGGAAAAGTATTTGTAGAAAATCTTTGATGAAACAAAGCAATAGCTGTCTTAAAATTTTTGTTTTGGAAGTCAATATAAAATTTAGATAAGTTTGGAGCTAAAACCATTCCTTTGAATATAATTGTCCTTGTAGAGAGCGAAACAACATAGAAGTCGTCCCAGTCGTCTTTTTGATTTTGGAGTAAAAAAAGACATTGTTTTCTGATAACATAAAGTTTTCTTTGAAACTCCTGCTCTGTTAATTTAGCTTCGCCTTTTTTAATAAAAAATTGTTTTATAATCGGTGCATTATCTTTAACAGTTTTACCTAATACACTTTCATCTACAGGAACATCTCTCCAGCAAATTAGTTTTTGATTTTCGTTTTTTATTGCCTTTTCAACTGCTTGAACTGCTAATTCTGCCCTCTTTTTTTGAGATGGTAAAAACACCATCCCTACACCATAGCTTCCAATTTTAGGTAAGTTTATATTGGAATTAATTAAGGTTTTTCTAAAAAAGTCATCCGGTATCTGTATTAATATCCCCGCACCATCTCCAGCTAAGGGATCTGCTCCTATAGCACCTCTATGATCAAGATTATGAACAATTTCTAGGGCTTGATGGACTATTTCATGTTTTGGCTCATTTTTTATATTGGCAATAAACCCAAAACCACAATTCTCATGTTCGTTTTGAGGATCATATAAACCATATTCCTTTGGAAAACCCATTTTGTTAATCTTGTTTTTTTTCATCCATTAATCCTTAGTATTTTTGGCTAATGTAGGTTATAGAGTACGTTTTTTATTAGGTAACACCTTAAGGGAAGTGGAACATAGTTAATATAACTGCAATTGTAAAATGATTCATTATATGTCAGGTATGCATAAATTGCATTTCAAAAAAGATTAACAAATTAATTAATTGTCTCTGCTTCTTTTGTCATAAAATCTTTAAAAGCTTTTATTCTAGAGTCATTTCTTAATTCATAATTAAAACACAATGATATTGACATTTTAGGACCATCTAATTGTGATAAAACTTCTGTAAGCTCTATCATTTCAAATTCCATCCAATCAGGTAATGAGGCTATTCCCATACCAACTTCAGTAGCTTTTGCGATGCCATAAATACTTGAAACTTCTAAAATTGGTTTTCTAGGTCTTTTATTTTCTTTGCCTATTGTTAACAACCAATTTAACCTATGCCTATCAATTGGTGGTTGAGCATCTTCACCATAAGAAATTATTTTATGGTTATCTAAATCACTACTGGTTTTAGGATATCCATTTTTCGAAATATATTCATTTGATGCAAATATCTTATATTTACAATCAGCCAACTTAATTTGAACATCATCTTGTGACAAACTAGGTGTCATTCTAACTTCTATATCTGAATTAAAATTTGTAACTCTTGGCTCAGAGTCTCTTAGACTAAGTGCCACACTTATATCAGGATACATAGATTTAAATTTAGACATTCTCGGTGCAACCCATAAAGCTCCAAAAGCATTTGTTGCAGAAACATTTAACCTTCCAGAGGGAACATCCATATCTTCAAGCAACTGATTATGTGTTTTACTTATATCAGAAGCTAAAACTTGAACAGAAGATGACAATCTCATTCCCGCCTTGGTTAATGAAATACCGTCAGAGTTTCTTAAAAAAAGTTTTATACCTAATTCATTTTCAAGCGCCTTCATTTGTCTACTTAAAGCAGATTGACTTATGTGTAATATATAAGACGCTTCAGTTATATTTCGTGTTTGAGCGACAATGTTGAATAATCTTAATCTATCCCATTTCATTGCGTTGACCTTTAATGACAAGAAAATTAAATTAGTATTATTTAATATACATCTAATAAATATCTTTTTTCTTTTTTTAAATTTTTAATATATTCCAAGCTTTTGATTTCGTTACAATCAAGTTGATCTTTTATTATTCTTTTTAACATATTATCTACATCTTTTGCCATTTTTAGTGCGTCACCACAAACATATAAAATAGCACCATCTTCTAGCCATTGAAAAATTTCTGCTCTTGATTCATACATTTTATCTTGTACATATATTTTTTTTGATTGGTCTCTAGAAAATGCTAAATCTAATTTTTGCAAAACCTTATTTTTTTTAAAATTTAAAATTTCATTTTTATAAATAAAATCGTTCATACTAGTTTGAGCACCGAAGAAAAGCCAATTTTTTCCTGAACTTCTTAAAAATTTTCTTTCTTGAAGAAAAGAAATAAAAGGTGCAATACCTGTACCTGGACCAATCATTATTACAGCTTTTTCCTGAATTTTAGGTAATTTAAAAATTCTATTGGGTATTAAGAAAACTTTTATTTTAGTACCCTTAAAACATTTATCAGCCAGAAAGGTTGAACAAACACCATGGTAATCTCTTAGATTATTTTTCCATCTTTGGGTAGACACGGTAAGATGAACTTTTTTTGGGTATGCATTATAGCTTGATGTAATTGAATAAGCCCGGTGCTGAAGTGGTTTCAAGAGGGTTAAAAATAAATTAAGATCTATTTTTAAATTTTTATCTAGATTAATGAAATCTAAAACATCTTTTCCATATTTAAATTCATTTAATAAGTTTTTATTATCACTTTTTACAGCATTGTTAAGATCATTGTGTTTAATATTTTCATTTATAAAATATATCAATCTATTTGTCGGAGTTAATATCTCATAATGTGATACAAGAAGTTCAAATATAGAAGAATGTTGACCATCTGGAATTATTGAGGAATTCGCATCTAGCCTGTCTATAATAGCTGAAACAAGATCATGATCATTAGTTGGAATTACTGCTAAACTATCTCCTGGTTCATAGTATATCCCACTATCTCCAAGAGAAATCTCATAATGCATAATTTCTTTATTAGAATATTTACCTGATAAAAGCTGGCTAAAAGTGATTTCTGCTAAATATGGTTTTTTTCTATTCCAAATCATCAATTACTACATAAGCTTACATTTAAAGTTAATATATTAGTACTAAGTTAATTTTTAATTAGATAATATGATTATATAAGTCTAATAATATTTATACAAATTAAAGAGTATAAAATGACTTTAGAAACAATCATTATATTATCAATGGTACAGGGTATTACTGAGTTCCTTCCAATTTCTTCAAGTGCTCACCTAATAATTATCCCAGAAATATTTGGATCCATATCATCTAAGAGAAGTTTTGACGTTTCTTTGCATTTTGGATCTCTTTTAGCAGTAATATTTTATTTAAAAAAAGATATTTCAAAAATATCTCATGATACGATTTTTTTTAAAAAAAATAATCAAGGGTTTATTACTTTTAAAAACTTGATTATTAGCACCATCCCAATTGTTTTTGTCGGGTTTTTAATACATTTATATGATTTCAATATAATACGAAATTTAGAAATTATAGGATGGTCAACTTTAGGTTTTGGTATTTTACTGGGTATAGCTGATAAAAACATTAAGATCAAAAAGTTTATCAAAAACCTAAATTTAAAAGATGCTTTTATTATAGGCCTCTTTCAAATTTTAGCTCTAATTCCTGGCACAAGTAGATCTGGCATTGTTATTACTGCAGGTTTATTTATGGGCTTTAGTCGATATGATGCTTCTAAGTATTCTTTGCTATTATCAATTCCTGTAATACTAGCTGCAATGACATTAGAAAGTTTTTCACTTTACCGTATGGAGGGTTTTTTCTTAAATGATGCGATGATAATCGGAATTATTTCAAGCTTTTGTTTAGCGTTTTTAACAATAAAACTATTTATGAAATGGATAAACACAGCCTCTTTAAAAATTTTTGTTTTTTATAGAATAGTTCTTGGTGTTATAATTTTGATATACGCTTATTTCTAATTAAAGCTCCCGATAAATTTTTACTAATTCTTTTTTCATTTCAGTTGGCTTGATTCCCAACTCTTTTAAACCTGGCGCATTATTATCTAATATATTGTCTTTTTTTAGAAGTTTCATTTGATCAACTGTGAAAGGTGGTTTTGGTAGTTGTTGTAAAAAGAATGCAGGTATCATCATCAATTGTGGATTAAGGGGAATTAAAATTCTCTTAATGTTTTTAATCTCTAATAAAATTTTTAAAAGTTCCTCAAAACTATAGATGAATTCTCCTCCAATTTCAAAAGTGGTTTGTTTATATTTTGTACTTTCTAATAACTTAATTATGGCCCTTGCAACATCATCTACAAAAACAGGTTGAAATTTTGTAGTTCTAGAAATTAAAGGTAAAAATGGTGATAGAGAGGCCATTTGTGAAAATTGTCCAAAAAAATTATCACCTTTTCCAAATAATAATGATGGCCTCAGTATTTTAGCTTTTGGAAATTTTTCTATTAACTTTCTTTCTCCAATCGCCTTACTTCTGGAATAAGCACTGTTAGAAAACTCAGATACACCTAATGCTGAAACATGAATAAGTTTATTGATTTTATTTTTGGTTGAAAGTTCACCTAAAAGAGCCGGAAAGTCAGAATGAACTTTAAAAAAATCTCCTTTTTTATTTTCATATAAAATTCCAGACAGGTTAATTATACAATCTGAATTCAATATATTTTCTTCTATAAGTTGGTAATTAGTAAAAATCCACTGAACAACTTTTATATTTGGGTTAGAGTTATATTCCCGTATCGAATTTCCCGAAGCTGTTTTACGGGTAAACAAAATAATTTCAGTATCCATTTTTGAGAGTAATTTGATTAACGACTTTCCAAGAAAGCCAGTTCCTCCAAAAATAAGAATTTTTTTATATTTTCTTTTTCCCATATTTCTTACCTTTATGTGAAATTTAATGTATTGTAATTATTTAGCACAGCTATTTATAATAGTGATAATATAACTTAAATATTATCCCACTTTTTAGAATTTAATGGAAGATAAATGAATTACTTTTTGTACCAGGACGATATTCCTTCAAATATAAAATTCGATGATATTGTAGCTATTGATACCGAAACCATGGGTCTGAATCTGCAAAGGGATCGACTGTGTTTAATTCAGCTTTCTAATGGTGATGGAAATGCTCATTTAATTCAAATTTCAAAAGAAAGCCTAAAAAATAAGAGAAGTTTTATAAATTTAAAAAAAATACTTAATAACCCCAGCTCTACTAAATTATTCCATTTTGCTAGGTTTGATATTGCAGTAATTGAAAAATATATATGTAAATTAGATGGACCAGTATACTGTACAAAAATTGCCTCCAAATTATCAAGAACTTTTGGCGCCAAGCACGGACTTGCAGATTTATGTAAAGATCTTTTAGGTCTTGAATTAGACAAACAAAATCAAACTTCTGATTGGGGCTCAAAAGATTTAAATGCATCTCAGTTAAAGTATGCTGCATCAGATGTTCTTCATCTTCATAAAATAAAGATTGAGTTAGATAGCCTTCTTAAACGTGAAGAAAAAGAAGATATTGCTAGGCTATGTTTTGAATTTATTAAAACAAGATCGAAATTAGATTTAATTGGATTTGAAAATT
>CACALC010000042.1:0-6745 GCA_902533225.1 uncultured SAR116 cluster alpha proteobacterium | reverse complement strand
TCAGCAAAGTTTAAAGGAAAAGTTGGATGGAAAAATTATCAAAATTTACCAAGGTATATAAAATCAAAAAAAATTATTTTAAATGAAGGCGATATTATTAGTTTTCCAACAAAAGATAAAATTAAAATTATTAAGATACTTGCTAAAAGATTAAACGGAAAATTTAGTGAAAATGAAACAAGCGTGATACTCGGACAAATAAAATTTCCTATAAACTTTCAAAAAAAAGATGTCGCTTATAAAAAAGTAAAATATGCGGTTAAAGATTTGTTAACAAATAAAAAAAGCTGTAAAAATTTAAACATAATTAAAAACCAAAATACAAATTATAGTGTAAATATTATCAAATCTAGAATTGCTGACATAAGCACAAAGATACAAAATGTTATTAAAAATTTTGAATTATATAAAATATCACAACCAATATTTTTGGGTAATTATGGTTATACCTACATTATATGTGATGCTAAAAAACCAAACTCAGAAAAAAAGACAATTCTAGAGTTGAAAAATAAAATGATGCAAAAACATTATTTAATAATAAGTGAAAGATATTTAAAACGTCTAAATAAGGAAGCAATAATATCCCACAAAAAAAAATTGAATAAATAAATAGTTTAAATGAACCATATGACAAAAGTAATCCTTATCTCCGCTGGTGATCCTGACAGTATTTCAACTGAAATTACTATTAAAGCAATTCAAGACCCTAAAATGAATAAAAATGTAAAACCCGTTGTCGTAAGTAATTCAAAAATAATTGAGGATTGCAAAAAAAGTATTGGAAGTAAAATTCAATTAAATGAAATAAAAGATAAAGTTAACTTCTCTGACTTTAAGGAAAATTTTTTAAATATCCTCTCTATAAAATTACCAGATGATAATATATTTGAAAATCAGAATACTAAATATGCTTCTTTTATAAAAGATTCAATTATTACATGTGTTAAAACTGAAATGAATAGTGTTGCTTCTGCTATTGTTACAAATCCTATAAGTAAAAATATGATGTACAAGTCAGGATTTAATTTTCAAGGACATACAGATTTTCTCGCTTCACTATCAAAATACAAAAAAAATCCAGTTATGATGTTAGTCATCAAAGATCTAAAAACAATCCCGTTAACAGTTCACGTTCCTCTGAAAAATGTTCCAAAGCTTATTTCAAAAAATCTTCTTGAGCTTACAATAAACATTGCAAAAGAAAGCTTAGTTTCTCTTTTTAATATATCTAAACCTAGAATAATTATTACAGGGTTAAATCCTCATGCAGGTGAAAATGGTGATATAGGTGATGAGGAGAAAAAAATCATTATTCCAGCAATTAATGAAGTCAAAAAAAAGCAAAATTGTTTTTTAGAAGGACCTATTTCAGCAGATACTGCTTTCTCATCTGAAAAAAGAAGATTTTATGATGTTGCTATTTGTATGTACCATGATCAGGCTCTTATACCTATCAAAACATTAGATTTTTTTAATGGAGTAAATGTAACTCTGGGCTTAGATTTCATTCGAACCTCACCTGATCATGGTACTGGATTTGATATTGCAGGTAAGAATATCGCTAACCCTGATAGTTTAATAGCGGCAATAAACCTAGCTTATGAGATGAGTATAAATAAAAATAATGGATGATAATGATTTAAAATTACCTACCATAAAGGAGACTTTAAAAAAAAATAATGTAAAAATTAATAAATCTCTTGGCCAAAATTTCTTGTTTGATTTAAATCTTACTGACAAGATTGTAAAAAATTCTGAACCAATTTGCCCTACTGTAATTGAAATTGGCCCAGGTCCAGGAGGTTTAACCCGATCAATTTTAAAGAAGAAACCAAATGTTCTTTATACCATTGATAAAGATACACAATCAGAAAAAATGTTAACTGACATAAAGAAAATATATAGAGATAACCTCATCATAATTACTGATGATGCTCTTCATTATCCTATATGGCAGTTAGGTGATTCACCAAGACAGGTCATAGCCAATCTACCTTACAATACTGGAACAAAAATGCTGACGTCATGGTTAAAACATATCCAACATTTTGATTTGCTTACTTTAATGTTTCAAAAAGAAGTTGCAGATAGAATTGTAGCTAAACAAGGATCTAAAAATTATGGTAGACTATCAATTTTAACAAATTGGTTAACAAAAAGTAAAAAATTATTTGACATTCCAAGCGAGGCTTTTGTACCTAGACCCAAAATCACATCAAGTGTAATACAATTAAAACCATTACATAAACCCTTGTATGATGTATCTTTCGAATCTATTGAAAAAATCACACAAATGGCCTTTAGTCAAAGGCGTAAAATGATTAAAACCAGTTTAAAGAAAGTCAATGGGCAAATAATTTTAAAGGAGCTAAATATTTCACCAAATCTGAGACCCGAAAACTTGTCTATTATTGATTTTTGTAAAATAGCTAAGAAATCATATGAAGAATAATTAAAAAAATTTATTTAAGATTATCAATGAATTTACTTAAATTTAATTGTCTATGTCTTCGTAATCTTTCAGATAACAGAATTGATTTAATCTGACTAACGGCTTTTTCTATTTCATTATTTACGATTACAAAATCATATTCAATATAGTGACTTATTTCTTTTCTAGCCTCAGACATTCTTTTTAAAAAATTTTTTTTGTCTTCACTTGCCCTTTTACCAAGTCTATTATGAAGCTCCTTAATTGATGGTGGTAAGATAAATACTTTGACAATATCGTTAGGTATATATTTTTGAATCTGTCTTGTACCCTGCCAATCAATATCTACAATAATATCAATTCCTTTCTCAATTTTTGAAATAACCTCTTTTTTTAGCGTTCCATAAGAAAAACCAAAAACATTTGCATGTTCCAAAAATTCCTTATTTTTTTCCAAGATATTAAATTCTTTGACACTTCTAAAAAAATAATCTCTTCCATTAATTTCATCTTTTCTTTTTTGACGAGTGGTTACTGAAACAGAAAGGTCAATACTATCAACCTCTTCAATAATTTTTTTACAAATAGTTGTTTTACCTGCACCCGAGGGTGAAGAAATTACTAACACAAAACCTCTTCGGATATTACTCATTATTAATCCTTAATAATACTATTTTTCCATAGCTTAATATTTTTCTTATGTAAACTATATGTTTCTGAAAATCTATGCCCTCCCCTACCATTACTCACAAAATAATAAAAATCTGTTTTTTTAACAAACTTTAGAGAGTTCAATGCGTTCTCGCCTGGATATGATATAGGAGTTGGGGGTAAACCCTTGTGATAATATGTGTTAAAAGGATTATTTGACTGCAACATATTTTTTGTGATTTTTTGACCGTTTATATTAAAGCCATACGCCAAAGTTACGTCAGATTGTAGCTTCATATTTTTTTCAAGCCTATTAATAAATACACTTGCAACAAGTCTACTATCATTTAGATTACTAGTCTCACTTTGTATAATTGATGCTAAGATTAGGAATTCTTCTTTATTTTTTAAAATAAAATTTTTAGGTTTATGTTTCCAAACATTATCTAAAATTTTGTCTTGAGCTAACTTCATACGTTCTAATAATTTATTTCTAGAATACCCATATTTAAAATAATATGTATCTGGTTTATATATGCCTTCCTTTAGAGATTTTATTTTTCCCGACAAATATGGATTTTCAAGTAAACTTTTCTCTAAAGTGTCTGAAGTTGCTCCCTCAATAAGTTTAAAATTTCTTACAATTGTTTTTTCATTTTGAAAAATATCTTGTATGTCTTGTATTGTAGAGTTTTTTTTAATTAAATATTCGCCAGCTTTAGGTACAAAATAATCATCTCGAATTAATGATATAATTCTCCATTTAAAATACTCTATGTTAATTTTTTTTAGCTTGAGCTGTTTTAAAAGTTCTTCCTGGTTTGTGTTTTTTTTAAGTAAATAATAGGTGTCTTGAAAGACTATTTTTTGTATTTTTACTTTTTCTAAGTAGAAATAACTAATAAATATCAAAAAAACTTTAAAAAATATTAAAAGAAGAAGTTTATTTCTTAATATCAATCTGAGCAACTGATTACTAGGCTAGCATTGGTACCACCAAAGCCAAATGAATTAGATAGAACGTTTTTAATATTTCTTTTTTTTGAATGGATTGGAACCAAGTCAAACCCTGTTGCTTCTTTATCAGGCGATATCAAATTATTAGTAGGTGGTACAGTTTGATTTATAATTGACAAAATTGAATATATGGCTTCAATCGCACCTGCTGCACCTAAAAGATGTCCAGTTGCTGATTTAGTTGAGCTAATACTTACATTTTCTATTTTTTGATTAAGTAGTCTTCCTATTGCTTTTAATTCAATCACATCTCCAAGTGGAGTGGAAGTTCCGTGAGCATTAATATAATCAAGCTCTGAACTATTAATTTTGGCATCATTTAAAGCCAATTTCATTGCTCTAAATCCCCCATCACCATTTTCAGCGGGAGCAGTGATATGATGAGCATCTCCTGACATGCCATAGCCTTTTATTTCAGCATATATTTTAGCTCCTCTGGCAATAGCATGTTCTCTTTCTTCTAAAACTACAACACCAGAACCTTCACCCATAACGAAACCATCTCTATCTTGATCCCATGGTCTTGAACTGGATATAGGGTCATTATTAAATTTAGTGCTTAAAGCTCGTGCTGCAGCAAATCCTGCCATTCCAATACGACAACAAGCCGCTTCTGCTCCTCCTGCAACCATTACGTCAGCATCACCGTATTTTATTATTCTTGAAGCATCCCCTATAGCATGAGCTCCAGTTGAGCATGCTGTTACAACCGAATGGTTTGGTCCTTTGAAACCATACCTAATACTTACTTGACCTGAAAGTAAATTAATCAGCGCAGAAGGTATAAAAAATGGGCTAACTTTTCTAGGCCCTTTTAAATTAAGTAATTCAGTAGTTTTAGCTATTGTCTCAAGGCCACCTATACCGGAACCTAGAATTACTCCTGTTCTATTTTTTTCATTTTCATTTTTAGGTTTCCAACCAGAATCCTCCACAGCCTGTATAGCGGAAATTATTCCATATGCTATAAACCTATCAATACGCTTAAATTCTCTTGGTTCTATCCAATTATCTATTTCTAAACCACCTTCCTTATCTTCAAGGTGCGATGGAATTTGTCCAGCTATTTTACAAGGTAGATCTAAAACGTCAAAATCATTTATTTTATTGATGCCAACAATGCCTGAAATAAGTCTATTCCAATTAAGCTCAACACCGACGCCCAAGGGCGTTAGTAAGCCTAACCCAGTAACAACAACTCGACGCATCAAAAACTCCTAATATTTAATCGAGTAAGAAACCTTATTTATACTAACTATTTGAGGAGATAAAGTCTATTGCATCTTTTACAGTTTGAATCTTTTCAGCTGCGTCATCAGGTATCTCGCACTCAAACTCTTCTTCGAAAGCCATAACTAGTTCAACAGTATCTAAGCTATCTGCACCTAAATCATCTATGAAACTTGCGCTATCTACTACCTTAGATTCTTCAACTCCAAGATGCTCAACTACAATTTTTGTAACTCTGCCAGCTATGTCACTCATTAAATTCCCCTTTAGTTTAATATAAATTCCTAATAATTAAGAGTTTCGAGTAACATAAATATTTATCCATGCCAAGTATATTATCATGTTAGTATGAAAAATACTAAATCATATTCATTCCTCCGTTAATATGTAATGTAGTACCAGTCACAAAACCTGCTTCATCACTAGCTAGGTAAACACAACCATTTGAAATATCATCAACATTTCCCAATCTATTAGCAGGAATATTTATAACTATATTTTTTTTTTGATCATCAGTAAGCTTATCAGTCATCGGGGTGGAAATAAATCCTGGTGCAATCAGGTTACAAGTAATACCTCGACTTGCAACTTCTAAAGCTATTGATTTGGTAAAACCTGCTAAAGCAGATTTTGAAGCTGCGTAATTACTTTGGCCTGCATTTCCAGTATAACCAACAATCGAACTTATAAATATTACTCTTCCAGATCTTCTTTTCAACATTCCTTTAATAACTTGCCTTGTTAATCTCATTGGTGCTGATAAATTAATGTTTATAACCTTATCCCATTCCTCATCTTTCATTCTTAAAAAAAGATTATCCGCTGTTATGCCAGCATTATTTATCAATATATCAATCTGACCAAAACTATTTTCAGCTTGTTGTGCTAAATTTAATATTGCATCTTTACAATTTAGATCAGTAACAATTGTTTTAATATCATCACCTAATTCTGATGCTAAATCACTTAGGACATTTTGTTTTGTCCCTGATAGAATTAATTTAGCTCCACTCAGTTTCATTTTATTCTCCTAGTCTAACCAACAACATAAGGCATTAATGCTAAAAATCTTGCTCTTTTAATAGCTTTAGAGAGTTCACGTTGTTTTTTTGCTGAAACAGCAGAAATTCTAGATGGTATTATCTTACCTCTTTCAGATACATATCTAGTAAGAACTTTTAAATCTTTATAATCTATTGCAGGGGTATTAGGATCAGAAAAGGGGCAGGATTTTCTTTTTTTTTGATTTGGCTTTCTCAAAGCTTTTCGTTTAATATTAAGTTGTGTCATTAAAATCTTCCTTATACTTCTTCGTTAGTTGTTCTAACTGTTTCTGCATTAACTAATTCATTTCTAGAACGATCAGATTTATTATTCATTAAAGGTGAAGGTTTTTCATCAATTGAATTAATA
>CACALC010000041.1:0-6801 GCA_902533225.1 uncultured SAR116 cluster alpha proteobacterium | reverse complement strand
GGCGCCTCATTGGTTAGATGAGACGCCTCCAATACAATTACGGGGATACGCAAAAACGATTGGTATAATTCTGATACTTTAATTAATTAAATTTTAAAAGTAAAATTATTATCATTTTGATACTTTTATCACCAAGTGTGATATTTTTACAACAATGATTTAAAATTTAGTTATAAGACATTGAACTTAAGTCATACTAATTTGTAAATTTTGGATAAACTTTTATAAACGATCTTCTTGCATCTTGGTTGTCTTTGATAACTTTAACAAAATTATTAGCGCGTAGTTTTTTAAGACATCGAAAAAAAGTTGCCCTAGGGTGAGGACATTTTTTTAAAATATCTTCTAATCTTATATGTCTATCCTCTCCCTGAAAATGGATTATAGTTTGAAGTATGTCCCGTTCTGTTAATGATAGTTTTTTTAGTCCAAATTGCTCTTCCTTATTTCTCAATAAAGACCACAATTCAGATAATGACTGTTTAGTTTCTTTCATTATCTATCCCCCTAATATCATAATGATACAATTTTAGGCAGATTTTACAAATATAATCGATTAACGTATTAACTATAAAATATTAGTTGGATGCATTACATACTTTCTCACAAATGTTTTACTTTAAATTTTCTTTTTAAAGAGTTAACTTAAACTAAACTCTTAATATTCTGGAACAAATATGAAAGTTAAGAATCCAAAACCTTCAATTGGCTTTATTGGTGCAGGTAACATGGGTTTACCAATGATAAAAAACCTTATCAAAAAGGGTTTCCAATTAAAAGTATACGACATTAATCCTAAAATCACTAAAAGATTAGACAAAGATAATATAAAAACAGTAAATAATTTAAGGGCTATTGCTAATAATAAGTTCATAATTTCAATTTTACCAGACACTCAAAATGTTGAGAGCGTATTTAATACTGATGCTGGTGTCATATCGTATTTAAAACCCGGAACAATTGTAATTGACATGAGCACAATTTCTTCTTCATCTGCAATTGAAATTGGTAAAGTTTTACAAAAACAGCAAATAGAGTTTCTAGACGCCCCTGTTAGTGGAGGAGTAAAAGGAGCATTAAATGCTAATTTATCAATTATGGTAGGAGGAAAAAAAGATACTTACAAAAAATCCTTAGATATTCTCAATTCTTTAGGTGAAAATGTAATATATGCCGGAAAACTTGGAATGGGGCAAGTTTTTAAAATGTGCAATCAAATAATGGTTGGTTCACATATACAGGCAATGTGTGAAGCTTTTGCTTTGTGTAAATCAAAGGGAGGTGATTTGAAACTTTTAAAGGAAACTTTAATCGGAGGTTCTGCAAATTCTTGGATGCTAGAAAATTTAGGTAATGATGTCATAAATAAAAATGAACATGCTGGTTTTAGAATAGATTTACAGCTAAAAGATTTAAAATTGGCTAGTGAAGCTGCATTTGAGAGTGGAGTACCACTTCCAGGGTTGTCTTTGGTATTAGCATTATATCTCGAAGCGAGAGCACATAACGAAGGTAAAAATGGGAACCAGTCTTTATTTAAAACCTATGATAGAATGTCAAACCAAAAATAATCACTAGGTCAATTATAATCTTATTTACCTTCAAAAATTCTGATATCTCTGTCTGCTCCTCCATCAAGCGCTTTTAAAGCAGCTTGATAATTATCACTTCTATAGGCAGCTTTTGCTTTTTCAAGACTTTCAAATTCAACTAAAACTGTTTGTTCTACAACTCCGTTTTCATGAGCATCTACTGTGCTGGTACTAGCCAGCATTTTACCTCCAGCTTTAATCATTGCAGGACCTGCCAGCTCTAAGTAAGCTTTTCTTTTTTTTGGGTTTGCTGGTGAACGATGTGCACTTAAAAAATAACCTTTAGGCATAAAAACTCCTTTCGATATATAAAATTAGGATACATACTTTTATTAAAATAATCATTTCTTATATAAATTCTATAAAAAAGGAATAATAAATGACTGACGAAAACCTAAAGAAATCCATGAAACGGGCTCATTCTGGAGGTACACATCATTTTTTAAAAACAAAGTTTTTAGGTTTAGAAGGCGAAATATATAAATATGAACTGGAGTTTTCTGAACAATGTTTAAATCCATTTAAAACTGTACAAGGCGGTATGATAGCTAGCGCAATAGATGAAATTACATCAATAAGTGTTAACATATTTACGAAAGATGAATATTTACCCAGTTCAACAGATATACATATTTCTTTCCATAGACCTTTATTATTAGGAAAAGTTATAGGAACAGCTAAAATAATCAAAATAGGTAGGCAAATAGTTTCAGTTGAGGGTAGGCTGATATCATCTTCTGGAAAGATAGCAGCCTCTGGACTACATACTGCAGTTTTAACTAAAACTTCAGATATTAATAAAAATGAATAAAATTAGATAATGATTAAAAAGCAAAACCTTCCTTCAAAAATATGTATTATTTGTGAAAAACCATTTACGTGGAGAAAAAAATGGAAGAAAGTTTGGAATGAAGTGAAATATTGCAGTCAAAAATGTAAAAAATTTAAGGTAAGAAAAATTGAAAATAATTAAGCAAAATTACAACGTTGATAGCGTAATAGAAATGGCTTGGTGCGATAAGACAAGCTTTGATTCCATAAAAGCTCAGACAGGTATCCCAGAAAAAGATGTTATTAAAATAATGCGTTCTAATTTAAAAAAAACAAGCTTTAAGGTTTGGAGAGAAAGAGTTTACGGTCGAAAAGCTAAACATGCTAAAAAATAACATTCAGATTGTATGGTTTAAAAGGGATTTAAGAATAACTGACCATAGACCTTTATTTGAAGCTTCAATCAATTCAATTTTAACCTTACCCATTTATATAGTTGAAACAGATTACTGGAAACAACCATTTTCAAGTAAAAGACATTGGAGCTTTATTCATGATAGTCTTAAAGAATTGAGAAAGGATTTAAAGAATATAGGCCAAATTTTGGTTGTTAGGATTGGTTCTGCCAAAGATGTATTTGAAGTTTTATCACTACAATATAATATCCAATCAATATTATCCCACGAAGAAACAGGTAATAAGTGGACTTATGACAGAGACAAAGAAATACAAAATTGGTGCCATAAAAATAATATATTATTCAATGAATTTCCTTCAAACGGTATTGTGAGACTCTTAAAAAATCGAACACTTTGGTCAAAAATAAGAAATTTAAGAATGAAAGAAGAGCTGATTTCAACTCCTACTCATTTAACTCCTATTTTAAAAATAGAAGAAGGGAAAATACCCTTAAAGAATGATCCTATTTTTAAAAACAAACATTCAGGAATTGTTCAAAAAGGAGGGCGAAGCGAAGCCATAAAAATATTGGATAGTTTTTTAGCTGTTAGAGGTAAAAATTATACGTATAACATTTCTAAACCAGGTGTCTCTGAACAAACTTGTACCCGTCTTTCGCCTCATTTGACTTGGGGGACTATTTCTTCAAAAGAAATATTGAAACTAATAAAAACAAAAAAAGAGTCTTTATTAGAAAATGAAAAGAAAATTTGGAATAAAAATTTGACTGCAGTTATTTCACGTTTGTCTTGGAGATGCCATTTCATACAAAGACTAGAAACCCAACCATCAATAGAATTTAAGTGTATGCACCCATATTATGAAGGTATCAGAGAAAATAATTTTAATATAGATTTTTATAATGCATGGAAAAAAGGTCTTACAGGTTATCCATTTATTGATGCTTGTATGAGAAGTCTTAATTATAATGGTTGGATAACTTTTAGAATGAGGGCTATGCTTGTAAGTTTTGCAAGTTATGACCTTTGGCTTGATTGGAGAAAAACTGGACATCACTTGGCTCAGACATTTACAGATTATGAACCTGGTATTCATTATAGCCAATTACAAATGCAGTCTGGAGTGACTGGGATTAATACTTTAAGAATTTACAACCCGATAAAACAATCAATGGATCACGATCCTAGAGGAAAATTCATAAAAAAATGGGTCCCTGAACTTGCCAACATTCCAGATACTTGGATACATGAGCCTTGGAAAATGGATTTATATACTCAAAAAACATTTAATTGTTTAATTGGTAAACATTATCCTAAGCCAGTTGTTGATCATAAAGATGCTATCAAACAAGCAAAATTAAAATTGGCATTAATTTTAAGTAAAGATGGTTACAGACATGGGTCGAATATAGTTTTAAATAAGTTAGGTAGTAAAAGAGTTAAAAAAAATAAGAAAAAAATAGATAATCAATTAGAGCTTTTATAATATTTGCTTCAAGCTTTTTTTGTTATTATTGGCTTTGTTCTTTTTGGATAACATGTTTTACAAATTTTACAGACTGTTCCATTGCATCCCCAAGCTGAACAAAATTGTCTTCCATAAAATATAATTTGTAGATGTAATTTATTCCACTTTTCTGATGGAAAAAGTTTTTTTAAATCGTTTTCAGTAGTTTTTACATTTTTTCCATTAGTTAAACCCCATCTTTGAGCAAGTCTATGTATATGAGTATCTACTGGGAAAGCTGGAATACCAAACCCTTGTGAAACAACAACACTTGCTGTCTTATGACCCACACCTGGTAATTTTTCCAGTTCATTAATATCATTGGGTACGCCACCATTAAATTTGTTAACAAGTATTTTTGATAGATTTGAAATGGCTTTAGATTTTTGAGGTGCCAATCCACATGGTTTTATAATATTGTAAATTTTGTCAATAGGAACTTTTTCCATGTCAAAGGGATTGTCAGCTATTTTAAATAAGGATGGTGTTACTTTATTTACCCTCTCATCTGTGCATTGAGCGCTAAGTAATACGGCAACTAATAACTCAAAAACATTTTTGTTTGTAAGAGGAACCGGCGTTTCCGGATAAGTACGTTCCAAAAAATCCATTATAAATTTTGCTCTTTCAGATTTTAACAAATAAATATCCTTCAACTTTTAGGCATTAGCTCAAATTAATAAAATTTAAAAATATTAAATTGTTTATAAACATAACATTTTAATTAATCATAAAAAGTTTATAATGAAATTAATGAAAAAATTGATAATTTTCAAACAAGGTGTACTTGAAGAGTTACCGTTACAACTAGGCGTTTTCCCTTTTGGGATTATTTATGGGATAATGGCTATTGAAAGTGGTTTAACCCCCATACAAGCTTTCCTAATGTCTTCAATTATTTTTGGTGGAGCAAGTCAAATAGCATTTGTTCAATTAATTTCTAGTGCCACTCCGCTTGGGGTTATTGTAACAACAGTATGTGCAATAAATTCACGACATTTTTTATATAGTATTTCAATGATGGAGTATTTAAAAAATTTATCTTTAAAATGGCGTATTGTATTATCTTATTTATTAACTGATGAAGCTTATGCTGTATCAATTAGAAGATTTATAAATGAGCCTAGCACCTCTTTTCTTCATTTTCACCTTTTAGGCACAGGAATAACATTATTTTTGTCTTGGCAAATCTCTACTTTGATTGGTGTTTTGTTAGGTGGTGACTTACCACAATTTTTAGATTTACAGTTTATTATTCCTCTTACCTTTATTGCTATAATAGTCCCAATGATTAAATCAATTTCCACTTTTTTTGTAGTTATTGCGTCAGCTTTTTCGGGTTTAATTTTAAAAAGCTTAGACATTAATTTTTGGATTGTCATCTCAGGAATGATTGGGGTTGTGATTGGTTTAACTTCTTCTAAATTGGATAAAAAAAGATGATATGGTATGGAATCATAATATGTGGGGTAATTACTTTTTTAATAAGATTTATTCCAATGTCAGGAATAATTTCTAGAGAATTATCACCCTCTATTAAAAATTCATTTAAATACATCCCTTTAGCGGTGTTAACTCCAATTATTGTTAATGACTTATCAATAGTTGAAAATAATTCTCTCTTTTTAATTGAAAATCATAAATTATATGCAGGTTTGATTTCTATAATTGTGGCATTAACCACAAACAATATTCTTGCGACTATATCTGTAGGTATGACAAGTTATTTATTCATGTATAATTTTATGAATATTTAAAACTCGTGGGAGAAAATTATGGATAGAAATATTGCAGGAATAAACGGATGTGCAAAAGATTGTCACGAAGCAGCTGTTAAAGGCGGATGGTGGCATGATTCTAGAGGTATAAAAAAAGACAGAAATGTAGGGGAGTTGTTATGTTTAATTCATTCTGAGATTAGTGAAGCAATGGAAGGTGCAAGAAAAGGTTTAATGGATAACCATTTAAAACATAAGTCTATGATGGAGGTTGAACTAGCGGATGCTATTATTAGAATTTTTGATTTGGCTGAATCCAAAGGTTTTAAATTAGGTGAAACAATATACGAAAAATTAGAATATAACAAATTGAGAGCTGACCATAAAATTACAAATCGACTTAAAGATGGCGGTAAGAAGTTTTAGTAAATCATTACTTTGACATAAACTAATAAATTCAAGTGAAAAAAATGAGCGTACAAATTTCAAATAGAATGTCACTAGATGATCATGTAAAAAAAATTAGTTTAGCTAAGAATAAAGTTAAAATTAGTATATTTGAAATGGCAGAGGCAATCACCAATGCAGTTAACCAGTTAGAAAATAGGCAAACAGAATTAGCTAATAAGTTGGGAATGTCTAAAGGTACACTTTCTAAATGGTTTTCAATCGGTTCTAGTAACAGCTTAATTAGTGTAAAACAATTTGCTCCTACATCTTTTGATTCTTTATATCAATTAAGTGCTTTAGATAACAAATATCAGAAATATTATGGAGAAGAAAAGGGTAGCAAA
>CACALC010000040.1:0-6826 GCA_902533225.1 uncultured SAR116 cluster alpha proteobacterium | reverse complement strand
GAACCAATACACCTTTAATCAAATTTAACAACAACTATAATAACTCATTACATGAAAAGTTTTCGAAATAAAATTCCTGCTTGTTTAGTTCATTTTTTAACTGGTTCAGGAATTATTTTTAGTTTTTTAGCATTAATATCTGTCATGGAAGGTAACAAATCACAAGCTTTTATGTTTTTAGGTATTGCATTGATAATTGACATTGTTGATGGAACCTTGGCAAGAAAGTATAATACTGAAATAAACTTTCCTAATATTGACGGTAAAACTTTGGACACAATAATTGATTATATTAACTATATTTTTATACCTTGTATAATGCTGTATAAATTTGAATATTTACCTCAAAGCTTCACATTAATTATACCAATAATTATTTTATGCATTTCTTTATATTCTTACGTAAATAATAAATTAATAGATATATCGTTTTCATATGTTGGATTTCCATCTATATGGAATGTTGTTTTATTATACTTAGAAATTTTGAGTTTTAATCAGTCGATAAATTTACTAATAACCTTGTCTTTTATTTTCCTTAAATTTGTTCCATTTAAAGTTTTTCATCCGATGCGCTATAATAAGTTCAAAAAAACTAATGTTGCCTTATTTTATTTGTAACGCTTTTCATAAGCTCAATTTTGTTGCTAAATAAATTCGAATTTAAGTTGATCAATGATGCATACTCATATTTTATGGTTTTATGGTTAGTACTTAATAGTTATTTCATAGTGTTTGTTATTTATTCTAATTTATATTCATTTAATAGTAAGAATGAATTAAAAAAGAGCAATTGATCATAAAGTGCATCTAAAAGGATAATTAAAAATACGAATAGTGATTAATAAATTGGAAAAAACCTGACGACCGGTTGGTATAATGGTTGGTACAAACACTTAAAATTACAACAAAAAGCCGCAAAAACCAAAGTTCTTGAGGTGCGTGTAAGTCATTGATTTTAATTAGTAAGTTGGTTGCGGGGGTAGGATTTGAACCTACGACCTTCAGGTTATGAGCCTAACAAATCATTACTATAAATCTTTTTTTATATTTTTCTTTACCTTACCCTAATAGGAAGGTTTATGATTTTTTTGATGATAGTTAATGACATTATACATATAAACTGGTTCTGCCAACATACTTGGTTACAATCATCTAAAAATACTTTGTGGTGTTTACTTGGATGTTGTATTGGTGATTTTGGTACAATTGCGTATTTTCAATTTATGGAAATTGAATGGCCCGCTATTTTAATCATGTCTTTAGCTATTGTTAATGGAATATTAACATCTATTGCACTTGAAACTTTTATACTTTCCAAACAAATGTCTATGAAATTAGCTTTTAAAACAGCAATTGGAATGTCTTTAGTTTCTATGGTTTCTATGGAACTAGCTATGAATTTAACTGATGTTGCGCTTACTGGCGGTGCTATTTTAACTTGGTGGGTTATTCCTTTTATGCTTATTGCAGGATTTATAACCCCGTTACCATATAATTACTGGCGATTAAAAGCATTAGGCAAATCATGTCATTAAATTTTAAAAGTTTTATTAAAGCTAAATTTTTATTTTTAATCTTTACTCCTTCCATAATTTTAATGTTTGCAATGGCTATCTACTTGACTGAGGACAAAGTTGCTGAAGCAGCAGTCACGCTAAATCCTGAAGATAAAGTAACCATTTTATTAGGAAAATCTGTATATGTTCAAAATTGCGCATCATGCCATGGTGTAAAATTAGAAGGTCAAAAAGATTGGATGTCAAGACTGCCAGATGGATTAATGCCAGCTCCTCCACATGACGAAACAGGTCACACTTGGCATCATAGTGATAAATATTTATTCATGATTACCAAGTATGGGATTGAGGATATTATTGGTCAAAAATATGCTAATAATATGCCCGCTTATAAAAATATTCTCTCAGATAAAGAAATTATTTCTGTATTATCTTACATAAAGAGTACTTGGCCAAACAAAGTTAAAAAAATCCATGACCAAATCAATGATCGTGAGAAATCAAAATAACGTTTACATTAATTAAAATATAAATGGATATAAATATGCTATCTCGACGTGAATTTTTAAATTTTTCAGCAGCTACAATTGCTTTAACATCTTTACCTAATCAAATTCAATCGAACCAACGTAATTATAAACTAACGGCCGGTATTACCCCACATTTATTCGATAAAAAAGGTGTTTCTGATAATCTGTGGTTATATAACAAACAAACACCTGGCCCAATTATTGAGGCTAAGGAAAATGATGTCCTTAGAGTTGAGTTTGTTAACAATTTACATGAAGCAACTACCATTCACTGGCACGGTATAAAAAATATTAATAAAATGGATGGTGTTCCATATTTAACACAAGATCCGATTCAACCTGGTGAAAGTTTTTTATATGAATTTCCAGTTAAAAATGCAGGAACTTTTTGGTACCACGCACATGTCGAGACGTGGAAGCAAATTTCAAAAGGATTGTATGGTCCTCTAGTTGTTAAAAATCAGGTTGATTATCAATTTGAAAATGATATCGTCATATTAGCTGATGATTGGAGATTAAATAAAAATTATCAAATAGATGAAAAATCTTTTGGATCATTACATGATTGGTGGCATGCTGGAAGAATTGGAAATTGGCTTACTATCAATGGAAAAAAATTTCCTAAATACTCTATAAATAAAAATGGACATACAAGATTAAGATTTATTAATGCATCTAATGCAAGGATACTTTCATTTGGTTCAAGTTTAGATGGTATGAATATCATATCAATAGATGGGATGTCGGTTAAACCATTCATACAAGATAAATTTAATTTAGGACCAGGACAACGAGTCGATTTGTTAATAAAAACTAATAATCTATCAACAATTGATTTCTTTGAAGTCAGTGGTAAAAAACCGTTAAGTGCTTTCAAGCTAAATATTAATCAAACTAGTAAAAAAAATATTCGAACGGAAGACATAAATTTACATTCATTAAAAAAAATACCTCATTATAAAAACCCAAAAATATTAAAAATTCATATGCAGGGCGGTGCAATGGGAAATCTTGCAAAAGCTTATTTTGAAGGTGTTGAAAAAAATTTTCGTTCACTAGCAATGGAAGATAAAAAATTCTGGGCATTTAATAAAGTAGTAGGTAAATATGAACATGCATTAGCAAAGGTTAAAAAGCATCAAGTTATAATTTTAGAAATTTGGAATGATTCAAGATGGCCACACAGTATGCATTTACATGGCAATCATTTTTATGTTCAATCTAAGGAATTTGAAAATCTTGAGACACCTATTCTAAGAGATACTTATGTCATGCAACCAGGCGAAAAATCAAAATTTATATATTTAGCTGATAATCCTGGTAAGTGGCTTTTTCATTGTCATATGTTAGAACATGCAGCTTCAGGTATGATAGGTTATATTGAGGTATTGTGATTTAATTAAATTAATTAAACTTTTTATTAACTAATTAAAGTAGGAGAAGAAATAATGACAAAAGTGTCTATAATTAGATTTAAACCAAAGCCAGAATGTTTTGATGAATTTTTAAATAACATCAAAGTTCGAAATGAAGAAAAAGCGAATTTGAACCCACCAACACATTATTTAATGACTACTTCTGATGAAGTATTTCAATAGCTTTTCGAGCAGAAAGTGAACTTTCTGAAAGCTCCGCTAAAGGTATAAATTGGTTGGATACTCAAAGAGACCTCCTTTTAGAATATATTAAAGAAGACAGACATACTATTCCTCTAACTGGAAATTTGGTAGAGTATTAGGCTATTAAAGAAATAACAGGTTTCTCATTTAACTATTGATTATTCGGCAAAGCGTAGGTCCATACTTGGTCGATTAAATTAACAACGTCGTCACCTCCAGAAAAAAGCATTTTTGAAATTATACTTGTTTTACTAAATGACCAAAAAAGACCTGCCTCAAGGAAAATTATTTCATTTGTGCGATTATCTATTCTAAAATCAAATAGTGAATAATCTCTTGCGCCTATTGCCTTATGAGCAATAATAGCTAAGGTAGTAATTTTTTCTTTTAATTCATCATTTAAATCAGCTGGGCACATAGTCTTTAAAGGAGTATTAGTAGACTGTCGATAAGGATCGCCATCTCGATTTAAATCTAACTTATCTTCAGTTTTTCTTATGGGATTTTTGTCACTAACTAAATATTCAATTATTGCCGGCACATAAAAATAATTAGATTTTTTTATGACTGCAATTCGTATTTCACGTCCAGGTATAAATTCTTCTGCTAAAATCGGATTATAAAATTTGTTTAACTCAGAAATATTTCTTTCAAACTGTTTTTCATTATAGACTAATCTTAAACCAGTTGAGTTATCTTGATCATTAGGTTTTAATATAATTGGAAATTTTAATTTGGATTTGTTACTTCCGTAAATTAATTCTCCCTGAGCTACCTTTAAGCCCTGTTTATTAACTATATCCTTAGTTAGATGTTTATTCATAGTTAATGACATTGTTTTACCTGAAGAACCAAAAATAGAAAAACCAAGTTCATTTTCAAAATAATCCCTATATTCAGTCATTCCTGACTTACAAAATAAGTGTGGTATTACTAGAGTGTTTAAGGGAATAATTGATTTTAAATCTTTTATGTTTATTTTTTTTCTATTTTGGCCAAGATTTTTTGTTAAATAATAGTTTTTTTTTGGATCAATTATTAGAAAACTTTGCTCCCAATTTGGAGGCAACAAAATATCTTTTGCGTAAATTAAAGAAAGATTATAGAAAAATTCAGTAGTTGGTGATCCACATAAGTGAAGCACTTGTTTTTTGTTTCTACTCATTTAATAAAAAAGCTTGTTTAGATTTTTTTGATAAAAGTATTATTATGATACTTTGTATATAGTAATTATTTTTCTAACTTCAACCTATAATTATGTATTTTTCATGATAAAGAAATATTAAATAAATGTTTAAATTTCTGAATAATTAATAGAATTATATATAATTACTTTAATTAATTGGATGCAAATGTTTCACCAGCATGGCTGCTTATCATTATATTATCAAATTCTTCAGAAGCTTGCTCTCTAATACTTGCAATTTTATCCGCAGCCTCCTTCGCAACCTGTCCGTTTGACCATTCTGTAATAACCATAAAATTCAATTCATCTGTCTTACACATTTTAACTGATTTTGCTCCCATGGACATAATCATAGGAACGTATTTTTCTGTAGCTTTGGTCTCATCTTCTTTGTTCCAAGTTTTTGCTTCCCAATGTGAAACTGTAATAAATGACATGCTTTACTCCGCTTGAATATTTTTAATGATTGTAACATTTCTTCTTAATAAATATACATATTACGTTACTTTCGTTTCCTAAAAATAGCAAAGTTAAAAGAAACATGAATATTAGCAAAGTACTTAGATGGTTTTTTAACGCGTCTTCAAGAATAGTGAAACATATGAATAGTGATTGTTAAATTGGAATAAGCTTGACAGCTGGTTGGCACGATGGTTGGCACAAACACTATAAATCAAAAAAAAACCCAAAAACCGAAGTTCTTGAGGGTGATCTAAGTCATTAATTTTATTGAATAAGTTGGTCACGGGGGTAGGATTTGAACCTACGACCTTCAGGTTATGAGCCTGACGAGCTATTTACTGATCAAACAAGTCTTACTGCAGCCTTTTTCTAATGAATTATTGTCAATGTTCAACAGGCATGTAACTACTCAGAAATTACTAGTTCCTTAATAATAATTCATTTTTTGTTTTAATAAAACTCTTGACAGGTTGATTAACCGTATTAGTGAATCTTGTTCCCTTATATGTCCCTGAGTAATTGAAAGATACCCAACATGGATAAGGCTTTGAAGTTAGGTAGGTAGTAAATTTTTGTGGTCCAGTATTTCTAGCAGCATACTGTCTAAAATCGTTATTGGCTTTCCCATATGGATCTCTCGCAAACTGTAAACTTACGCTATAACCAAGTTTAGTTATCCCTGTAATAGTTTTACAAAACCTTTTCATATCAGATCTTTATATACAATGTTCTTTTCCACCTGATGTACATGAATTGTCTGTGTAATATATATAACCATGCCCAACTTTTACTTTTAGATTATTTTTTTGTGAGTTTTGGTAATTCGATTTCTTTTTTACAATTGGAAACTCATATTGACATTTTTTAATATATATAAAAATAATATTATTATTTTTATAAACGGCATTTTTAACTTTATTAGAATTATCATCTAATATTTTATCTACCTTCTTTTGTATTGGGGTCGTCCCTTTCATTTTATCAAACCCATATTTACGCTCTAAAAATAACAGTTCCTTATCTATCTTAGTTAACATTCTATCATAATACTTTTTTTTAGGACTGTTGTTATTTTTTAACATGTCTTTAACCATTGAAAAAGTAGAATAACACATACTAATAAAAGCAAACCTATCTTCGTCTTTTTTGGATATTCTATCACTAGCATTTATTTTTTGAGTTTTTGGTTTACTATTTGTAATTTTTTGAGGTTTAGATTTTTTCTTAGTAACTTGTTTGGTTACACTTTGTTTTTTTGTTTCAGTCTTTTTATTAAGTATCTTAAACGTATATTTCTTATTTTCTGCAACGCCATTCATGGCCTTCCATGTGGATATGTTGTTCTTTAATGTCATTGCTTGATTAACTTCAAAGTCTTTCAATATCTGTTTTGTTTCCTTTGCTAATTTCAGAGCCTTTTTAGCATTATTAGATCCTAAGTTTTTAGTTATAAAAGATTTTAGATCTGATTGTGATAAAGTTAAGTATTCTCTTAACTGGATTATTTCT
>CACALC010000039.1:0-7059 GCA_902533225.1 uncultured SAR116 cluster alpha proteobacterium | reverse complement strand
TTTTTCATTGATACCCTCACCATTCCTTACGGCTTTGTAACCTTTCCCAGATATTTTACTGGCTAGAATAATATCAGATCTTTTAGATTTATTTTTTTCTATCCAATTGCCAATTATAGTTTCTGTATTTCCAGTAGTTTCTGCACGAAGTGGGCAAGTTGGATACATTTCAGCTGTATCAAAAAAATTAATCCCATATTCCAATGACTGATCTATTTGAGTGTGTCCGTCATCTTCTGAAGTTGTTTCTCCAAAAGTCATTGTTCCTAGACAATATGATGAAACTTTTAAATCTGACTTACCTAATTTTTTAAAATGCATGTTTTATCCTGATTTCAGTTGAATTAAACATATATATGATTTTTATAAAAATTAAAATTTAACATTTATTAATTTTGAGTTTATGGATATTTAATGATTATGAGCTCTCAAAACTTGAAGCGGCTTAGAAAGAACTAGTTTAATCATTTTAAAAAAGCTAAGAACTGTTACCACAGTTGGAACAATGAAAGACAAAATAATTAAGGTTAAGTAATTTACGTAAAAATCAACATTAAAAACGAAGTATAGTAAAATAAAACTTACCAAGCATCCGATTAACAAAGAAATAAGTGATGCCATTAGACCAATTATTAAATATTCATATAGCCATAGTAATGATATTTTTTTTGGACTTGCTCCTAATATTTTAAATATTGCTATCTCATATAACTTATCTTTTTTACTTACATCTAATATACCTGTTAAAACTATAACTCCTGACAAAAGTGTTATTAAAGCAATAGAGTTAATTATAATTATTAGTAAATTTAAAATTGACTTAATTGCTTTGTAACTTTCTTCTATTGAAATAGAAGATATATTTGAAAATTTAGTGACTACTTTTTCTACAAAATTATTATTTATTTCTTTATTTTCACTTGTAGTTGAGGCAATCCAAGTGTGCGGGGCATTGGTTAAACTACTTTCACTTAATACAAAAATAAAATTAATATTCATATTCTCCCATATAATTTCTCTTGTATTGAAAATCGTGGCTTCAAAATTTCTACCTAAAATATTAAATCGTATATTATCACCAATTTTCACATTCATTCCTTTGGCAATTTTATCACCCATTGATACTAATAAAGGACCATTATAGTCTTTTTTCCACCATTCTCCTGATATTAGCTTAGAGTTTTTAGGTCTTTCGTTAGTCCAAGAAAATGCTCTATCTCTTTTAAGCACCCATTCGACTTCTTTATTTACTTTTAAATTTTCAACCTTAATGTCATTTATTTCAGTAATACGACCTCGTAACATTGGTTGAGAGTTAAGAAATAAAATATCTTTTGATGAAGAAGCTAACTTATTAATTGTATCAATTTGGTTTGGTTGAATATCAATTAAAAAATGATTAGGAGCTTCTTGATTAATAGTTTTTGAGATTTTGTTATCTAGACTTTCTTCAATTATATTAAGACTAATTAAAAGTGATAAACCTATACTAAATGAAACAACTATTGTCTTAGAAAAAGAATTCTTACTAATAATTGATTTTCTTACAAGTTCAGATAGAGATCCAATCTTAAAATTTATCTTTTTTAAAATATAAAAATATATATTAGTTAATCCGCTTAAAATTATAAAAGAAATAAAAATTGATGTAAAAATATAAGCTGATAATTTAATGTCGTTGGTCATAATCACTGTTAAGTAAGACAACAAACAAATTAAAAAAAATATGAATATTTTTATTTTTTTAGAACTTTGATTATGAATGTTATGAGCTGCGTGTCTTATAAGTTGTATTGGTTTAATTTTATAGGTACTTGCAATAGGTATTATTGTAAATAATAGACAAACTATTAAACCAAAAGAAAAACTAATAATGATTGGTTTTAAAAAAATTGTTGCTTGAAAAGTATCAAATAATTCTGAACTAATTATTGGTGACAATAAAAAAGGAATTGATATTCCCGCAAGTAAAGCAGGTATTATGCTAAGTAAAAAAATAACCATGACTTGAAAAAGGTAAATTAAAAAAACTTGTATATTTTTAGCTCCTAATGATTTCAAAATCGCAATATTCTTAATTTTTTTGATTATATAACCTTTTACACCATTAGAAATACCAATTCCTGATATTAAAAGAGTAATTAATCCAACCATAGAAATAAAAAGAGAAGTCCTTTCTATAAAGTTATTAAAATTATTAGTACTACTATTAACACCCCTAACAGTGATATTAGTACCTTCAACTAACTTGTTTAAGTAAGATAAACTGATATTGTTTTTGTTTGGAATAAATTTTATTTTATATTTTACTAATGAACCTGGGACAATTAAATTTGTTTTTTGTAATGTTTTAATTGACAAAAGAACTCGAGAACCAAAAGTTGCAAATGAAAACATTCTATCTGGTTCTTTTTTTATAATTCCTTTAATTACTATTCTTGAATCACCTAAATCAAGTGTATCACCTAAATCAAGGCTAAGCTGATTTTTTACATTTTTATCAATCAAAACTCCATTGACGTTAGTGTTATTTATAGACTGATTTAATGTTTGATTAGGTGTAATTGAAACACTGCCTATCAAAGGCCAGTTTTCATCAACTGCTTTCAATTCAACTAATCGACGTTTATTAATTAAGTTTTTGTTTGAAGACAACATAGTCCTCAACTCAATTACTTCTGAGACTTTTCCATTGATCTGAAGCCATTTTTTAATTTTTTGAGGAAATTTCTGATATGTAGTGGAAAGTTCAAAACTTCCTCCAAGAAGCTGAGATCTTTGATTATTAATTTCAAATTTTAGGTTTTCAGATAAACTTCCTACAGCACTAATTATGAAAATGCCCAAAAATATTGATGTTATAACAATCTTAAATTCATTGAAAGATCCTCGTAATTCTTTAATTGATAATTTCCAAAATTTAAAATTATTCATCTTTAACAATTAAACCATTATCTAATTTAATTATTTTATTGCATTGTTTAGCAATTGTCTCATCATGAGTAACTAATATTAGCGTTGAAGCAAAATCACTCTGTAGTTTGAAAATTAATTTCATAACTTCTTCAGTGTTTCTTTTATCTAAATTGCCAGTGGGTTCATCTGCAATTATAATTTCTGGAGAAGATATTAAAGATCTAGCAATTGCAACTCTTTGTTGCTCACCTCCAGATAGTTGGTGGGGATAATGATTGAGTCTTTTTTTAAGCCCAACTGACTTTAACAACTCAGTTCCTTTTTTGTCATCAATTAATACTCCAGAAATTTGATTGGGCAAGTTAACATTCTCTAAAGCAGTCATTGATGGTAATAAATTAAAAGATTGAAAAATAATACCTACATTTTTTGATCTATAATTAGCTAATTCATCTTCTTCCAAGTCATGAATTGCCACACCTTTAAAAAAAATTTTCCCTTTAGAGATTAATTCTAAACCAGCTATTGTCATTGCTAATGTAGATTTTCCTGCTCCACTTTCACCAATTACACTAATGCTATTGTTTTTAAGAATTTTTAAGTTTATTCCTTTTAAAATATTAACTGTTTCTACATTACTTTTTAAGCTGACATGAACATTTTCCAGCTCAATTATATGTTTTTTACTATTATTATTCATTTGAAATTACATCAATTTATTATGTTGTTTTCTAATTATCTTTCTTGTAGACAAATAGAAAGTATGGTTTCTAGTTAATAATGGATTATATAAAAAAACTTACATTTACAATTTTTTTCTTTATATCATTTGTTGTAAATACAGCACATTCTAAAACAACAAAAGTTATTGTTTTTGGCGACAGTCTAATTGCAGGATATGGATTATTAAAAGAGGATGGTTTCGTTAATCAATTACAAAATAAAATCAATCATTCTACAATTAATTTAAAGCTGATTAATTCTGGAGTTTCTGGTGAAACTTCTACCGGTTTATTGAATAGATTTAAATGGGTATTAGAAGAAGATTATGACGCAGTAATAATTTCAATTGGTGCCAACGATGCATTAAGAGGAATTAATCCCATAATAACTTATAGAAATATTGATAATATCTTAACACATTTAAAAAAAAATAAAATTCCTACAATGCTTATCGGTATGAAAGCACCGTCTAACCTTGGAAAGGAATATGTAAATGAATTTAATGCCATTTACCCAAGCTTGTCTAAAAAATACAATGTATTTTTTTATCCATTCTTTTTGAAAGATGTAGCTTTGGAGCCTTCTTATAATCAAAAAGATATGATACACCCGAATAAAAAAGGGGTTGTTAAAATTGTTGAAAATATTTTTCCATACTTTCTACGTTTTTATAAAAGTCTAATAAACTAATTATCTTCTAAAAATTAATAATCTTAAAACTCTCCAAAGGCCTCTGAATGCTAGAGCCCTAATCATTGGATTACTCAACAATCTTTTGAAAAAAGTTATAATTTTTGTAGAATGATTTTTCAAAAAAAAGATAAGTACAACTATTATTACAATAATAAATAAGAATTTTATCATTTTGTATTAATACTAATAGAGCCCAAATCACCAAAATCAGCTGTAATTTTATCTCCAGATTTTATTGGTAGTGGCATTGAACACGTTCCTGTAGAAACAATCATACCCTTATAAATGGTAATATCATTTTGTGATAATTCATTTACCAACCAAGTTAAGGCAATTCTTGGGTCTCCCAAAACATTCGCTCCAATGCCGTCATGCTGAAGATTTGCAGAATTATATATCTTGACTTTGTGTTTTGATAAATCAAGTGATTGCCAAGGATAGTCTATTCCTTGTGAGATTACAAACTGGTGTGCACATGCATTATCTAAAATTAGGTTAAACTCTCCAACAGTTGCAAAATTTTTAAAGCGAGAATCAGGTAACTCTATTGAAAGATGCAATGATTCAACTAACTTCATGACATCTTTAAGATTATATAATGTTTTTGTAGGTTTTAAAGTTTCCCCTATTTTAAAAGCAAATTCCGGCTCTGCAACAGCCATTTTATTATAACCAAAAATAAGAGTGTCTTCTGGTTTATAAAGTTTGTTATGTAAAATTCTACCTGCTAATGGTCCTCCAACACCAATATGTCTTTGACCTTCTTTACTAGTTGCAGCGATCTTCCAACCTACAATTATGTCATTACTAAATTTTTCTAAATTTTCTTGAATTTTATAAGCTTCTTTTCGTGAACTTGGAATTAATTTTTTGGGCAAAGATACAATTTTTTGGCCATTTTCCCAACTGTTCCAAATTAACTGAGCTGCATGCATAATTTAAGTCCTTAAAGAGTGTTAATTTAATTTCTTAGATTTTTCCCAAGTAGTTATATCTTGTGCAATAGGAGGTAAAGGAATTTGACCAAACATTTCTGCAATTATACCTCTGTGATAACCACCATGCATTACAAGGTGCGTTATAATCATAGATCTAGACATAGAAACCTTGTTCCCACCAATCAAGTCACAGTCAACTAACTCAAGTAAATCATCATCAGATAAATTAGCAGTATAATTTTTAATTGATGTTTCTTCTTTTTTTTTGGCTTCCCAGAGCTCTTGTATATCTTCAAATAATATAGTCTGAAGGTGATCAAAAGCATGTTTTTCTTGTTTCATATTAGCAAGCCAAACCTTATCTATAACCAATAAGTGATTTAAAGAATTTCTTATACTATTCATGAAAGATTTACGTTGTTTATTAATTTCATCGGGAGATAATTTAACTATAACTCTAAAAAATTCATCGTTAGCCCAACTATTATAATTAAGAAGATTTATAAGATAGTTTAGGTTGTTCATAAGAATTCACCCCAATGATAATTATGATCTATTTCTTATTATTTAGATTATTAAATAAAAATTTAAATAATGTTTTCTTTTTATTATCTTGAATTTTCCATCTTTTTTTTAGAACTCTATAAAGGAATATACAACCAAGACCTAAAATCAAATAAATGTAAGCTGTTGAATTTTCCATTGACCATTCTAAAAGTTTTTGAATGATATTAACTTGATATTTTATATTACAGAAGTCAAGCAAGCTGAGTAAATTTAATAATGTGGTGGAACGTCATCAGAAGTATTTAATTTATCTGAGTTATTATTTTGCATATTTTCTATATCTAATTTTAATGTTTTAATTTGCAACGTAAGTTCTTGTATCTCTTTTTGTTGATTATAGATTTCATCACTCATACTTATTATCTCATTTTGAAAAAGAGTAATTTTTTCTTCAAGAATTTGAATTTTTTTGTTCATATTGCTACTTATAATTTTAATTTATGATATAAATATCTTATGAAGATTATAGTTGGAATATTTTTATTTTTTTGCGTTTTAAACATAGCTATGTATTCATTATCTTTTTTTGGTTAATTTCACTATTCCAATCTGGTCCTAACATACATAAACTTAAACCAATACCAGTAATAGCAAGTCCAAATGATACCGCATAAAAAATATGACTTAAAGACCAAGAAAATATAATAGTAAGATAACAAACAACAGATACAGTCAAAAATCTTATTATCCCTACTATCACTGGAAAAAATATCTTACCAGTTCCCTGACTAGCAAAATATAATGTTTGTCCTGCTGCAAAAAAACAATAAAATGGACCAACTATTATTAAATAAAGAATAGCATAGTTTTCAGATAAAATATTTGTTTCAAAATTGTATAACCAAAGTTCTGGATAAATAGCTACTGCTATACTAATGACGCCTATAATAATAAAAGATATTATTGCACCAACCCAAGCAATTTTTTTTGCCCTGCTCATTTGATTTGCACCGGCATTAATACCAACTGCAGCTGTAAGAACAGATCCGATACCAAATACTAATGGAGTAATTATAATTTCTAACCTACTTCCAAGACCGTAACCAGCAAGAGCTTCAATGCCATAATGACTTACTGAAGCTGTTACGACGGCAACTGTTCCTGCAATTGTAATGCTATTGATTAGACCTCCAGCCCCTACTTTCATTATATCTAAAAAGGATTTTTTGTTTAGAGGGTAAGTTCTGAGCTTTATGGTTTTTTGTTTATATTTAATATAAAG
>CACALC010000038.1:0-7267 GCA_902533225.1 uncultured SAR116 cluster alpha proteobacterium | reverse complement strand
ACGCAGATATTAGTCGTTTTCTCCTCTATACTAAAAATCACATCGTTAACAGCAATTATATAGCCGTCACATATACCTTGTTCGTATAAATTATTACTTTTACAGTATGATAAGAATTGTGCCGCCGTGAAAAAAAGATTATTCGATGCTGCATACGTTTTATTCATAATAGTTATACTTAGTAATGTGAATATTAAAAATTTTACCATGACATCCCCAAAGAAAATTTGCCCATATTATAATCTCCCGAAATTGCACTACCTAATGAAAAGTCCATTGGCAGGTGCAATCCATCATAAATTCCTACAAAATTTAATCCAAAAGCAATTTCATTATTTGTAGATGCGCTACTTAAATTTAAAGAATGTTTATTTCCATATAGTGGTAAGCGTGTATCCAAAGTAGTTGCCATAAGGCTAACTTGATCAGCATATTTTCTTGTAGCTGCATGATTAGCCTCGTTTGGCTCTTGTATGATTAAATCTCCTATAACTGTAGTACTATCAGTAGAATTTTTTCCGATTTGTATATTACCAGTCGAAGAAGCCATTATATCTTTCCCATAAGTAGAGGAATCGTAAAAGAGCATGGAATTACTACCAATATGGACTATATCATTTGCGGTATCCTTATATAAAAATGTATCTCCATTACTATCAATAAAAGTATTTGCTTTTATTGTGTTTGCTGTAATAGTTCCAGTTGCTGTAATATTTCTAAAACCAGAAATGTCAGAATTACTATCCACAACAACAGCTTTGTTGGCACTTACAATTCCAGCGGTTACACCATCAAGTGTTTCTAATTCACTTTCTGATATATTTGCATTACCAATAATAAAAGAACCACTGGCAGTAATGTTACCTGAACTGGTTATATCACTTGAACTTATTGTTCCTAAACCTGAAACGTTTCCATTGGTGTCAAACGTATAGTTACTACTTGAAAATGTACCTGTTATTGCTAAATTATCATTTATAGTCACCGTATTATTAGAAAAGTCACCATGTATTAATGGACTATTGTCAGCGCTATTAGAGATGAACAGTTGATTAGATACACTTCCTGATGTAGGTCCTGCCTCATATCCAATAAATATATTGCTAGACCCATCGACATTTGTTGATCCAGACTTGTAACCAATTGCAGTATTTTTGTTCCCGCTTGTTAAGGCGACTAAGCTATCTGATCCAATTGCAGTATTATAATCTCCAGTATGTATAAGTTTGCCTGACTCATACCCAACGACTGTATTTGCATTTCCTTCTGTCAAATCCATTCCAACTGCATGATAACCATAAGCTGTATTAAAATCTCCTGATGTTATATCTGGAAATACTGCACCACCACCGGCACCACTGTCAGACCCACAATTATCTGTATTAGTACATGTTGCGTTTGCTGAAAAATCACTTATTAAACTCATACCTAAACATATGATAATAAATATTTTTATAAAAATTAAAGCCATATAAATATTACGGCGTAATAATTTTTTTTTTAAAACTAAGCAATCATATGGACATCATAACGTATAGTTTTCCCCAAAATCTGATGTGAACATTGCTTAATGTCTTTTAAAGGATCAGCATATCTTGGTTGTTTAATAACAACTCTGTTTTTTGCAAATTTTAAGGCTATGTTTATCAATTCTGTATAATCAGAATCTGGCCCAACAATCTCCCTTACTAATCTCATATCATTTTTTACAAGAGCTGTTTTTTTTCTATCTTTGTACATTGTGTCTATTAAAATCACTTCTGGTGACAGATTAGGTAAAATATTTTTTGAGTCACCAAAAATTAAGTTCATTCTACCTATAATTTTACTTACCTCTCCTCCAAACAAAATACCCTCTGCAAAACCATTTTGCAGTAATTTATGTATTTTTTCAGACCGTTCTATTAAGGTAACATTTGCACCAAGTGAAGCTAGTATAAAAGCATCGTAACCTAAGCCAGCTGTAGCATCTATAATGTTTCTATTTTTATTGGATTTCATTCCGACGGCTTTGGCTAAATTTTGACCTCTACCTTTACCGTATTTTAATCTATGTAATATTGGACCTTCAACAAAAGAACATTTCAACATTTTGCACTATAAAATTAAACTTTTACATTTTCTAAAAATATTTAAAAAATTTAATTATTCTCCATTGGTAATGTTTGATCAATTGCGGCCCACTCGTGTAAAGAGTTGTCATAAATAACTATTTTTTCAAATCCTAATTGATATAAAACAAATGCTTCCAAAGATGCAGCAATACCTCCACCACAGTAGTTAAGAATCTTCTTGTCTTTGGTAATTTTATTTTTCTCAAACATATTGGCAAGTTCTTCAATTGGTTTGAATTTTCCAGTCTTATTATCTAACAATTCGTGAAATGGTATATTTTTACTGCTTGGTATTTTTCCTCGTCTTCCATATCTAGGGTTTTGACCTTCGTGGATATCTGCAGTTAGAGAATTTAATATTATAAAATCTGGGTTACCAATAGCATTAATTACTTCATCTTTATTAACAAAAATATTCTCTCTTGGAGTAAATTCAAAATGAGATGGTGAATAGTCTAAACTTGTTTGTGAGGTGGGCAGATCATTTCGCTCCCATTCCTTAAAGCCCCCATCTAATATGCTTACGTTATCTATTCCTACTGATCTAAGCATCCACCAAAGGCGAGCTGACCATTGTGCACCATTTCTAGAATATAATATTATATGAAAATCAGCGCCGATGCCTAAATTTTTGAACTTATCTGCCAGTTTTTCTAGCTTTGGTAATGTAAATCTGTATGGACTTTTTTCATCAGATAAATCCAAATGAAGATCCATGAAGCTGGAGTTTTTTATATGTTTTATTTCATATTTTTTTCTACCACTTTCAACAATATAAGGTAGAGATGGATCATTGTCTTTATAATGTAGATAAGTTGTACAATCATATATTCTTATATCTGGATTGTTCAAATTATTATGAAGCCATTCGCAACTTACAATTGCATTTGGATTTTTCCAGACTAATTTTGTTGTCATAAGCTATACCTTTAAATAGTGTTTCAATTTATTAAAATTTTTAAGGTGTTAAAAATACACTACCTCCACCTCTTCTAGACTCTAGCACATCGTGTGCTAAAGAGGCGTCTTTAAGTTTATAAGGCTCTAATTTTGGTATTTTTATTTGATTATTTTGAAAAGCATTAAAAACAGAATTAGCCATTTTTTTGTATAAGTTGGAGTTAGATATGTAATCAAAAAGGATTGGCCTTGAAATTGTAAGGGATTTACTAGCTAGAGTAGACATAGATATTGGTTCTACCGGACCCGATGATTGTCCAAAATTTATTAAATGTCCGCATGCACTAATACTTTTTAAAGAGTTTTCAAATGTATCCTTTCCTACTGAATCAAATACCTTATCCACACCGTTACCCTTAGTTATATCCATTATTTGAGTCACAAAGTCTTTTTGATTATAAGTAAATACATAGTCACAGCCAAGTGAATGAGCTAACGATATTTTTTCATCATTACCTACACTTCCAATTACACATGCACCTTTCGATTTCGCCCATTGAGAAAAAAGACTTCCTACTCCTCCTGTGGCAGCTGTGATTAAAATAATGTCATTAGGTTTTACTTGAGTTACTTGCTCCATTAACATTTGAACTGTTATTGCTCTTGAAAAGTTAGTAGCAATTACATCATCAGAAATATAGCTAGGTATTTTTATGGCAAGTTTACTATCGATTACTCTATGACTTGCATATGCTCCATAATACTTAGTTATGTAGCATATCCTATCTCCAATGTTAAAATCTCTGCTTTTATTACCAACATCTTGGACAACACCTACCGCTTCTAATCCCGGTATACCGGGTAACTCAAGTGTTTTATACAACCCAGACCTAACATAAATATCATGAAAGTGAACGCCTATTGCAGTTTGTTTAATAAGCAATTCGTTATCTTTGGGCTTTTCAACAATAACATCTTCTAATTTTAAAACGTTTGATTTTCCGTGATTTCTTAAAACTATAGCTTTGGACATAAATTCCTCTTAACAATTTCAATTTCAGGTAATGATATAAAATATTTGTAATTCTTCAAATCATTAATAAGATGTTTTTAATTGCAGTTGAATATTATTCGTTAGGGTTTTTAATCTATGTCTATTATGAGAATAACAGTACGGACATTTCAAAATGAACAGCATGCAGAAATGTTTATCGCTATATCCCAAAAAATCATGGAAGACACTCTGAAAGATAAATTTAAGATTGATTTTAAAATGATACAGAATAAATCAACGAAAAATCAGGTTACTGCTATTTGGAAATATGATAATGAACAACACTTAAAAGAAGTTCGAAAATATTTATCAAAGCATAACTCTATACCAAATTCTTTATCGCCAAAAGAAGTTGTTTTTTCGGGTGATGTAATATTAGAATCTAAATTATAAAAATATATTTTAAAAAAATTTAATACTCATCATAATTAGGCAAATTAAAGCAACAGCCCACACACCTGTTCTTAAATAATTAATTCCCAGAATATATAGAGGTATATAAATTGTTCTTGACACCAACCATAATAACGCCAATGAAGAATTGTCGACCTCTTTGATAATTGATATTAAGACCAAACCAATAAAAATTGGTAATGTCTCAAATAGATTCCTCAATGCTCTATTAGCTCTCCCAAAAAACTGAGATGTATCTTGATCATTGTCTCTTGAAGAAAAAAGATATATAAATTTTATTTTATTAGTTATCAAAAGATCAATTATTACAGGAATAGATATTTGAACTATAACTAACAAAAAAGAAAGTATAAGAATGTTTTCTAAAGTCATTATAATTAATTATTTATTTTGAAATAATTTTAATCTGTCGAGTAAAGAGTTTATATATTCTTCAGATTCTAACAATTTTTTTTTTAAATTTTTATTTTGTTCCTCAAGAAAATAATTTTGTCTTTTTAACCACTCACTATGTTCAAGTTCACTAGGATACTTTTTCTTAGACATTAAATTTCTCTTATTTAAATTTGTTTAATTAGATGTATTAATTAACATTTAAGATATCAACCCAAATGCTAAAAATACTTTACATAAAAACATTAACTTTCTTCTTTTGTTAAATCTTTTGTAAGATATATCCCAAAACAAAAGCCACCAATTGCAAAAAAATTTAGAACAAAATTAGGCTCAACCAAATCAATAGTCCGTAAAACACCCCATAATAAGCACATACTAATTATTATCCATCCTGCTATTTGTCTATTCATAAATAATCCTTTTTAGAGACTTTAATAGTTTTAACTATCTACTCAAATAATAATTTATTAATATTAAAAATAATCGTTGAAATTGACTTAATAGCTTATCTAGTTAGTTTAATATCTAAATTAAATTAGTGTGTTTTTTTCATGAATATTTTAGGATCTATTTTCATTCTAATAATTGTGATGTCTGAATCTTTGGCTGATAGTGTTTTTAAAGATAATTTTCAAAACTCAGAAAAGTGGAGTTTTTTAACAGATCAGGTTATGGGAGGTGTTTCTTCAGGAAATGTAGAGTTTATTTCTGTTGAAAACAACATTGTTGCACATGTTACGGGTAAAGTATCAACTGAAAATAGGGGTGGTTTTATTCAAATTAGAAGAAAACTTAACAAAATAAATTTAGAAAATTCTAAATTTATTGATATAACTGCAAAGGGAAACAACCAAAAGTATTTTATTCATTTGAGAACTACTGGTACTATTTTGCCTTGGCAATATTACCAAATTGACTTTAACGTGAAAAATGAATTCCAGGTTTTTAGATTACCAATTGAGACCTTTAAAAGATCAAGTTCATTTTTATCTAACAAAATTAACCCAAAAAAAATTACTTCAATTGGAATAGTAGCTTTCGGAAGAAATCACTTTGCAGATATTTTCATTAAAGAAGTAAATTTTGTTAACTAATTTAATAAAATCTTTGATTATTCCTTAAGTAAAGTAGCTCTTTTGAATTCTACGTTTTTTGGACGAATTGTAAAAAAACGTGATATTCTATGTTGCTCTAACGCTTCATCAATTATGGTCTGCAAATCACCTAATTTTCCTTCAATTGGTTGACTATTCCATTCCCTGCCATCTACTAAAAGTGTTATTATGTATTTTTGCTTTTCATTTATCATTTGTTTACCTAATTCTTGATAATAATAACCAAATAAACCTCAGTGAAACAAAGTTCCTGACAACTCCAATAACATAAGTAAAGGCTGCAGCTCTAAGTATTGACTGGCAAGCATTGTGATATTCAGGTGGTACTTTATTTTTTATTATTGGTAAGGCCCTATTGAAACTTGCATCTAGCTCAACCTCTAAAGTTATTAAATGTACAAACACGCCTATTAATAAAGACAATAGAACTAAAAGTAGACATATTTTTATTAAAGGGTATGAGCCTGTGGCTAAAATCGTTGGAATACCAACCATTAATAATCCACTACCTAGTCGCGAAATCCATACAGTACTTTTTACAAGAGTGGTTCTTTGTTCGAGAGGTCTATATTTTTCGTGATGTTGTATTGCGTGTCCTATTTCGTGGCAAACAATAGATATGGCTGTAAGACTTTTTCTTGCTAAACGGTCCTCAGAAACTTTAACCTTTTTTTCTTTAAGATCGTAATGATCTACGGTCAATGATTTTTCTATTTTTACTTCCTTTAAACCCATTTCTTTTAATATTATCTTGCCAAACTCAAGACCAGTAAATGGCATATTTACTAATACTTTATCATTTTTACTAAATACAATATTTAACCAGATTACAGGTGCTACAGAAAGAATTAGAAATAATATGAAATATATAATCATTTTAGTTTGTATAACCTTTTATTTGGGTAATATCTACATTGTTATATTTGGTATTTTTTAAACGTAATTCAACTGTTTTAATTAGAATTTAAATCTCAATTTCAAAATATTAAAGCATTTATTAAGTGTCGATTAAATTCAACTAAAATAGTACTTCCTTTATATGAAGCAAACTAATTATAATTATGGAATATACAATTTTTAAAATATTTATCTTTTGTATGTTCGTTATTTTTGGTGTGTTAATTTTAGATCTTTTAAAGTGGATCTTAAAATTTGTTAAATTATGTTATCAACATATTCTCTGGAAAGTTAAAGTTCTAATTGTTTTCCCACTTAGTATTTTGATTATTATACTTTGGCTAATTATTAAAAACTCGCTTGAAAAGGGCCAACCA
>CACALC010000037.1:0-7664 GCA_902533225.1 uncultured SAR116 cluster alpha proteobacterium | reverse complement strand
TTTGGTATTGGACAGAATGATTATTTATTTGAAATTATTGAAGGTAAAGTTATCTCCACAACTAAAAGAACAATTTTAACTAGGAGTGGAACTTTTAAAATTCATGGGGAAAAAATTGTTTGGGAAAAGCATTGGCTTAATATTCCTCCAAGAGATTATCACGATATTTTTGCTATGCTTGCCAAAAAATTAATTATTATAGACGGCAATTTGATCCCATTTATGCAAAACCTTCAATATTTTAAAGATCTTATTGCATCAAATAGACAGTCTATAAAGAAGGTTAACTATGAAAAGTATTAATATAGAATTTGAAGATATAATTGGCAGATACTTAAATATAAATGTGGATAACACAAATTACAGAATTTATGTTGAAGAAGCAGGTCAAGGTATTCCTTTACTATGTCTTCATACAGCAGGATCAGACGGGCGTCAGTTTCGTCATATTTTAAATGATCAAAAAATAACTAAAAATTTTAGAGTTATTGCTTTTGATCTTCCTTGGCATGGAAAATCTAATCCTCCAGAAGATTACGAATTAAAGGATTATAAATTAACTACAAGTCTATATAAAAAAATTATAATGTCTTTTTGTGATAATTATAAATTAAATGAACCTGTTATTATGGGCTGTTCCATGGGAGGAAGAGTTGTTTTACATCTTGCCTTAGAACAAAGTAATTATTTTAAAGCTGTCATTGCCCTTGAAGGTTCAGATAAACTAGAACCCTACTACGATTTGGACTGGTTATATAGACCTGATATTCATGGTGGATTAATTCAATCTGCATTTGTTTCATCTCAAATAGCTCCTCAAAGTCCTGATAAATTTAGACACGAGACATTATGGCATTATATGCAAGGAGGCCCTGGGATTTTTAAAGGAGATCTTTACTTTTATTGGCATGACGGCGATTTTGATGATCGCTCAGGTTTGATAGATACCTCAAAATGTCCTGTATATTTATTATCTGGTGAATACGATTGTTCTTGTACTCCTGAAAGAACTTTAGCAACAGCAAGCAGAATAAAAGGAGCTAAAGCGGTCATAATTCCTGGCATAGGACATTTCCCTATGTCTGAAAATCCAGAATTATTTAAATCTTATATTTATCCAATTTTAGATGAAATCTTAGAATAATTTACCCAGCTTTTTCAATATTTCCACAGACACTTACAGCCTGACCAGATATATTCTTACCTAAGGGACTGCACAAAAAATGCGCTTGTTCGGCTAAATCATGATGGGTAACAAATCTATTAAGCGACGCACCCGATAAAATTTCATCTTTCATATTATCAAAAGAAATATTTTTGACTTTGGCTTTAGCTTCAATTACTCGATTTTGTCTTTCACCCTCTACAATCCCCGGTAAAAGGGCGTTAGCCCTAATGCCCCTAGGGCCTAATTCAATAGCTAAGCTTTTAACCATGCCTATTACAGCCCATTTCGTTGCAGCATATGGAAGTCTGTATGCAAAACCAACTCTTCCTGCCACTGATGAAACTGAAAGTATAGACCCTTCATCATTCATACGAGGAACAACTAATCTCATGGTTTCAAAGTGACTGGTCATATTAACCTGCAGACACTCTTGCCATCCACCTAAAGTTTGATCACCAACTCCAGCAGTCTCACCAGCTATTCCTGCATTGTTAACAATTATGTCAACTTCTTTTAAATAATCAAAACCTGCCTCAACCATGGATGCAATTAATTGCGTTTGCCTAAGGTCACATAGCATTGCTTTAATATTATCGTCAATATCGTTAACTTTATTAACTGCATCTTGATTGATATCGCATACAAAAACTTTCGCACCAGCCTTCTCAAACCTTTTGGCTATGGCATACCCTATTCCGTCAGCACCAGCAGTTATTAGAGCTTTCTTCCCCTCAAGAAGTCTCTCATAATTCATCTTTTTCTACTTTCTATTTAATGTTAGTTTTATCTTTTCCTTTAAGTGCTAACATTTCTCTAGCTTCGTCTGAAGTAGCCACTTCCAAGGAAAGACCTTCTAAGATATCTCTAACTCTCTTTACTTGGTCAGCATTTGTTTTGGCAAGATTACCAGGACCATCCCATAGAGAATCTTCCAGACCAACTCGGACGTGCGAGCCTAGTGAAGCACCTGTTGCATTCATTTTCATTTGCGTTGCTCCAGCACCTACAACCGACCACTCATATCCTACATCTCCGAACAATTTATCTGCTGTTTTTTTCAAATGAAGCAAATTATCCGCGTCCGCTCCTATTCCTCCCATAATACCCATTACAAATTGAATAAAGTAAGGCCCTTTCAGCATCCCTTCTCTATGGAAATAATGAAGATTATACAAATGTCCAACATCATAACATTCAAACTCGAACCTGGTTCCATTTTCGTAACCAAGTGTCATAATATTTTCAATATCTTCAAACGTATTTTTGAAAAGAGAGTGTTTACTTCTTTCTAACATTTCCTTTTCCCATGGAAATTTTAATTGATTATGTTTTTTCAACATTGGGAAAAGACCAAAATTCATAGATCCCATATTTAATGAAGCAAGCTCTGGTTTAAAGTGCATAGCCGGTTTCATTCTCTCCTCCACAGTCATCTGTGGGCCTCCACCAGTTGTTATGTTTATAACAGCGTCACACGAACTTTGTATAGTTGGAAGAAACTTTTGAAACTCCTCAGGATCTTGGGTTGGATGTCCGTCAACCTCATCCCTTGCGTGAAGATGAAGAACAGCTGCTCCCGCTTCGTGTGCTGCCAAAGAATGCTCAATAACTTCTTCAGCTGTTACTGGCAAATACTCTGACATTGAAGGTGTATGTATTGCTCCAGTCACTGCACAACTTATAATTACTTTTTTATTTTTAACCATCGTGAATGTCCTCTCCTAGTTCAAGTTTTAACTTTCTAATTGATGCAATCATCTTATTTCTTTTTTCTATTCTATTTGATCTTTCAGAATAAGATAATCTCTTTCTTTGCTCATTTTCTAATTTATTCAAATATTCTTCAGAGTATTCAGGTACACTATTTTGTTCTCTAGCTAAATTTTGTATACCACTCTTATACCTAGAAAAAGAGTCTTTAATGCCTTCTGGGGCATTCAAATCCATTATTTCGAAGGGGCCCATAAATGCCCACCTTATTCCTAGTGCATGTTTTAAGGCTATATCTATATCTGCCATGGAAGCATAACCTCCCTCATGTAAACGAACAGCTTCGTTTAGTAATGCTCCTTGTAACCTATTTAAAACAAAACCCTCAGTCTCTTTATTAACTACTATTGCTGCGTAGTTAGCTTTTTTGTATAAGTTAATTGCTTTTCGTACTATTTCATTAGAAGTATAATTACTACCAACAACTTCAACAAAAGGAACTACGTGAGGTGGCAGAGCTGGATGGGCATTTATACATCTATGTTTATGTTCAACATATTCTGATATCTTAGAAATGAGAAGATAAGATGACGATGATGCTAAAATTGTATTTTTTAGAGATAACTTATCTAATTCTCTAAATATTTGCTGTTTTGCATCTAAATCCTCAATTATGCTTTCTTGGATTAATAAAGCATCTTTACATATTTCATTAATTGTACAATTGAGAATAATATTTGATTTGATTTGGTTTACATCAATTTCGGGTTCCAATATTTTTAAATCTAAAAGTAATTGATTAGATGTTTTTTCAAAATTTTTAATACTTTCCTGATTTGTATCATAGACAAGACATTTAAATCCTGCATTTGCAAAACCAATTGCCCAACTTGCACCGATTAGACCGGCACCACAAATACCAATATTATTCATTTTTTAAACCTCAAAAAAAAACCGCATCAAGTTGATGCGGCTTTTAAAATTAATTTAAATTAGCCGCGGAAGCCACAATCCCATTTCAGGTTGACTTATAACTAAGCCAAGACCAATTAATTGGATTATAACAAATGGTATTACACCTTTATAAATACTTAATGTAGCGACCTCAGGTGGGGCAACACCTTTTAAGTAAAATAAAGCAAATCCAAATGGTGGAGTTAAAAATGACGTCTGAAGATTTATCGCCATTAATACCAAAAACCAAACCATTGTCTCTTTGCGTCCATCGAGACCAGTCATTTGGGTTACATGATCACCAAAGTCTAATAAAACAACTAGTGGTGCAAAAATAGGAAGAATGATAAGCGTAATCTCAACCCAATCTAAGAAAAAACCAAGCAAGAATGTCATACCCATTAGTAAAAATAGAAGACCCCAAGACCCAAGACCTGCTTTCTCAATTAATTCTTCGACTATGTAATCACCTCCAAGTGATCTAAATACATAAGCAAAACATGTCGCACTTAAGATGATCATAAATACCATAGAAATAGTAAGACCTGATGAATGAAGAACGCTTCTCAACATTGGAAAAGTAAACTTGTTACCTATTATAGCCAACAAAGTTGCACCAAACGCACCAACTGCTCCAGCTTCACTTGGTGTAGCCCAACCTAATAGGATTGAACCTTTTATAAGTGTGATTAATGCTACTGGTGGAAGAAAAGCTTTAAGAACCATGGAAGGCAATTTTCCTTTTTCATAAGTAAGGTCTCCTTCTTTCAGAGCTGGAGCAACTGTTTTATCAATTGAACACCACACAAAAATAAATATTAAATACATCAATGCTAGTGTTAATCCTGGAATAACTGCACCCATAAATAAGTTACCAACTGAAACCTGCATAATATCAGCCATGATAATCAACATAATACTTGGCGGGATAAGAATTCCCAAGGTACCCGACGCAGCAATAACACCTGTTGAAAGTGCATGACTATATTTATTTTTCAGCATTGTAGGTAAAGCCAAAGCGGTCATCATAGTCACAGAAGCACCGATAATACCTGTCATTGCGGCTAGAACTGTTCCCATCACCGTAACTGACATTGCTAATCCACCAGGAACTTTCCTGAGTAAAATTTGAGTGGTCCTTAATAGATCATTAGCAATACCACTTCTTTCCATCATAGTTCCCATAAAAACAAAACTTGGTATGGCAACTAAAATTAGGTTTTCAGCAGAAAACCCCCACATCCGAGGCACGAAGTTAAAAAATTCTGCTATTTTAAAGACACCAAATAAATATCCTATAAATCCATAGGTAATCGCTACACCACCCAGTATGAAGCCAACGGGGTAACCTATAAATAAAAGCACTCCCATAGTCAGAAACATAAATATTGGTAGGTACTCAATTATAATTTCAACAAAATCCATAACCGCTCCTATGCTTTCTTATTATTATTATCTATTTCAAAATCACCATTAAATCTTTGCCATGCTACTATTCTTGATACTCTCCATCCATATTTTAAAGATAAAAGAAAAAGACAAATAAAAATAGTTAAAGTTAGAAAAGATGAACTATTTTTAAGTCCCTCAAAAATACAGAAAACAATAACACATGCAGGTGCTAAAGATATAATGTAGGAAGCAATTAATTCATATTTTCTCATGACAGAGAAAATTGAGTAAATCACCACAACTGACAAAACCAACCATCCCAAATATATTGGGTTATTATTTTCAAAAAATGTTAAAATAGCTGCTAAACCTATAATACCGTATAAACTTCCAGTAAAAACTCCATAAGCAGCTAGTTCATATTGTGATTGAGCTAAAGTAAGATCTTTCGCTTCTGTTAAGTAAGGTGTTTTTTGCTTATCAAAAATATAACCTGGGATCTTAGAAAACCACATAACTTAACTCACAATTCTTAATGAAATTAATTTATTTCTTTCCATCATAATCCAGAACCATTAAATCAAGCCGTTTTTTGTTATCGCCCCAAATTACAGCTATAAGCTGTATCATGACTGACATTCCACCTAGGAATAAAAAGAAGTATCCTATTGGAAGAAACGTTTTAATAATCCATCTGTTACTTAAACCAACTAAAGAAGCAGAAACCTCTCCAATTTGATAAGAATCAACCATGTAGATCCACGAAAAATAAACGCAAATTAGTGTAAAAGGTAACATAAACAAAATATTACCATAAAATTCAACTTTAGCTTTCGACTGGAAATTAAAGTTTTCTCGAAGGAAATCAACTCTTACATGTCTATTATGTGTGTAACCATATCCTAAAACCATACAAAAAACTACTGTATGTAGATGCCATTCCATTTCTTGCATTAACGTTGATTCAAAAAAAGAACCAAAGTTGGCAACCATAAAAATTTGTATCCAAACTAATTTTCTAGCAACCACATCCCACATTGTTATTATAACTAAGGGAACCAATAACCATGTACTAGCTCTTCCAGCTCTGTTAACGATTTCTCGTATTTTTTCACTGATAGAAACTAAACCCTGCATATTTTGTTCAGTTAATGCCATTATCCCCCTCCAGAATTTATCTAATAAATAAATAATTAACTTATTAAAGGTAATATTTCAATAAATTTATCTAGACATAAAAAAGTACACCTATTTAACAATAGGTGTACTCAATATTTAAATATTAGTAGTTTTTAGACTTTAAGTAAGCTCTTTGTGACCAAATGCTGTAGTCTTTTCTGAAAGCGTCATAGCTGGCAGTGATTTCTTTAAATAAAGGATCAGTTGCTGACTTCTCTTTCACAACTTCTTCCCAAGCTCTCTTGAACTTAGAAATCTCTGAATCAGGCCATGTTACAAATGTTACGCCCTTCTTCTCAAGCTCACGCATTGCAGGAACCTGCTTTGCATCAGATCTAACAAGTGCCCACCACATTGTGTCACGACATGCTGTGTTGATAATGCCTTGTTGTGTCTTTGTTAAACCACCCCAACCTTTAGTGCTCATTAATAGCTCACCAATTGAAGTCTGCTGATGCCATCCTGGAAAGTAGTTAAACTTAGCTAACTGATAAAAACCATAACTTAAGTCGTGTGTAGGCATAGAAAACTCAGTTGCATCAATAACACCTTTTTCTAGTGCTGGATAGATATCTCCACCTGCTAATAGCTGTGTTGACACACCAATTTTACTCATAACCATAGCACCAAGTCCAAAGAAACGCATCTTCATTCCTTTTAACTCTTCAACTTTGTTGATTTTCTTTCTAAACCAACCTGAAGTCTCTGGAGCGTGTGTTAAACAGTTAAGAGCTTTAAGGCCATACTCACCATAAATTCTGTCTTTTAACTGCTGACCTCCACCATATTCCATCCAACCATGGTACTCACTTGCACCTGGGCCAAAAGGAACAGCTGTGAAGTAAGAAACTGCAGGAATTTTTCCAGCATGATAACCAGGTGTTGTGTAACCTGCATCTACTGAACCGTTCTTAACAGCATCCCAAACTTCTAATGAAGGTACAAGTGCATTTGGCTCGTGGAATCTTAAACGAACGTCACCACCTGAGATTTCTTTAACTTTGTTAGAAAAATAAACAGCAGCTTCACCGTTAATGGCAACCTGGCTTCCCCAAGTACTTTGCATCTTCCAACGTAACTTGTCACCAGCTTGTGCTGAGATAGCTACTAAACTAGTTGCAGCTAATGCTACAGCGCCTACGAATAGGCTAGATTTGAATTTCATAGAATTCCTCCCTAGTATTTAAAATAAAGGCTATCATCAAGTAAGTTTATTATTTCCCCAAAAATAACCCAACTCAAGAAACATTGACTGTTTCCA
>CACALC010000036.1:0-8274 GCA_902533225.1 uncultured SAR116 cluster alpha proteobacterium | reverse complement strand
ATTTTTTTATTTTAAGTATTTTTAAATATCAAAAGCACATATCAAGCATTCAAATAAATATATATACCTAATAAATAGTACCATAAATATTTTTCTATGAAATTACAATAAATATCAAGCTGGTTTCCATAAAGTCAATTGTCATTTCAATAATTGAACCCTGGTCAGTGATCAATGGACTACGGTCAATGGGCAGACCACCCCCTGACCATTGACCATTGTTGATTAGGAAAAGGGTGCAGTAACCCCTGGAGTGGATTTATGATTAATATCATGTTTTTTTGTGGGTAAAATTGTGGGTAAGATAAAATTTAAAAAATTATATTTAACAAAAACAATAACTTAAAGGTATTTAATGGCGGAGGGAGGGGGATTCGAACCCCCGAAAGGGATTGCTCCCTTTAACGATTTAGCAAACCGGCGCCTTCAGCCACTCAGCCATCCCTCCGCAGACTCGTTATATGTCTTGGATGTCCTAATTCACGCCGTATGCCACTTCGTAATACGCAAATATACCTACTATTTCAAGTTTTTTCCATGCAACCTACAAAAATAAAAATGGTTATGTTATGTATTACTTTTTATCTTAAGGATGTTTTATGGATTTAATATCTGGAATGAGAGTTTTTGTTGCCATTGCCGATAATGGTTCACTTGCTAAAGCAGGAAGAGAGCTTGATTTATCTCCTTCAGTAGTCTCAAAAAATATATCAGCATTAGAAGATAGATTAGGTGCAAGATTACTAAATAGAACTACTAGATCTGTATCTCTTACAGAAGTTGGGTTTGCATATTTAGATAGAGCAAGAAGAATCATTGGAGATGTTGATGAAGCTGAAGCAGCTATTTCAAGTGCCACAAATGCACCCAGAGGGCACTTGCGAATTACAGCTCCTGGAACCTTTTCTTACAGACATATAGCACCACATCTCCCGAAATTTAGAGAGCGTTATCCCGAGGTGGAAATAGAAATGATTATTTCTGATGAAGTAGTAGACCTTATTGATAATAATATAGATCTAGGAATTAGAATTGCCGTTATGAAGGATTCATCATTAATTGCACGAAAACTTGCACAAAACCCAAGAACTTTATTCGCCTCACCAGAATATATTAAAAAGCATGGAAAACCTAATCATCCTGACGAAATTCTAGATCATGAAATTATTTCCTTCCGAATCGGTAATCCTTATAATGATTGGCATTTTCTTGTAGATGGTAAAATCAAATTAATTCATGCAAAAGGGAAATTACAATTAAATCATGGGGATGCAATTTTGAGGTCAGCGATCAATGGTGGTGGACTTGCAATGTTATCAAGATTTGTTGTTGGAAGACATTTAGCGGCAGGAACTTTGGTGTCAATTTTAGATGAGTATGTTCAAGAAGATGTTCCAATTTATGCTGTTTACCCAAGCGGCAAACATTTATCTCCAAAAGTAAGAGCATTCCTTGATTTTTTAATTGAAATTTATGGACCAGTTCCATATTGGGATGAAGCAGGTGACCATAATTCTGAAGCTGCTAAGAGGACCGTAATTTAAATTATACGTTTCGACCTGCTAAAAAACCACTTGACCAAGCCCATTGAAAATTATGTCCACCCAAATGACCCGTAACGTCCAAAACTTCTCCAATAAAATATAATCCAGAATGTTTTTTACACTCCATAGTAGAAGAAGATATTTCTTCGGTATCAACACCTCCCAAAGTTACCTCAGCTGTTTTGTAGCCTTCTGTACCAATTGGAACAACAGTCCATTGATTTACGAATTCAGAAATTTTTTTAATATTTTCATTTGAAGTGTCAGCAATCTTTATATTTATTTTAAGCTTATTACAAACAGCCTCAGCTAGTCTATTTGGTAAATAATCTGACAAAATTCTAGATATATTTTGTTTAGGCGTTTCTACCCTCCTTGCTTTTAATATTTGATCAAGATCATACTCTGGTAGAAGGTTGATTGTTACAGGTTTTGCATCTTTCCAAAAAGAAGATATTTGTAATATTGATGGGCCACTAATACCTCTATGTGTGAAAATTAAGCCTTCATCGAAGACTGTTTTATTTATTTTAACTGAAGCATTTACAGAGACCCCAGCAAGTGATTTACAAAATTCTAATATTTCATTGTCAAAAATTAAAGGTACTAAGGCTGGATAGAGTTTAGTAACTTTTAAATTAAATTGTTTTGCAACTTTATAACCGAAGTCGGTAGCCCCAATTTTTGGTATAGACAAACCACCAGTTGCAATAACGATAGAAGAAGAAAATAAATCACCTGTGTTAGTTTTTATAACGTAACAATCTTTAGTTTTATTTAAGGTATTAATTTTAGTTTCAATTTTAATTTTTACTTTTTGTTTTTCACACTCAGAAATCAACATTTCTATTATATCTTTTGCAGATTTATTACAGAATAATTGACCTAGCTTTTTTTCATGAAATTCTATCGAATGTTTTTTGACTAAATTGATGAAGTCAAGTTGAGTATATTTTGAAAATGCAGATTTACAAAAATGTATATTTTCAGACAAAAAATTATTACCATTACTATACAAGTTTGTAAAATTACACCTTCCACCCCCTGAGATTCTAATTTTTTCAGCAATTTTCGAGGTGTGTTCTATTAAACATACGCTTTTACCTCTTTTGCCAGCTTCTATGGAGCACATTAAGCCTGCAGCCCCAGCACCAATTACTATTACATCATATTTATTATTCATCTATTTACGGTCTTTATTGTTTAAAGGACTTTTTTATTATTTCATCTAGAGAGCTCTAAAGCTTTACTTTATTGATATTGAAGACTAAAAGATCAGTCTAGTAGTTATTTATGTTAAAATTGAAATATTTTTTAATTTCAAGATAAGCCTCTTTTTTAATTTGAAAGTTGAAAATGTTAGAAGCATCAGGAATACCAGCACCTATAGCAAAGGCAATGTCAGACAAGGGATATGAAAATTTAACTCCTGTTCAAGAAGAAGTATATAAAGATGACTACTCAGGTCTAGATTTGCTTGTGTCGGCACAAACTGGCTCAGGTAAAACTATTGCTTTTGGATTAGCAATTGTAGAAAATATTCTTTCGGATAATTCTTTTTTCAAAACTCCTAAGTCACCAGAAGCTCTAATTATTGTACCTACAAGAGAACTTGCCCTTCAAGTCAAAAACGAACTTAGTTGGCTTTTGGAATCATCTGAAGCAAAAATTGCTTCATGTGTTGGTGGTATGGATATACGAACAGAAAAAAGAAATTTAGAGACAAAACCTAATATTGTAGTAGGAACTCCTGGTCGTTTAAAGGATCACATTGAAAGAAACCATTTTAATGTATCAAACATTAAAACTGTTGTGCTTGATGAAGCAGATGAAATGTTGGACATGGGTTTTCGAGAAGACCTAGAGGCGATTTTAGATACAACTCCAGACGACAGACAAACTTTGATGTTTTCAGCGACTGTTCCAAAAGGTATTGCTAATCTCGCTAAGCGTTATCAAAAAGATGCAGTTAGAATCTCCATTGGAAAGTCCAACTCACAACATGTTGATATTGAATATAGGGCTTTCAAAATCGTAATGAGTGATCAAGAAAATGCTATAATAAATACTCTAAGATATTACGAAGCAACTAACGCCATTATATTTTGTGCTACTAGAATTGCTGTTAACCATATGACTAGCCGTTTGACAAACAGAGGCATATCCGCTGTAGCTCTTTCGGGTGAATTAAGTCAAAATGAAAGAAATATGGCTCTTCAAGCTATGAGAACGTCTAAGGCAAGAGTATGCGTGGCAACTGACGTTGCGGCAAGAGGTCTTGACTTACCTAATCTTGACTTGGTAATACATGCCGATATTCCTAGAACTTCTGATACATTGCTTCACAGAAGTGGAAGAACTGGTAGGGCAGGTAGAAAAGGTGTTTGTGCTGTACTGGTTCCTCAAAATAGATCAAGGATTGCAGAACGTCTGTTTGGACAGGCAAATGTAAAGCCCATTTGGGCTTCTCCTCCTTCTCGAGAAGAAATTCTAAAGGAAGACAAAAAAAGAATTGTTGAAAATAAAATTTTAGAAGATCCAATAACTGATGAAGAACACGAATTAGTTAATGAACTAATTTCAAAAAATTCAATAGAACAATTAGCTGCAGCCTATTACCGATTAATAGGTAAAGATTTATCTGCTCCAGAGGATTTGCGAAATCCATCAGATAAAAGTGCAGGACGATCTAAAGGAAATGGTTTCCAAAATAGCATTTGGTTTGAACTTTCAGTTGGTAAAGACGATACAGCTGAACCTAGATGGTTAGTTGCTATGTTGTGCAAGGCAGGCAATTTTTCAAAGAGAGATATAGGTTCTATAAAAATTCAACCAAAAGTAACCTTTGTAGAGATATCACAAGAGACCTCTTCAACCCTCAAAGAATTGGCAGCTAACAAAAAACCTATAGAACGACACATAATGGTTAAATTACTTGAAAAACCTCCCGAAAATTTTACTTCCAATAGAAGTGATCCAAATAGAATTAGAAAAGGAGGAAGAAATCCAGATTTCAAGAGACCAAAGGAGGAAAACACCCGTCATTTTAAAGGTAAACGGAAATCTGAAAGGTGGAAAAAAACAGAAAAAAGAAAGACAAAATTTTCGCCATTTGCTGATAATTTTATAGAAAAAGATTTTAGTGTTGATAATTTAGATTCATTAAATAGTGAACCTTTAAGTAGACGAAAAAAGCAAAAGAAGAATTTTGCAAGCTTTGATACAAACTTTAAACCCAAAAAGAAATCTGGTACTTTGAAAATTAAAAAAACACAAGAAAGTACCAAAAAACCTTCAGTGAAGAAACGAGCCAAGCAAAAGGAAAATTAAATTCTATTATTTTTTTTATTAATAAGATAAATTCCTAGACATGTTAAAAATAATGATAAATAAATTTGTTCATTTATTATGTCATCCATGATTAACCATCCGAATAATACCCCAAAAATTGGCGTTAAGAATGCAAAAGAACTTGTGCTACTTGCAGAGTATCTAGACATAACCCATAACCAACCTATAAACCCCATGCACATTATAACAATTACTTGAAATGAAAAAATTAGTATCAACTGAGTATTTAAATCACGAATAAAGTCGTCTAAAAGTAATGATATAGGTAATAATATTATTCCAGATACTATAAGCTGATATAGTAATTGTGTTTCTGGAGAAGATCTTGTTAGACGACTTGTTTTAAGCATTATAGCAATTATAGCCCAACAAAAACTTGCTAAAATTGAGAATATATCTCCATAAAATTGATTGAGACTATAACTTGATATAGGTTGGTAAACTGCAAGTATTAACCCGGTTAAAGCAATTATTAAACCCAAAGATTTGTTCATATTAAGTTTATCATCTTTTATTAAAAAATGTGCTCCAAGAGTTAGCCATACTGGCATTGTATAAAAGATTAGTGAAACACGAGTTACAGTGGAATAATCTAGAGCTGAAAATAAAAAAATAAATTCTATTGCAAATAAAATACCTGCAATTGCACCAGGAAAAAAACTGCCGTCAAAAAAATCTATTTTCTTTTTTGTAACATAACAATAAATTAAGATTGGTAAAATGGCTAATGTTGATCTCATAGCCACTTGAAAAACAGGATGCATTCCTACATTAACTAATTTTACTAACACCTGATTTAATCCAAGTAAAACAGAGAATATTATTAGAAAAGATGCAGCTAAACCATTGACAGATTTACTAGTCATAAATTCATAATATTATGGGAAATAACTACCACCATTAACATGGATAGTTTGCCCTGTAATAAAGTCTGAATTTGGACCACATAAATTAGATATCATTGTTGCAACTTCTTCTGGATATCCCTTTCTACCGACAGGTGGGTCGGAATGCGAGGGATGAACTAAACTACTTCCAGCTGAAGCACCTCTAACAGTATCAATTAAACCAGGTACAACAGTATTAATTGTAATTCCTGTTTCTGCATACTCCATAGCTAATGCTCTTGTAAAACCAACTACTGCAGTTTTTGAAGTAATTACGTGCGCTCTACCAATAGCACTAATATGAGCAGATAAGCCACCTAAGTTCACTATTCGTCCCCAGCTACTCTTTTTCATTTCAGGTAGGACTGCCTTACAAGTGTGAAATAATGCGTCAAGGTTTATCGACATCACAAATCTCCATTCATCGAATGTCATATCTTCAAATTTATTAAATTCTCTTTGAGATGCATTATTTACTAAAACAGAGATGTCACCTAATTTTGATGCTTCAAATATCAGTTCTTTAGATGTTTCTGGTTTTGTTAAATCACCTATAATTCGACTTGTTGAAATATTATTTTTTTGAATAATTTTTATTGTTTCATCAGCGCCATCTTTATCAGAATTAGCGTGAACTAGTATATTATAACCTAATTTAGATAAACTATCACATGTTGCTCTACCAATATTTTTAGCTGCCCCAGTCACGATTGCGACTTTATTTTTATTTTCACTCATTCAGTAAACCTTATCTAGAATTTCTGTTTAATTATGGTTTATAACTAATGAGTAATTAGCATATATGAAATAAGCAAATACTAATACTAAATTAATCTTCAAACTTGAAATATCTGAATTACAATTTAACATATGTAGTGTTAAAAACGAATGGACAAAATCATGACAGGAATAAATAAAGATTGGCGTAATGATATTTATGCAGTTTTTAAAGATCTTAATATTACAATGGTATCTCATGTTCCAGACGCTGGTCATACTCCTCTTATTAATTTATGTGAAAAAGACAATGAGATTGATGTGGTTACTCTAACTACAGAACAAGATGGAGTTGGTTTATCTTGTGGAGCATATGCTGGTGGTAGAAAGAGTGCTTTGTTAATGCAATCAAGTGGTGTTGGAAACTGTATTAATGCTCTTGCTTTACCAAATATCTGTAGAATACCTTTTCTAACGATAGTTTCCATGAGAGGTGAGTGGGGAGAATTTATTCCTTGGCAAGTTCCTATGGGTTTAGGCACTCCAAAAGTTTTGGAAGCAATGGATATTAAAGTATTTAGAGCAGATTATAAAGATGAAGTTGGTTCAACTGTTGATGCAGCTGCTAGATTTGCTTTTAATACAAACCGTTCAGCAGCTGTTTTGTTATCTCAAAAAATGATTGGTGCTAAACAATTTAAAAATGGATAAATAATTATGATTGATAGAAGACCTTTTGTACAAAAAATTTTGAAAAATAGGAAAGATAATCTTAGAGTTGTTAGTGGGATTGGAACATCAACCTGGGATATTATGTCTGCAGGAGACAATAAAGGCAATTTTGGTTTTATTGGCGCTATGGGTCAGTCAATTCCGTTTGCATTAGGACTTGCAAAGTCACAACCAGATTTAAGAATATTATTATTTACTGGTGATGGTGACACATTGATGAGTTTAGGCTCTATGGCCACAGTCGCAAATCATCCCGTTAATAATCTGACAATAGTTGTCCTAGATAATGAATCGTATGTCGAAACAGGTAGCCAACCAACGGCCACTGCTGGTAAGAGTGATTTAGAATTAATTGCTAAAGGTTCAGGAATTAGTAACTCTTATACTGTTATTAATGAAAATGATTATGAGAAAATAATGAATACAATTTATGATGAGGAAGGTCCTTCTTTAATAGTTGTTAAGTGTCAAGCTAAGGCTACACCCTTAATATTCCCTCATTCTTTTGATGGATCAGTTTCTATCAACAGGTTTATGAGTTCTATCAAATCATAATGTTAGAAAAAAAGATAATTAACATTGCTGTTCACGGTGTTGGGACAATTGGTAAAAGACATCTAATGGCAATGAATGAAAATCAAAACGTAAATCTTAGTGGAATTATAGATATAAGCGATGAGGCTAAACAATTTTGCGATAATAAGAATATACCTATATATGAAAACTTAATAGATCTAAGAAAAAAATCAGAAATAGATGGTGTTATTATATCCACTCCGACGATCCTTCATTATGAAAATACATTAGCTGCTTTAGAACTTGGTCTGGATGTTTTAATCGAAAAACCAATTTCTGCTGATTTATCAGAGGCTCGAACAATTGCTAAAGTTGCAGAAGAAAATAATTGTAAGGTCTTAGTAGGTCATCAAAGAAGATTTTATCCATTGGTAAGAAAGGCAAAAGAAATAGTTAAAAATGGGGAAATTGGAAAAATTATTGGTCTTTCGGGAGTTTGGGCGTTAAAAAAAGATAATGACTATTTT
>CACALC010000035.1:0-8382 GCA_902533225.1 uncultured SAR116 cluster alpha proteobacterium | reverse complement strand
GCTTAATATACGAAATTTATATTATTTAAGAAAGAAATTTATCAAAAATTAGTAAGAGTAATTTTATTCATCGTCAAAATGACCTGCTGAAACAAAATAACCACCATGGGTAGTTACAAGAGGATCTTTCGAATCAATGAAACCGTCATTATCTTCTATTTTTTTTCTAAACTCTTCACCATTATCTTTTGGTCTATAAGCAATATGTTTGGCATATTTGTTATCGATTAATATAGAATCGTTATTTGACACTCCAAAGATTATTGAATGCTGAACGTTTGAAGTATTCATGCATGATATCACTAGGCTTTTTAAATCATTATAACTTAACCATGTAGATAACATTCTATGATCCTTAGGTTCGGCAACACACGAATAAATTCTAATTGAAACTGTCTCTAATTTGTATTTATCCCAATAATATTGCGCTAATGATTCTCCAAAAACTTTTGATAATCCATAGTTACTGTCTGGCCTTGGCATTACTCTATTATCTATAACCTCTGCTCTTGGATAAAAACCAACAGTATGAACTGAGCTAGCCCATATTACTCTCTTCACATTATTTTTTCTGCAACCCTCATATAAATTATACATCCCAATTATATTAGAGTTCAGGACATTGTCCCATGAACCCTCTATGCTTTGTCCTCCCATATGCACTACACAGTCAATATCTTTTGTAAGTTTTAAAATAGCTTCTGCTGAAGATAAGTCTGCTTGTTGTATTTGTTCATTATCAAATTTTTTATCTAAATTAGTTTTATCTGAAATTCTTAATAAGTCACATTTTTGAGAAAGTGTCTCTCTTAATTGTTCTCCAAGTGCGCCTGCAGCTCCTGTTAATAAAATATTTTTATATTTAAATTTAGACAATTTATCTCTCCTTAAATCTGTTGATTTTTTGAATACTCTCTCCAGAAAGTAAACAATCCCGCTACTATAACTATGAAAGCCCCAATTAAAATCTCAGTTTCTAACTTTTCTTTAAAAATTAAAACACCAATTATAGAGACAAAAACTAATTGAAGGTATGTAAATGGTTGCAATAAAGAAGCCTCACTATGCTTGAAAGCATTAATCATAAGAAAGTGTCCACCAGCACCAAGCATACAAACAACTAACAACCATAGCCAATGCAAGGTTTCTATTGAATTATAAAAAAATGGCCCTATTAAACCAAGTATAACAAAACCAGTGATCCCAGTATAGAAAAGGCTAGTGTCTGGACTGTCTTCACTTGATACATATCTGGTCAAAATTTGATAAATCGCAAAGGCAAAAGCACACGCAAGTGCAATTAAAGACAATGGATCAAAAACTTTAGAACCAGGCCTGAGCATAATCAAGATACCAACAAAACCTACTAAAATTGCACACCATCTTCTCCACCCAACTTTTTCCCCCAAAAAAAATACGGATAATGCGGCTACGATGAGTGGACAACTTGCAAAAATAGCGTGAGTTTCAATAAGTCCTATTTTTAAAAAAAGATAATGAGCAAAACACATTTCAACCGCTAAAACAGTCCCACGAATAATTTGTATAATTTTATACTTACTCTTTGATACAATAATTACACTTTTATTTCCTATACTATTTATTGTGATTACGAATAAAAATAAAAAGAAATATCGAAACATATTAATAGTAATAACATTATAATGATCAGTTAAATACCTAGTAAAACCATCCATTAACGAAAGACAAAATATTGCTGACACAATAAAAAGTATGCCCTTAGTATTTGAAGAAAATTTTGTGGGCATATTATTTTTAGCTTTCAGTATTTTAATAAAAATTAATTGTTTTATTTATTCCATGATCAAGTGAGGTGTATTTAAAATCCTTAAAAATTTTAGAAGGCTCTCCTCCAAGGATTTCCTCGACGACACTTATTGGTTTACCATTTAATGTTACTTTTGCATCTGGAATATTTTTTTTAATTATTGAAAGAAAATCTTCAACGCTTGCTGTTATTCCATTAACATTAATAGTCAATGCTCCAACAGGAGATTTATCAATTAATCTTTCAACTAAATTTGTAACATCTTCAACATATACAAACCCAGCCTTTCCTGAAAAACCTACAGTGTATTTAAGGTTTTGTTTAGCAGCTTTACAAGCCAAGGTGACACCTGCAGTTCCACCGATTTCTCTTCCAGGCCCATAAATCACAAATGGCCTTAACCCAACACTGGAAATTAGAGATTCATTAAAATAAGCTCTAGCAATTCCTTCAACCGCTAACTTAAAAGCACCATAATGTGTTTCAGGGAATGGATTGTATTTATCTTCGTTACCATAAACTCCACCACTACTAGTATAAATAAGAAATTTAATATTATTTCTTTTTATTGCCTCAAAAACATTAATTGAACCTTTAACATTCACTTCAGCTCCCAAAGAAGGGTTAGAACTACAATCTGGTGTCATTAGACCTGCTAAATTTAAAATATAATCCATATCTTTAGTTGCTTTTAAAACTCCTTCAAAATCAGTGATATCACCCTCAATAAAGTCTATATTATTAAATTCATTACCTATCAAATTTTTAAGTAATTCTGTTTTAATTCTAAGATCAAATATAGTTATCTTAAGGTTTTTTTTTAAAAGTGATTTTGTAATCCAACTGCCAAGAAAACCACTTCCACCAAATATAAGTATGTTTTTCATTTAAGCTCTTCTACTCCTTAACATTACTTTTGCTGCACGACCTATTTCTTCTATACATTCAATTGATTTTGGAAAGTATTTTGAATTTGATAAAAAACCATGAATTTGCCCTGGGTATAATTTATAGGTCACTTTATTACCAAAATATTCCAGCCTCTTTTTATATGCTATTCCCTCATCTAGTAGTGGATCCAACCCTGCCGCAAATATGAACGTTTCTGGCATGTTCTTTAGATTGCTACTAAACAAAGGTGAAGCTTCCCAATTCACTGACTCTTTTTTACTTTTTAAATAATGACCAATAAAATAATTCATGGTGTCATACGTCAAAGTCATTCCATCCAAATTTATATCCATTGACTTCATAGTTAAGGTTAAATCAACACAAGGGTATATTAGTATCTGCCCTTGGATAGGTATAATATTTTTTTTAGAAGAATTAATTGCTAATACTGTAGCTAAATTACCTCCTGCACTGTCTCCACAAACAAACAAATTATTAAGGTCTATATTAAATTCATTTTCAAAATCCGTTAAAGATTGAAGTACGTCCTTTGATTCAGACAAGGCATAAGGAAATTTATACTCTGGAGAAAGACTGTAATCGACTGCGACAACTATCATTTCTGATTCATTACAAATAGATCTACATGTAAAATCATGTGTCTCTAAATTTCCCATTACAAACCCACCGCCATGAAAAAAAATAATAATTGGTGTTTTAATATTATCATTGTAATTATTAGGAAAATAGAACCTCACATTGATGTTCTTGTTAAACCTACTCCTTATTTTTATATTCTTAAAAGTAGATATTTTTGGAGGCGTCAAATTATCATCTTTTAACTGTCTTAAACGTTCTTCTCTAAGTTCTTTTGGCTCTAATAAATGATGAAGTTTGGAGTTGCTTTTAACACGTTGCTCTAGGAAAATTTTTGTTTCTTTATCTATTATCATGATAGTCTTCTAAATTTATTTCCTTTGTTTTTTTATCTTAATTTTTATAATTTATTAAATTATACTAATTTAAGAAACAATAAAACTCTAGGGGGAAGAGAATCATGACTGAGCTAAAAGGTATTATCGCGCCTTTCACAACTCCATTTTCTGAAAATGGAGAGATTAACCTAAACTTGATAAAGCCTCAAGTCGACTGGTTGATAGAAAACGGAGTCCATGGATTAGCTGCTGGAGGTAGTACAGGTGAAGGTCATGTTCTAAATAGAGACGAATATGTATCTCTTATGAAAAAAACATCAGAGGCATTAAATAATAGAGTGCCTTTGGTCGCTGGAATAATTGCCAATTCAACTTCTGAAGTTATAGCTAGAGGCCAATCTGTGAAATCTCTGAATGTCTCTGCGCTTCAAATAACTCCACCTAGTTATCTATTTAGACCAGATGATGACGCTATGGTTAGACATTTCAAAGAAATACATAAGGAATGCCAAATTCCTATTCTTATTTATAACGTTGTCCCGTGGTGTTATTTGTCTCCTGATTTACTTTTAAGAATAATGGATGAAGTTCCTGGTGTGTTAGGGGTCAAACAAAGTGCGGGAGATATGAAACTTTTTGCTGATCTAATAAGAAGAGCAAAACCTAAGAATATGATTTTTAGTGCGGTAGATGCACTCCTATACTCTTCATACCAACTTGGTGCTCCTGGATCTATTGCTGCAATATTGACTGCAGCCCCTGGACCATCAGTCAAATTATGGGACGCTGTAATTGCAGAGGATTGGAACGTAGCTAAAGATCTTCATGAAAGATTAATGCCATTATGGGATGCAATTGGTTTAGATAATATGCCTTCTCTATGCAAATATGCTCAAAAGCTTCAAGGTCTTGAAAGTGGATTTGCAAGAAGACCAACAGCACCAGCTACTGATGATCAAAAAAAGTTGGTTAAGAATGCATTAGTAGATTTAAATTTAATTTAATGTAGAAGTTTTGGTTAATTAGTTTTTAGGGAGAATTATAAATTGAATAAAAATTATCCTGAACCCACAAAATCAATTGAGGTTGCCAAAAATGATCTTAAAAAATGGGGATACTGCCTTTTAGAAAACGCTATTCCTTCTGATCTTAATAAAAAGGTTTTGGAAAGATTAGTAGAGCAGGCAGCAGCTGAAAAGAAATTAAATATCGCATATGAAGACGGCAGTAAAACTCAAAAATGGGGGGAATTTGATAAAAACAAAAACAATACAGGCATCAACCAAAGAGTATGGATGTTACCTAATAAAGGAAAAGTATTTTTAGAAATTTTAGAACTGCACAATTATGTTGATTGTATTAAACAAGTAGTTGGTAATGAATATCTAATCTCTAGCTTTGGAGCAAATATAGCTAAGCCAGGAGGCATTGCCATGGACCTTCATACTGACCAATGGTGGTTGCCTGACCCTGTAAGAAGAAACGAAGATTTTTTACCTTCAGGCTCTATTGACAGAAAAAAATTTAATATAAAAATTAATAAGGATATTTCTAATAATAATGAACTTATATCAAGGCCTGCAGTTTCAAATGTATTAATTATGTTAAATGGTATGACTAGAGAAAACGGTGGTACTTTGATAGTTCCAGGTTCTCACTTATTTGGTCGCCATCCTGATAAAAATATAGACAAAAATATTGAAACTATATCTGCAGAAGGACCTCCAGGCTGCGCAATAATAACGGATGGTAGAGTGTGGCATGGAACTGGTGCAAATATCTCTAAAGAAGAAAGATTAGCTATATTAATAACTTTTTGTGGTCCACAATTTAGACCTCAAGAGAATTTTACATTAGGAATAAAAAAAGAAATTTTTTCACAACTCAATAATTATCAAAAAGAATTATTTGGTTTTAAAGTATGGAACGGTTATGGAAGAATTGGCAACCCGACAGATACATTTCTTAGCTTTGATAATGAAGAGATAGGTGAATTAAAAATTTAAACTATTGCCTTAATTTTATTTAAGGATCATATAATCATAATATAATGAATTAAATGGACCCCTATGAATTTTTTAAAACAGAATGCTAGATGGTTGATAGCAACTGCCTTTCTATATTTTTGTTCATGTTTTGGACAAACATTTTTTATTTCATTATTTGCAGGAGAAATAAGACTAACTTTTGATTTGTCTCATGGGGATTGGGGATTTATTTATTCAGGCGGAACCTTAGCCTCAGCAATCGCAATGCTAATTTTTGGTGGATATATCGATAAGTATAAAATCACTTTAAACATAAAAATTGTGATTATTTCGCTGAGTTTTCTTTGCCTATCTATGGCGTTTATTAATATAGTTTGGCTTCTTCCTTTTATAATTTTTGGATTGAGGTTTTTTGGACAGGGAATGCTTATTCATATACCTGCTGTTGCTATAGGTAAATGGTATGGCAAAAATAAAGGAAAGGCATTGTCAATTTCAATTATGGGATTTTCAATTGGTGAAGCAATTTTCCCAGTTATATTTGTGAGTTTATTTGCGATTATAGGTTGGAGAAACAGCTGGATAATTGGTATGATAATATTGTTGTTGATACTTCCAGTCATATTATATCTTCTTTCTAACGAAAGAACACCGAATAGCAAACAGGAGAATATGACTAATCAACTAGGAATGAGTCACAAGCATTGGACAAGAAAAGAAGTTCTTAAAAATTGGGTTTTCTGGGCGGTAATAGTACCATTTTTAATCCCTCCAATCTTTTCAACTGCATTCTTTTTTAACATGGTTCATCTTACTGAAGTAAAAAACTGGTCCTTAATTTCTTTTACCGCTTTATTCCCCTTCTATACTGGAATGTCAATCTTAACTACTTTGAGTTCAGGGTGGATACTTGACAGATTTGGTGTTGAGAAAATTTTACCATTCTACCTTATACCTATGGCACTAGGTTTACTGATTTTTTCTTATAGTAATACCTACATAAACGCTATGTATGGGCTAGCATGTTTAGGAATGACACAAGGTTTAGCAATGACGATTGGTGGAACCTTTTGGCCAACATATTATGGGACTAAAAATTTAGGATCCGTTAGATCTTTATCGACATCTACAATGGTTTTTGGAACAGCGATTGGCCCTGCCGTTGTTGGCAAACTTTTAGACTTACATATTAATTATGATATAATTTTATTTGGAATGTTTGTGATTGCTATTGTTGCAAGTATATCTTTAGCTATTACAATGACACGGGCACCCAAACTTTTACCTCAAAATAAAATTTAAAGGAGTTAGAAATGTTAAACATATATCTCTCAGGTGAAATACATAGTGACTGGCGCCAAGAAATAATAAACTTATGTAATAAAGAAAATTTAGAAATTTCTTTTTCCTCCCCGATTACAAATCACGAAGCGTCGGATAATTGTGGAGTTGAAATTCTAGGTAACGAAGAAAAAAACTTCTGGAAAGATAACAAAGGTGCAAAAATAAATTCTATAAAAACAAGAAAATCAATAAAAGATTGTGACATTGTTGTTGTTAAATTTGGAGAGAAATATAAGCAATGGAATGCTGCATTTGATGCAGGGTACGCGGCTGCTCTTAATAAATCGATTATAGTAATTCATAATGAGGAACACCAACATGCACTCAAAGAAGTTGATGCTGCTGCAGTTGCTGTAGCAAAAGACCAACATCAGGTTGTTAGAATTCTTAAATATATACTCAAAGAATCATTAGATTAGCCCGAACGCTCTAAGGTTAGTTGATGAATAAATAAAAAAGAAAAAGTGTATGTTCCACATAATTTTATTTAACCCAGAAATTCCTCCTAATACAGGAAATATTATGAGATTAGCCGCCAATACTGGAACAACATTACACTTAATAAAACCGTTAGGTTTTAATCTTAATGACAACACGCTTAAAAGAGCAGGTCTGGATTACAAAAAGAATGCTGATTTTTTTATTTATGACAGTCTAGACTTATGCTTGAAATCAATAAATTTCAATGAAATTTATGCTTTTACAAAATTTGCAAAGAAAAATTTTAGTAAAGTAAGTTTCAAACAAAATGATTGTTTATTATTTGGTAGCGAAACTAGTGGATTGCCTGATGATGTTATAAAACAGATAAAAGACACTAATAAATTAAGAATTCCTATGGTTGCAAAAAGTAGAAGTCTTAATCTAAGTAATGCAGTAGCTATAACAATATACGAAGCTTTAAGACAAAATGCATTTAAGAATTTGGCGTAAGGCAAAAATATTTTATGAGTTTTTTTGAATGGTTAACAATTTTTTTTGTTTGTCTGATAGGTGCTATGACACCTGGTCCAAGTTTAATTGTGATTATATATTTAACTAATTCAAAAAATTTTGTTTCAGGATTTGTAGCCTCATTAGCGCATGGATTTGGGATATTTATCTATGCATTAATTTCTATTTTTAGTTTAAGTTTTGTAATTAACTTATTACCAACCGCCATACCAATTATTCAGATATTGGGTGCTATTTTCCTTATTTATTTGGGTTACAAAATACTTTTTTTGAAAATCTCCAAAGAAGTTATTAATAATAAAACAAAAATACCTGAAACAACCATAGAGAGCATATTCCTTGGATTAACAACTTCTCTAATAAATCCAAAAATATTAATCTTTTTTACATCTATTTTTAGCCAATTTATTAGTCAAGATTATAGTATTTACACAAAGTTTGGAATGGCACTCCTAGCAGGGATAATAGACTCAACTTGGTA
>CACALC010000034.1:0-8794 GCA_902533225.1 uncultured SAR116 cluster alpha proteobacterium | reverse complement strand
TAATGGCTACGTGTGATTATGATTGGTTGTTCATAGATATGGAACATAATAGTATGGACATAGACATTGCTTCACAGATTTCAGTTGCCGCACAAGATGCCGGCATAACACCTATAGTAAGAGTGCCAGATTTTGCACACCACCATGCGACGAGAGTGCTTGACTGTGGGGCTATGGGTGTAGTTTTTCCTCATGTCGATAATGCAAAAACTGCTGAAAAATTAGTTTCTTTTTGTCTTTTCCCTCCTAAAGGTCACCGTTCCATGACAGGATTATTACCACAATTAGATTTCAAGCAATCTCCAATTTCAGAAGTAGCGTCAGTAATTAACGATAATATGTTAATTGTAATTATGTTAGAAAGCCCTGAAGCTATTGAAAATGTAGATAGTATTGCTGCAGTTCCTGGTGTGGATGTTATTTTAATAGGTACTAACGATTTATGTATGGAAATGGGAATTCCAGGAGATTATTCTAATCCAAAAATTAAGGAGGCATATAAAAAAGTTATTAATGCATGCAAAAAATATGGCAAGACCCCAGGAATGGGTGGGGTATATAACGAAGAACTTATGTCAGAATATATTAGTATCGGAATGAAATTTATATTGTCAGGATCTGATCTTTCTTTTATGATGGCTTCTGCGTCACAAAGATCAAATAAATTAAGATCTTTCCAAAAATAAAGGATTAATAAATTTTTCTGGAGACTTAAAAATGAACAAAGTACCTCTTTTTTCATCATTTAAAATTAAATCCAAAAGCTTTAGAAATCGCATAGTTTTGTCTCCTATGTGCCAATATAAAGCTAAAGACGGAGTTATTAGTGATTGGCATTTTCAACATTATTCAAGATTTGCTTTTTCAGGATTAGGTGCTGCTTTCGTTGAAGCTACTGGAGTATCTCCAGAAGGAAGAATTGGACATGGGTGTACAGGTATTTGGAGTGACAGTCATGTTGAAGGATTATCTAAAATTGCGAAAATATTTAATGAATACAATTGTTTAAGTGGTATTCAATTAGCTCATGCTGGAAGAAAAGCCAGCTATTTAAGACCATGGGATGGTGCTTCTCCTATTACTGAAAATGATAAAGCAGAACCCGCTTGGCAAACAATAGGACCAAGTGCAATTCCTATAAATAACAGTTCACCTGTTCCAAAAGAAATGACAGTTGAGGATATTAATAAAGTAAGGGAGGATTTTAAAAAAGCCGCTCAAAGAGCTGATAAAGCTGGTTTCGACATTATTGAGATACATGGCGCTCATGGTTATTTATTACATTCCTTTTTCTCTCCGCTTTCAAATCAGAGAAATGATCAATATGGAGGAAGTTTTGAAAATAGAATCAGATTTGCTATGGAGATAATTGCTGAAATCAAGTCTGTTTGGCCAGATAATAAACCATTATTTTACAGGTTGTCATCCATTGACGCTCCAGGTCAAGGCGCGAACTTAGAAGATAACATAAAGTTGGCAAAATCACTTAAAAGTGTTGGTGTAGATGTTATAGATTGTTCTTCGGGTGGTATTACTGGCTCACCAGTTCTTACTAAATCTAAGATTGTCCCTGGTTTTCAAGTTCCTTATTCTGAAAAAATTAAGAAAGATGCAGAGATAAGTTCAATGGCAGTAGGAGCTATTATAAGTGCAGATCAAGCGAATGAAATTATTTCAAATAAAAGAGCTGATTTAGTAGCTATGGGAAGAGAGTTACTTGCTGACACACAGTGGGCTTATAAAGCTGCGACATATTTTAACTTAGAAAATGCTAAGGATTATCTCCCAGATAGTTATTCTTTTTATTTATCTAGAAGAGATGAGTATTTAGATAGAGCTGCAAAACCTGCTTAACTAGGTGTTTTTAAAATCGAATTCATAAAAATCAACAGGTTTTAAAAGTTTGTTTTGCTGGGCTTCTAAAGCCCCAAGTTTTGCACTTTCCTCTGTATAACTAACCCACGCGGGATCTGCCCACATAGCAGCTCTTTTATTTTCTCTATCTCCTGCATTTTCATATACCCAAATATGAGTGTACTGGTTTGGGTTACCTGTTTCAGTAGTGGCAAAAAGTAATGGTTGGCCTAAGTGTTTAGATTGTGCAGGTTTACCTTTTTCGCTGTATAGTTTTAGATGGGCATTAATAGTACCAGGCCTACATGTATATGTTCTAACGTCTAAAAGCATAAAAAATCCCCTAAAATTTATTAAATTATTTAAAAATATTAGCTTTTTTGTATAAGATTGTAAAAGATTATTAACTTGTTGAAATATTGGAAAAGCATAGTGATTTCAGGAGAAAAAATTAATACTGTTGAGAGACTTGTCATAGATGCATCAAGAGTTAGTAGATATCTAGGTTATCCAAGGAAAGTTCCAATATGGAAATTAATTTTTAATCTTCCAAAAACCTGTTATATATTTCGTGAAAATAATAATTCAGACATAGCAATTGATATTGAAAACATGATGGGCTTTGCAATTGTACCAGCGTTGTCAGAAAAAGAAGCTTTAAATCGATTAAAAACTTTAATACCTTCAATAATTGTTAAAGATAATATAGTAAGGTTATGAAAAAAATTTATGTTGATGCAGATGCATGTCCAGTTAAAGATGAAATAACTAAAGTTGCAATTCGGCATAACATTACTGTTTTTATGGTTTGTAATGGAGGGATTAGGCCATTTAAAAATAACCTGGTGAAATTAATTATTGTTTCTGAAGGAGCTGATGAAGCGGATAAATGGATACACAGTAATGTTAAGGTTGACGATATTGTTGTTACTTCAGATATTCCATTAGCATCTAAATGCATAGATAAAGGTGCGTTTGTCTTAAAAAATGACGGGCTGGTTTTAACAAATACAAATATAGGAAACATTTTAGCTACAAGAGACTTGATGTCTGATCTCAGGTCGTTTGATCCATTTTTAAAAGGTAAAAACAAAGTTTTCACAAAGGCAGATAAAGGCAAGTTTTTAAATGCTTTGGATAATTTAATTACTAAAAAATAGAAACTAATAATTTTCTAAAGATTTTTTATTTGCTAAATCATAGAATTTAGAATATAGCATTGTAACTATCTTAGCCTAAGAAGGCAGTCAGCAACTGACTAATACGATCGACTTACTTGCTCATTTCATGTTCAATCTAGTCTAGCGTGTTTTGATTGAACAACAAAGCTTAAAATTTAAGCGAATAACAAGGAGTTAAGTATGCCTAACGGTACAGTAAAATGGTTTAATCCAAATAAAGGTTTTGGCTTTATAGAGCCAGAAGGTGGATCTCAGGACGTTTTTGTTCATATTTCTGCTGTTGAAGCAGCTGGTATGAATACTTTAAATGATGGAGCTAAAATTAGCTTTGAATTAGAAACTGGAAAGAACGGCAAAGTAGCTGCAGTTAATCTTCAGTCTATGTAAACCATTTTAAATCTTTTAATTAAAAGGGCCCTTGGCCCTTTTTTTATTTTGAGGATGAATTAATTTAAGTTAATTTGTTTACTTATTAATGGTCTAAAGCGAGTGAGTAAAATGAAAACATTAAAATTAACACAATCAACTATGGAAAAAAGAATTTCTAGATTTTTGGATTTAGAGCCGTTACCTATCCAAATTGATGAAACTATTCCTCAAGCTGGCAAAGACATTGTGTATGCAAGAAAACTACTTTCAGTCATTGGTTTAGATCCGTCAGAAGGTAAAACACCCATTAATTCAGGTGCACCCATTACTGGAGCTGGAGGAATAACTATTACTTTAGCTAAATGTCCTGTTGGCCAAGGCCCAGGTCTTCATAATCATCTTGCAACTTATGAAACTTTTACAGTTCTAGAAGGGGAATTTTTAATTAAATGGAATGATGACGGTTCAGAAGAACTGACTCTGAAAAAATATGATACTATTTCTATACCACCAGGCGTTTGTAGATCTTTTACTAATGTAGGAAAAGAAGAAGGTCTTTTGCAGGTAATTATTTCTGGTGGAGTTCATGATATGAATGATATTTCATTTACTCCTTATGCGGCTCAAGAGATGAATGAATTAGAACCAAATCTATCTAAAAAATTTGAGAAAATAGGATTTAAGTTTGACGCTGGCATTTAGCTAATTTAGCTCAAAGTACTAACGAGTGGTATTGAGATAATTGATAATAATGTTGAAATCAGTAATGCTCTTGTAATTGCATTTGGGTTAACATCATATTGAGTTGAAAAAACTAGGGCCATTAAACCAACAGGAGCTGCAGCTACCATAATAGCGGTTTCAGATATAGAAAATTCAATTTCATTTAAATTCCACATTACTAATATTGCAATTAATGGATGTAATAAAATTTTAAATCCTATAATTAAATTAGATATTTTAAAGTCTGTTTTTTTAATTTTTTGTGACAGGATAATTCCTGCTGCAAAAAGCGCACAAGGAGCAGCAGAACCAGAAATAAAATTTAAAGCTCTTTCTATACTTAGAGGCAAATTAAAATCTAGAAAAACAATAAATAAGCCTGTAAGAACTGCCAATAAGGGTAAATTTGATAATTGCTTGAAAACTATATGGCTTAATTCTAAATTCTTATATTTTATGAAGTCTAAGATTATCAAATTAACAACGAGAAAAGCCACATCAAATCCAATTATAGCTATTATAGGATCGATTAACTCAGGACCATATTCATTTAAAGCAATTGGATAGACAAATAATAAATGGTTTGCAAAAGAAGATGCCATTCCAATTAAAATTGATTCATTCCACTTAAGATTAAAAAAATATTTTGCTATAAAAATTGCAGCTAAATAAATAATTAATTCAGATATTATGTAGCTTGAAATTAGTAGCCAGTTAACATTTGAAAAACTGATTGAAACAGTCATCTTTAAAGTCAGCGCTGGTACTGCTATAACACCTATATATTTAATAATTGAGAGAGCGTCTTCGTATTTAAATATTAATTTTTTTGCAGAAACATATCCCAGTAATATTAATAGTGCTACGGGTAAAAAAGAATTTATAAGAAGTTGTATCAAAAATTTTTCTCACATAATTGATTTTATAATTTTATTTTTTAATTCTTTTTTTTAATTGAGTAATTATTAATCCTGCAATTACAATGAGAAAAGCTCCAATTATAGTGTTCTGATTTGGAACTTCATTATAAATAAGATAACCCCAAAAAGCTGCTAATAGTACAGTTAAATATACAAATGGTGCTGCAAAAGAGGCACTAATTACTTTTAAAGCTTCTATAAATAAAAAATGACCAATTGTTGCTAATAAACCTAAGCAGAACATAAGAATGGTTTGATAAAAATCAGGCCATTTCCAAAAATAAATAATAAATGGGGCTGATAAAAATGTACCAGTTATGGCAGTAAATAAAAGGGTGGTCTGATTAGTGTCAGACGAATTAAGAAATTTTGTTGATATAGTAAAAAAAGAAAAACATAAAGCTGCTAAAAAGGGAAATATAACTGCGTAATTAAATGACTGGCTATTTGGATTTGCTATTATGATTGCGCCAATTAATCCAATAATAACGACAATAATTTGAAGAAACGAGATTTTCTCTTTTAAAATAAAAAATGCTAAAATTGTAGTAATTACTGGTCCTATCATATAAATAGCAATATTTTCTGCAAAAGGTAGATAAGCTAAACCTGTAAACATAAAACAAGTAGTAATTAGTAGTAATGCTCCTCTTAAGACTTGTAATAGTGGATATTCGCTCATAAGATGAATTTTTGAATTCTTATTAAATATTATTATTAAAATTATTAATTGAGATAGGTACCTTGCAAATACTACCTGAAAAGGGTTAAAGCTTTGCCCTAACTCTTTCGCTGTTAGTTCCATTATTGAAAAAAACAAATAAGTTAATACAAGTAGTAGCGTACCTAGAATTGTATTAGAAAGATTTAGATTAAAATGTTTTTGAATTAAATTTGACATTACTTAACATATTAAATTTACAAGAAATAGTCATTTAATATTTTGTCTATCAAGCAATCAAAAAGAAAAGGACGAAGGATTGGGGTCCTTCGTCCTTGCTTTATCAGATGACATAATAGTTACCTTGGGGGAGGATTGAGTTCTAAGCTATGTCACCATCTTTAATTAATATTCGAGGGAGGAGGAACGAATATTAATTCTTTAAAATCTTTATGCAGCTTTCTTATCGTCAATTTTGTTATCTTGTTTAATTATTTTACTTATACCTAAGTTACCCGCTGGGAATTCAACAACATCTGTAATGTTGTAAAAATCACCATTTAATACTTGTTGTCTTGTATATCCAATATCGGCTAATGTACGATCATCTAAGCTAATTAGAGCTTGTCTTGTTCTATTAATAGCAATCTTTTCAAATACTGTTGCAATAAATTCATTTAGTTTAATTAAGAATGTCTTTTCCATCGTCTTTCAATTTTCTTTCTAAAAATAAGAAGGTTTATTCCTTCATGTAATATTATATACGACAAGCACAAAAGAAAGAGAACATAGGTAAATGGAAAATGATTATTTCCAAAATGGAAATATTAAACATAATTGTAATATAATTGACCCTAATCAGGAATTAATATGGCAGGAGTAAGGCTGATTTAAAGTAGATAATCAACTTCATTAAAAATTAATTTTTACAATAATAAATAATAAAATTTGCTTAAGTTAATTTAACATATAAAGTATTTTAAAGCCTTTTTAAGGAGAATTTATTTGTCAAAAGCTTTTTTATTATGGTGGATACAAGTAGTTACTGTATCATTTTCTGCTATTTTAATTTTTACATATGGTTGGTTTGAAAAACTTTATGATGCAGATCAAACTAAAATTAGTTTTATTATAATTATAATTTTTATAGCAGCTTCAATTGCTACTGGTTTTTTAAGTTTCAAATCTAACATAGAGCATAAAACATTAAGTAATTACATATGGTTTTCTTCGGAAACCATGGTTACTTTAGGTTTAATAGGAACAGTAGCTGGTTTTTTGTTAATGTTAAGTTCTGCTTTTGATAATTTAGATGTGAGTAATGTTGAAAATGTTCAAAAGGTAATTTCAAACATGGCTTTGGGCATGAGTACTGCATTATGTACAACTCTTTCAGGGTTAGTTGGGAGCGTTCTAACTAAAATTCAAATGGTAATATTAGAGAATAATTCTAATTATGAGTGACCCTAGATATAGATCATCTTTTGGTTTTATTGACTTATTGTTTAATATGTTAATAGGCTTCGTATTTTTATTTATGTTAGCTTTTTTATTAATTAATCCAGTTGCTAAAAAAGAGACAATTAAACCTAAGGCAGAATATTTTATTGAACTTGAGTGGGATGGAGAAAAACCTTACGATCTTGATGTTTGGGTCAAAGATAACATGGGTCATATTGTTAGCTTCAGAAGACCTGATGATGCATTAATTCATCTAGAAAGAGATGACTTGGGAACAGTCAATGATACTTATGTTGATCAAAATGGCAAAACAGTTTATCTCAAAGAAAATAGGGAAGTCGTAGCAATAAGAACGCCTGAGGCGAGATCTTATTTAGTAACTATACATTTTTATAATGCTAGAAAATTCCCTGCGCCGCTTACACATGCAACAGTAAAACTTCTTAAGGTTAACCCTTACAAAGAAGAATATACCAAAAAATTATTTTTTAGTTCTGAAGGGCAGGAGCTTCCAGCATTTAAATTTAGAGTAGACTATAATGGTATAGTTCATGTTGATCCAACTAATGAGCTAATCATTGATGGAGAAGTGATTAGAAAGAAGAGTGGTGTATAATGTTAGACTTTTCGATTAGTTCTGGACAATTAATGTTAATTTGGTCTTTTGCTGGAGCTATATGTTGTTTACCGTTTTTTACAAAAAATATATGGCAAAGATTTTTTACTGTTCCAATTATATTCATAGCAATTTGGTTAAGTTTTTACACAAACCATGAATTTATAGGTCGTCCTATGTATGACAGGCCTCCTGAACAATTTGTTTATGAACATCATGCGGTTATTTATGATAAAGGCGAAAGATTGATAGTGTTATGGGCTGTAAAAGATGGAATTAATAAACTTTTTAAATTTCCTCATACGGAACAAAATGAAGAAGCTTTGGATCAAGCTAAAAGAAATGCTGATAGGTCTGGTGTACCTCAAATGGGAGAAATTGTTAAAGAGGATCCTATAGATAAAAGATCTAGGAATAATGAATTTACACTAAAAACATATAGATTTCCATTTCAGAAAATGATGCCAAAGTAGTGAATTTAATTGATATATTTTTGACTTATGTACTTGTTTAATACAGGTTGGATAGAAGTAGCCATCTCTGAAAATGAGTTTTCCCATAATTTTTTGGAATTTCCGATATCATGGCCTGTGAGTAGAAGTGTACCAAAAGGACCAACTTTTTCAATAAATGATACTAATTTTTCAGTTACAGTTTTTTTGTTACCAATAATTATCAAGTCATTTGCTTTTTTCATAGCTTCTGGCAAGTCCTTTTTAAGGTTAATATCCTTACTTAAAGTACCTGATGCAAGTTTTGAAACAGTATTTAAATAGAGAAAATAGTGAGAAAATACTCCTTTAGGGTCACCTAATATTTCTTCAGCTTCTGAATTTGATGAAGTAATAAGTACACTTCGTCCAACACGCCATTTTTGATAGGTTGGTTGTTTGCCGACCTTATTTGCCGCCTCTTGATAAGTTGGCCAATGAGTTGCTATATCTTTTGCATCAACAAAATTGCCAGAAATTGGAATCCATCCTTTTTCTCCGGCTAATTTTGCTGTCAT
>CACALC010000033.1:0-8852 GCA_902533225.1 uncultured SAR116 cluster alpha proteobacterium | reverse complement strand
TAGTGGCTTACTTGTTTGGTCACCTGCTGCTGCACTAAAGACTGTGAAGTTACTTGGTATGGATTGCTCAAGTGCACGAATAGCAATTGGTCTTGATGTTATCAGCATATCTGAGCCACGAGTGGTTCCACTATAGCAGGTATCTAGAAAAACCGTTACACTTCGTGGGTTAGCTTTTTTAATGTCCTTAAAAAGCTCATCTCTCAATAATGCTGTTTTATCTAATAACCTTGGTCTACCATCATAAGGTAAAAGATACATATCTTTACCGTCATCAGAAGCAAGTCCGTGTCCCGCAAAGTATATGTAAACATCTGTCTTACCTTGCTTAGTTGAGCGTGCAATCCAGTCTTGCACAGCAAGAGCTATCTCACCTAAATCAGCCTTATCATTTACAAGTTCTTTGATGTTGGAAGAAGGTATTCCCAACTTCATTGTGGCATAGTCATAGAATTGCCGTGCATCTTTATCAGCATATAGAGCATTAGCAGGTGTCTTTTCGTAATCGGCTACACCTATTATAAGAGCAAGAGCATCAGGGTTAGGCTTAACTCTTTTTTCAGTTGGATTAAGTTCATCAAAGATAGGACCACTTGCTTGTTGAATATTGCTACGTTCTAACTTGAGCAATTTAGATGCCTTATTTCCTTTGATATCGAAAGCAACTATCTCAATAGTTTTTCCACTTCTTGGAACATAAAAGTCAGTTTCAAATGTTCCATTAGGTTTAAGTTGTTGGGTTTGACCATCAACCAATACTTCTGCAACTTCCATATCATCAGTTACACGACCAGAGATAATTGCATTGGAACCATCTAGTTTACTAAATACATTAATTATTGGTTTTTCAGTATCGGTATTAATTCTTTGTTGTTCTTGTTTTTGTATGTTTTTGAGTTCCGCTAATTCTCGCTCAAGTTCTAGACGTTTTTGTTTTTCAGCTAAATTTTCCTTAGCAGATAGAGCAAACTTATTATTTTTAGTTATAATTTCTTTTTCATATAACAACGTGTCATTTTTCCATACACCCTCTAAATTTTTACCATTTTGGACATATAAAATTCCTTTTCCATTGGCTTTACTATTTTTATGTTCACCTACATATTTATTTCCATTTTTATAATAACTCGTCCCATGGCCGTTAATTTTGCCTAACTTAAATTCGCCAATATATTTTTCACCATTTTTAAAAAAATATGTGCCATGTCCATGTCTTAACCCTTTTTTGAATTGTCCATTGTATTTATCTCCTGTGGGAGCTATTTCTTTACCATTTCCCTCTGGTAAACCATTTTTAAATTCTCCTATATATTTATAACCTTTAAAACGCCCTATAGAGATTTTTAGAATACCTTCACAATTATTCCATCTAAATTTATTAGGAATTTTTAAATTAGTTGCTAATTCAGGTGTGCAAGTTTTATTTTTTTTTTCTTTTTCGACAAAAGTTTTTGTACTTTCCCCAAGACCACAACTAAGTCCACGGCGAATGGCTTCATCAACCCAAAAATAATTTTCTTTGTTCCATCTTTTAATGGAATTTTTGTCATTATAAGTTGCGAAGTAGCATACATCTTTATTGAGGTAATGACCATATGGTCTCTTATTAGAAGTTTTATTTTGATTTAAAGCTATAACTTTATTGTTTTTTTTTTTAACACCACAATCTAAACCACGACGCTTAGCTTCTTTCCAAAAAGCCATGCCAGCATTTGTACTATAAACATACCATTTGCCATTTTTTGTAGCTCTATCACATAAAGTTTCATTAGATAATTGCGTATAAGTGGGAACACCTATGGTCTGACACCCTTGCAATACCATCACCCCAAGTGCCAACACAACTGCCATCATTTTACATGCATAGTTCATATGATTACTTTAACAAGTTAGATTTTATTTGTGAAGTGGTTACAGTATAGGCACAAAATGTTTCACAGTTTGAATTACACTTTATAATCTTGCCTTAAATAACGCAAATATATCAATATGTTAGAAAAATTATTGGTGTGCTCTGAGTGAAGTTCCATGCCCTTTGTATGCACCTCAAACACTGCTACATAAGCATTACTCTTAGATTATGTATTACATTGTTAATGTCAATACGCACGAAATGTGCATCAGTTTGTGCATCAGTTTAAAATTCGCTACTGAGTACAGGGGTTTTGTGTCACCTCTATGTTATTATAATATAACTATAATAACATTTATATGTATCACTTAACTGTAACACTATAAGTGTAATCCTACCCTACGCATGTGCCACTCCATCTACCTACGTAATATTTACATAGGCTCTGCAGCAGATGTGCTCATATAGCTGTTAACCATTTTAATGAGTCATAGAGAGTCATACAGAGTCATTACTGTAATCAGTGTCAATTATACATCCCAATGTGGTTACAGTGGCTGTATGAGTCAGAAATTTATAGTCTGATTTTATTTATTATTTTCATACCAATTATCTAAGTTTATTATTTCATCTTTTGGTTTTAAACTTGATGTAAACCTTTCTACTTCAACAACAAAAAAACTAGCATACTTATCTGTTCCCCAACTTTGAACTTGCTTTTCTACATCTTCCTTTGAGTTAGCTAAATAATGAGAACAAAAAAAGGTACTATTGTTTCCAAGCCACGTTTGAGAGCAAGTTGCAAACTCTCCAACTGCATCTTCAGCCCATTTGCCGTGAGTAACACCTTTTGGATACAATTTGTTAAAAGAGGATTTATATTCATCTGACTTTTTTTCTGACAGAAAATCATAAATAACAATATAATTATTCTTTCTATTTTCAGTATTCGTTTCCACCATTAACCTATCAATACTTTAGAAGTATCCTCAGTTTATGTATTCTTGAATCCGTGTCAACAGGCACATTTTCTTTCACAGTTTCTTTCACAGTTAAAAAGTCGCTACTGAGTACAGGTGGGCTTCTTCATTAATATGTAAATTATAATTTAACTATAATAACATTTATATTTATCATTAAAGTGTAGCACTATAAGTGTAATCCTACCTCATGCATGAACCACCCCACCCCCATACTTAATATATATAGGCTCTTAGATAGATGCACTCATATAGCTGTTAACCATTTTAGTGACTCATACAGTGTCATACAGCAGCGTTAATGTAATCAGAGCAACGGTACATGAGATGTGGTTATAGTGGCTGTGTGAGTCTGTGTGGGTCGGCGATGAGTATGGTAACGCTTATATCAAAATTCTTAGAAACCTATTGTATAATCATCCACCCTATGAGTAATTTATAGGGTAGATAATTATTTAAATTTGTAATTATTTGGCGAATACTGTAAGTGGTCCAAGACCTTCAGCTCCAGCAATTACAGCATACACTATTGTGGGAGTTTTAGCTGTATTTGTAACAGTGTGAGGTGAATTTGTTGCTTCAACAAACGTATCTCCAGCCCTATAAACTACCTTTTTTCCATTAGGACGTTCTGAGGTAACCTCCCCTGACATTATATGTACGATAAGGGGTGCAGGATGAGTATGCTTTGGTAATTTTCCACCCACTGGAAATATTACCTGCGCAATAGTCATCTTTGGAGTGCCTTTAGGGTAAGAAATAGCTTCACCTGCACTAGATTTAGAACTTGAATGTAATATAGTTACTTGTGGTTTTAATTGTTTTGAATTAGCTACATTTGCAAATAGTGCTATAACTAGTATGCCTAAAAATTTTATTATTAATTTATTCATTGGATGTTCCTTTTAATTTATTTTAATCTTAGTTTTAGATACATTTGTATTAATATTGCCTGAGTTTAGTTTGTAATTAATCTAAACACCACATGTGCAAAACATAGTGAAGATAATCAGTCATATTAATAATTACATAGTAGATACAATTAAGAAAACATTAGAGTATTTTTATAATATTTCTCATATTAACTTTTGCAAAAGACATCATTTCTTTATAAGAACTATGATTTAATAACCCATCATATGTTTTTTCAATCGCTTCCATAGATGGATATCCTACACCAAGCAAGTAATTACCCACATTAGAGCCAGTTAATAAATTTCCAAATCTCATTGTTAATGCTCCATTTTCTTTGAAACATGATGCTGATTCATTAATACAGTTAAGAAATCTATCTTTTTCTGATAGTCCGGCTTCTGCTCTTGTAATGACAATATATTTAGGATGTTCTGAACTATTTTCAAATTTTGTTGGCAAAGAAGTTGCTACGTTTCTTAGATATACATTAGCTTTTCCACTATCCATAATTTCCCTGAAAATGGGAGATGTGGATTGAAACTCCATAGCCTTTTGATAGCCATTTAAGTCATCATAAAATTGTATAAAAATGAGGCTTCCGGCATGTTCACCTGTTCCTATAGAGCCAAAACGCGTTCCTTTAGCTCCTGCATTTGCAATTAAATCTTTTGAATGTTGAGACATTAGTTTAGCCATAGTTTCTCTATAACTAAAATCAACAGAAGCAACTGTTAATATAACATAATTCGTATCACTCATTATTAAACTCCATAAATATTTACTTTATATAAATATCTTATTGATAGTTAATTTTTAAGCAAGGTAATCTAAATGTACATATTTTTAAAGCAGGGTTAGTATAATCAGAGTCAATGGTGCGCTCTGAGTGAAGGTTCTATGCCTATCTAATGCACCACACACACTGCTACATAAGCTATGCCCTTAGATTATGTATTACACATCTAATGTCAATACGCACGAAATGTGCATCAGTTTGTGCATCAGTTAAATTAACTGTTATCAGTACAGAGTAAGTGGGTATGGATATGTATAAATATACCTAACTATAATAACACTTATATGTATCACTTAAAGTGTAACCATGTGCGTGGGACATGGGGGTATGGCTAGATATGTATAGTTAGGGTGTTCAGCAGATGGGGGAATTATTTTTTAATACATTTAGGGTTGAAGCCTAACATCCTATCTGTAAATTTTCTTCCTTTTCTATAGTGCCACATAGCATCTTTGTCTAAAAATTTAACATCATTAATATTTGTGTAATTTAATTCAAGCCAATCTATAAATGTTGCTTCATGGTGAGTATGTTCTCTTGCATGTTTTTTATCAAACGTGGCATTCCCCAAATAGCCATCAAATTTTCTTTTTCTATATTTTTCTAAATCTTCAACACCTAACTTATGCACCAAAACACTATTATTAATTTTTTCTTGAATCTTAGAAGGAATTTTAACATCCCACTCCTGAGCCAAAGCCATATACCCTAGAGCATTGTTTAATCCTAAAGTATGATAAAAAATGTCTTTAACTCCTCTAAAACTATTATTATTAATGTAACCGTCATTGTACCAAACAGAGTTAATTTCATTAAAGCCAATAGAAAATTCTTCTTTTGCAATTTTTTTATCATTCATCCAATGTGCGTATGCTAAAACACTTATACCTCCATCAGCCATTTGGTAAAAACCTATCTTACCTTTTCTTTTTTTTGCCCATGTTGATACATGCCTTGTGTAAAGGTTTTGTATGTAAGTATTTATAATTTTTATTTGTGCTGGTGATAATTTTTCCTTTAGAAGAATGGCATTTATAAAAAATTGACCAGAATATCTTGCAGCTTCCTGAGCAGTATGCCATGTGCATTTAGCCTTTACATTTCCTACGCCATCGTAACACCTTCTTCCAGGTGTGCCTTTTTTAAGAGCCATAATTTCAGGAGTATTTATAGTATCCATCATAACATTTGATTCTGCCCATAACGTCAGAATTTCTCCACCTAAAATAGCCTCTTCTTCATAAGTATTATTTATCATGGAGTTGATTGTAGCTCCATATATTAGGTTTAATCTGTCACTAATTTCTTCTAGAAAAACATATAAACTATCGCTCCTTTTATCATGGTCTTCTGTCCAGTTATAATTAACGAATTCTCTTAAAAATTTATTACTATCTTTATCTTTAAATTGTAACACATGGTTTTTGCCTATCATTTTACACTGTGGATTTATTTTTTTAGCGAAAAAGTATTTGGGAAAATTAATATCATCTATTTTAAATTTCATTTCAATTTTTTTGCAATTAAAAGCACATTTGGCTTTAGCATTAAAAGATATACCTAAAAGAAAAATATTAAATATAAGAAAAGACTTAAATATAATTTTCATCACTTACAACCGCCTTAGAAATCACTATAATATTTAACATGACAAATATTATAGAAATTGCCAAGAAATTATAAGAAAGAATATCTAATTGATTTAGTTCTTAGGCTCATAGAGATACGGTCAGAAGAATAGTAAGATTCCATATCATCTGGAACACGTTTTACAAAGTAATAAATACCATCTCTACATCTAATATAAGGAATATTTTTGTGCATCACTATGTACATCACCCATTAATACGCAAACAAATTATATTAACATATCAATGTGTTAACACGTCATACTGAAGTGAAATGGTGCGCTCTGAGAGAAGTTCTATGCCTATCTAATGCACCACACACACTGCTATATAAGCTATACCCTTAGATTATATATTACATTGTTAATGTCAATACGCACGAAATGTGCATCAGTTTGTGCATCAGTTAAATTAACCGTTACTAGCATAGGGTAAGTAAGTATGAAGATTTATTAATATACTTTATTTAATACCGTGGAATTGAATGACCTAAATTGTAATACTTTCCTACATGGCATATCAGAATATAGCCAAATATGTATAGTTTTAGTGAACTAAATTAAGATTAGATGAAAATAAATTATAACTTAAACTAAGATAAATTAATTTATTCCTAATGCAGTAATTTTATTTGATTTAAGGCTGTAGATACATTCAACTTCAGTCTTCTTGTAAGCACCAAAACCATTTTGAAATTTAACTTGATTATCAAATAAAATAACTAATCCATTTTTAATATAGTCATTTCCTTTTAAGTATGTGCCAAAGGTTATCCATTTCCACTGCGGGTCTCCATATTTGGCTTGAGAGTTAGCTTGTAATTTACATGCCGTCTTTATTTTAACAATGCCATCAAATTCATTGACTAACATTGTATTATCAGTACATTTTTTCCAATCTGTCTTACAAAGTTTAACTTGAGATTTATAACTTCTATATTGAGAAACAGTCATATTTAGTTTTTTTGCTCTCTTCTTTTCTATTTCAGCTTGCCTAAGTATTTCTTTTCTTTCCTTTTCTTCTTTGATTTTTTTCCTTTTTTCTTCATCTTCCTTTCTTTTTTCTTCATCTTCCTTTCTTTTCTTTTCTTTCGCTAATTGAATTTCTTTTAGTTGATTAATTTTTGCTTGATTTGGAACGATGCTTGTTATGTATCCCTCCACATCATGATTAACTAAATGATTATCTTTAAAAAAACCACTTACATTGAAATTAGTTATTAAAAGTTGATTTTCAGGCACTTTTTTTACTTTTTTACCGATTTTAACATTAAATGATTTTGACTGTTCATCATAGAAAACGTTAAAAAAATTTAAATCGACACCTTGTTTTTTTCCTAACGAAGAAAACACAGTGCCTCTGAAAGGATATTTTTTAGAACTTATTTTTTTTATATTTGAAATGGTTAAAGTTGCAGATTTATTATTGCAATCATTTGTACATTCAACAAATGAGTCATTTAAAATGTCAGAGTTTTTTTCAAACTCTTTGGCCATTTCAGCAATTTTTTGGCTATCACTAGATTTAGAAATTTCATCCAATAAGTCTTTTTGACTATCACCGCCACCACTAAGTAATAATAAAAAAAACACTCCAAATGCTAGACTTACACCAATTTTCTTTTTCTTTGACCAATTTTTAAAATCTTTGTTTAATATACCCATAATAAACCCCAATTTAAAATATAGAAATAATTAACATGTGAAACTTTAAATATCTTGTTAATAAATTCAACAATTATTTAAGTTTAACTAATAAATAACTAATATACCTTTTTTCTGAAGTCTGATACCAAACCAATAATCTTCTAATCTTTGACTAACTGATTTTATCATTCTTACAGCTGATGAATAAGATTTAGTTCTTAGGCTCATAGAGATACGGTCAGATGAATAGTAAGATTTCACATCATCTGGAACACGTCTTACAAAATAATAAATACCATCTCTACACCTAATATAAGGAACGTTTTTGTGCATCACCATGTACATCACCCATTAATACGTAAACAAATTATGCTTACATATCAATGTGTTAACACTTTAACCTGAAGTGAAATGGTGCGCTCTGAGGGAGTTCCATTCCTATGCTATGCACCATAGGTGATTACATTCTAGCTATACCCTAAGATATCCATACGTATATCATTGTCAATACGCACGATATGTTTCACACTTTGTTTTACATCACTAAAAATGTTCCCGTAATGGAATAGCCTTACGTAAATGATAATTATATTAAGATGTTAAAGACACTTATATGTAACATTTAAATGACCCTACCCATGCATGAACCACCCTGGGTATGTACGTAATATATACATATGCTCTTACACAGATGTGCTCATATAAATGTTAACCACTTTAATGGAGATTCAGATTCCATACAGAGCTTTTAGTGTAATCAGAATCTATGACATATGAGTGTGTGCCAGCAGCTCTGTAGAGTCCTTAAATGAGCAGGAATGATGGTCCTAGTTAAACTGTACAAGCACTCTGTCTTTATCACCTTGTAGTTCAGGTGTTTGTGAACCTGATGATTGTTGTACAACGTTCTGTTCTACGTATGAGTGAAGTTCTCTTGCAGTAATCTTGTTGTCATTGTTAGTATCTGCATCACCTTCCATGCCCTTCATTAAGAAGTAGGAGAACATTCCATGTTTAGCTTCTTCTAGTGGCTTA
>CACALC010000032.1:0-9028 GCA_902533225.1 uncultured SAR116 cluster alpha proteobacterium | reverse complement strand
TGGTGAATTAAGTGTTCAATTATCAGATGAAAAGTTTCTTAAAAATAGATTTGAAATTGAAGATGAGGTTTTTATAAGTTGGAATGATGAACGAGAAAGTTTGTTGGAATAATATATCATCTTCTTTAATTGATTTTTACAAAATATAAAAGCTATAATCATACTCACAATCATAATTTTTTGAGGCACAGCTTTTGATATCTGGGAAAATAAATAATATTTTTATAAATGGTAAAAAAGAGACTGTCGAAAACGTCGATTATGACATTACACTTTTAGACTGGCTAAGAAATAATTTGAAGATGACTGGAACAAAAGAGGGTTGTGCCGAAGGTGATTGTGGTGCTTGTTCAGTTATAATCAATCAAGAAAACAACTCTAATTTAAAACCGATAAATTCATGTTTAGTAAGATTAGGTCAGGTTATTGGTAAAAATATAGTTACAATAGAAGGTTTGGGTGACGACAAAGATCCTCATCCATTACAAGTTGCTTTTTCTCAAGAAAATGCTTCTCAATGCGGGTATTGTACACCTGGATTTATTATTTCAGGTGTTAGTTTGCTTAACTCTCATAAGGATATAAATGATAATACAATAAACGACGCATTTTCTGGTAATTTATGCAGATGTACAGGTTATTCTCCAATATTAAAAGCAATCAAAACAGTTGCTAAAGACAAAGTTAAAATTAAACAGAAATATTTTGAAGAAGAAACCCACGATATTAAATTAGGGAATGTTACTTATTATCATCCATTAAAAATAGAAGAATTAAAGAACCTTACTAAGATTAGAAACTTTCGATTTTTAGCTGGCGGAACTGATTTTAATCTTCAAAGACCTATAATTAACGAAAAAGAATACGCTATTATTTCGTTAAGTTCCATAGGTGAATTAAAAAAAATTAAAATATCAAATAATAAAATTTTAGTAGGTAGCTCTGTCACAATAGAAACTTTCCTAGAACTTGTTAAAGATAAAATTCCTGAAATGATTGAAATTCTGAAAAGATTTGGTTCTCCTTTAATTAGAAACCAAGCTACTATTGGAGGGAACTTATGCACTTCTAGCCCCATAGGTGATTTGGCTCCTATACTTTTAGTTTTAAACTCTAAATTAAATATATTTGGAAAGGATGGGCAGGAAAGTATACCTATTAACAAATTTTTTAAAGGCTATAGAAAAAACATCCTTAAAAAAGATCAGATTTTAGTTTCTCTTGAAATACCTATTCCCAGTAAAACTAATAAACTTTTCTTTTGGAAATTATCTAAAAGATTTGATCAAGATATTTCAACAATTTCACTCGCAATAAACATTAAGACACAAAATCAAATTATAAAAGATTTGTATATTGCTGCAGGAGGTGTTGCAGAGATCCCAAAAGATTTGAATGAATTATCAAGAAAAATGATTAACAAAAATATTGATCAAGCAATCAAATTAGCGATTGATAATATAGATAATTATATTCGTCCAATTTCAGATCTAAGAGGAACTTCCGTATATAGAAGAACCTCTTTTAAAGGACTATTTAAAAGACTAAAACAGTGCCTAGAAGATGACATAAAAACTATGACAGTTATGGAATTTTAGATATGAATAAAATTGCTATCCATGATTCATCAATAAGGCATACAACTGGTCAGGCAATTTACATTGATGATATTCCGGATCAAGAAAATCTTCTTCATGGTGCACTAGTTTTGTCAAAATGCGCATATGGTAAAATAAAAAAAATTGATTTTAGTCGGTTAAAAAATTTAACTTTTTATACAAAAACTGTAACAGCAAAAAATATTCCAGGTGAAAATGAAATAGGCCCAATTAAAAATGGTGAACCTATACTTGCTGATGATATTATAACGTATTACGGACAACCCGTTGCAGTTGTTTTGGCTAAAACATTCCAAGAAGCTCAATATGCAAGTGATTTGGTAAAAATTGAAATAGATCATCTAGATGATCCAATACTTACCTTAGACGATGCATATAGTAAAAATTCTTTTCATGATGATCCAATTATATTGGAAAAAGGCTCCGTTGAAAAAGAAATGAAGAACTCTAAGTTCAAAAAAACTGGTCAATTTGAAATTGGTGGTCAAGATCATTTTTATTTAGAAACCCATGTAGCGATCACTTTTCCAGGAGAAAATGATGAATACATTGTTTGGTCAAGCACCCAGCATCCTACAGAAGTTCAACATGGAGTAAGTAAAGTTTTAAATATTCCATCAGCTAAAATAGACAGTAAAGTTAGAAGGTTAGGTGGTGGGTTTGGAGGTAAAGAGAGTCAAGCAACTATTTTTGCAGGAATATCAGCTTTATGTGCTTTCATTACTCAGCAACCTGTAAAAATACGTCTCAACAGGCATAATGATATGACAGCTTCAGGGAAGAGACATAATTTTAAAGTCTATTTCACTGCAGGTTTTTCAAGTAATGCTAAAATCAATGCACTTGATATTACGTTGTTAAGTAACGGTGGAAATGTACTAGATCTCTCTGGTCCAGTGATGACAAGAGCTTTAACTCATTTAGATAATTGTTATTTTATTAAGTCTATAAAAGCTTATGGATATATTTGTAAAACAAACACCGTCTCTAATACCGCCTTTAGAGGTTTTGGTGGGCCACAAGGTATGTTGGTAATTGAAAATATACTTTTTAATATATCTCAGTTTTTAAATAAATCTTTAGATCATGTTAGACAAGTTAATTATTATTCTAAGTCTAACGGACTAATTACTCCTTATGGTCAAATAGTTTCTAAACCAAGAATTGAATGGATTTTAGATGAAACTTATAAATTAAGTGATTACAAAAAAAGATTGAAACAAATTGAAACCTTCAATTCTACCCAACAAAAAAATCGATTGCCGTTTAGAAAAGGGCTTGCTCTTATGCCTGCAAAATTCGGTATTTCGTTTAACAAACCATCTTTCAATCAGGCTGGTGCTTTAATACATGTTTATTCTGATGGATCTATAAGATTAAATCATGGAGGTACAGAAATGGGGCAAGGTTTGTTTGTCAAAGTAGCTCAAGTAGTTTCAGAGTGTTTTAAAGTACCTTTAGATCAGATACATATAACTTCAACTAATACAGCCGAAGTCCCCAACACATCTGCAACAGCTGCATCTTCGGGCTCTGATTTAAATGGAATGGCTGCATGGAACGCAGCTTCTACAATAAAAAAAAGAATGATTGAGCATGCCTCTCAACTATTTAAAAAACCTAAGTCAAAGATTATCTTTGAACAAGGTAGGATACTAGCAGGTAACAAAAGTCTATCATTTACAGAGTTAGCCTTTTCATGTTGGGAAAATAGAATTTCACTTTCCTCCACAGGTTTTTACAAAACTCCTAAAATACATTGGGATCAAGGAAGATTAAAAGGACGTCCTTACTTTTATTTTACATGGGGAGCAGCTGTTTCTGAAGCATTAATTGACATAAATACTGGTGAAAACCGAATTTTGAGAGCAGATATTGTTCAAGATTGTGGAAAATCATTAAATGAAAATATTGATATTGGACAAATTGAAGGTGGTTTTGTACAGGGATTAGGTTGGCTCACTTGTGAAGAACTTCATTTTTCTCAAGATGGAAAATTATTAACTACCGGTCCATCGACATATAAATTACCTGGAAGTAGAGATGTTCCTCCTATTTTCAATGTCAAATTATTAGAAAATGCAGATAATGACGAAAAAACTATTTTTAGATCTAAAGCTGTTGGTGAGCCACCATTGCTTCTAGCTATTTCTCACTTTCTAGCTTTAAAAGAAGCTATCAAAGCAGCATCAAAAGACTCAAAGCCAGAATTCCTAAATTCTCCAGCAACACCTTCAGAAATTCTAAAAGCTATTTATGCTTAAAATTTATCTGGTATATATTTAAGTTTTATTATGAAGTAGTTTTTCAAGATTAATATAAATTGTAAAATGTATTTAAATTTTGTTAAACTACTATGCCCAATTATTTACTGAGAATTATTCTAGCCTATGTCAAATATACTAATCAAAAATGCAAAAATTATTGCAACTATGGATGATAATAAACGGGAAATTGTCAATCAATCTATATATTGTGAAAATGGAAAAGTTGTTGAAATTGGAGAATGTTTAAACTCTAATTATGACAAACGAATAACAATCAATGCATCTGAAATGGTTGTAATTCCTGGTTTAGTTAATACTCATCATCATCTATTTCAAAATTTAACACGGTGTTATCCGAAAGCCCAAAACGAATCTTTGTTTGGATGGTTAACTAGCTTATATCCTATTTGGAATAAAATTTGCCCTTCAGACATATACATATCGTCATTAATTGGTTTATCAGAAATGGTCTTAAGTGGTTGTACTACTTCAAGTGACCATCTTTATCTTTTTCCTAATGGATCAAAACTTGAAGATCAGATTGAGGCAGCTAAAGATGTTGGTTGTAGATTTCACGCAACTAGAGGATCAATGAGTATTGGAGAGAGTAAAGGTGGTTTACCACCAGATTCACTTACTGAAAATGAAGATTCTATTTTGAAAGATTGTCAAAGAGTAATTGAAAAATTTCACGATAGCTCTGATTTCGCGATGTTAAAAATAGCTTTGGCTCCTTGTTCCCCGTTTAGCGTAAGTCAAGATTTAATGAAAGAAACGGCAAGTTTAGCAAGAGAATATTCAGTAGGTATGCACACTCATTTAGCAGAAAATATAGAAGATATTGTGTACACTGAAGAAAAATTTGGGATGAGGCCTGGACAATATATTGAAGAATTAGGTTGGGTTGGAAATGATGTTTGGCATGCACATTGTGTCCAATTAAATGAAATAGAAATAGATTTATTCTCAAAAACGCGTACGGGGATTGCTCATTGTCCTTGTTCTAATATGCGATTAGCTAGTGGGATAGCACCTATACGAAGATGTATTGATGAAGGTGTTAATGTTGGGTTAGGCGTTGATGGTTCGAGTTCAAACGATAGTGGAAATCTTTTAAATGAAGCCCGACAAGCAATGCTTTTACAAAGAGTTAACTTGGGTGCAAACAAATTTTCACCAAGAGAAGCTTTGCATACTGCAACTCGGGGTGGTGCTAATGTTTTGAATAGAAATGATATTGGCCAAATTTCGGAAGGCAAGGCAGCTGACTTTGCAATATATGACTTAAATAGTATTGCACTTTCTGGAACTTGGAGTGACCCTTTAGCAGCTCTAGTTTTATGTTCACCAATGCAAACTGCTTACACAATATGTAATGGTAAAATTATATCTGAAAAAGGTAATCTAAATAATATTGATATTGGTTTGTTTTTAGAAAAACACAAAGAGGCATCAAAAAAATTATTAGAAATTTAAATTTTTATAATCCTAATTTCATTCTGTTTAAAATAATATTCTTTTAGATTAGTTGTAGATATTTCTTTATCTTTGGTTCTATCAATAATCCAGAAATCTTGTTTCTTTTTTACTAATAGTGGGTGGTGCCATACGTTTGCTTTGTAGGTTATACCAACACATCCATCTACGTTAAAACATCTTAAAGTATCTAAATCAGGCAACTCATTTTTTTCCATAGATACAACTATTAACCAATCATGGTTTTGGATTGGCAAAAAACTTTGTGAAGCAATGGGGTGTTTTTCCATTATCTTAATTTGAATAGGAAATTCTCTTGGAGATCCTGAAAAAATTGATATCGTAGGTATTCCATTTTGATCTGATAATTTTAATTCTGAAATATTATGATGCCTGATAGTTGTTCCTTGATTAATAGATAATTTACTTGAAGAAAAACTTTTATTTATTATATCGCCAAATGGTAAAAAATTTTCTTTATTTAATTTTTCAATCTGGAGGTTGTCAATCATTTAATATTATTCCAAATATTCTAAGTCGAGAAACGCCACCATCTGGATAAATATTTAGCCTAATATGTGTTGCTTCTTTTTGTGGATTTAAATCAAGACTAAATTTATGAACGTTATCAGCCTTTAATTTAGTTTGATCTAAAATTAAATCCCATTTTTCAGAGTCTTTGATTATATTCTCATTACTACTAACTACTTCAGAAACTGAAGCTGCTTGTATTGATGCTTTATCTGGAAAGTTACCTTTGAAATGGGCTGTGTCTATTTCAATTTCTTTAATAATAGCTTTTTTTGCTAACTTAATAATAATCCAATCATTGCCTGGCTCTCTTCTACGTCTTGTTTCCCAGCCGTCTCCCATAGTTTTACCTCTCCCTTCTGAAAGAAGAGCAGAAACATCTCCATAATGGGCGTTATTGAAAGCAACAATTGATCCACCTAGATTAAGAGAAGATAATTCAATTAACTCGTTATTTTTAAACTTGCTCCAATCATATTTTACTTCACCAAATAGTCTTAATCTTGCAACACCTCCATCAGGAAAAATTTGCAACTTTATATAATTAAGAGTTTTGTTAGATTTGATATCAAAATTATTTTTTTCATCACCTATTAAGGAAGTCTTTGTTTTTAATAAAATCCAATCATCATCATTTGGAATTTCTGAACTGTAACAACCTTCTAAAGAAAAAAATGGAGGAAAATTTCCAGTAAAATAACTAGTGTCTACTTCAATAGTTGATATTACGCCAGGTGAGCCAAGTTTTATTATAACCCAGTCATTCCCACCATCCCTTCTTCTTTTACTTTCCCATCCATCCATCCACTTTCCGTGTTCATCAAATTTATCTTCAATAAAGACTGGCTCCTTATCACTAAGCATGCGGATCGCTTCACCAAAAAATTCGTCAGAAACACTTAAAATTTTAGTACCCATTTTAGGGGATGCTAAATTCACTAAAGTTTGAGAATTATTTTTGTCAGTCATAATACTTTCCTTTTAAAGAATACTATAGAGAAGAAAATCCCCTTGAAATGTATTGTCCAAGATTATTTTGTTTTAAAAATTTATTTTTTTCGTAAATTTTTTGACCTCTAAGCCAAGTTTGTATTGGCCAACCTCTAACTTCTATTCCCTCAAATGGGGTATAATCTGAGCCATGATGTAAATCAGATTGCCTGATAGTATCTATTTTATTCGGATCCCAAATAGTTAAATCAGCGTCTGATCCAATTTTAATTGAACCCTTTTGTGGATGTAGGCCATACATTTTTGCTGGGTTTGTAGAAGTTAACTCTACAAATCTCTCAAGAGAAATTCTTTTCTTACTTACACCTTCTGAAAATAATATTGGAAGTCTAGTTTCAACTCCTGGTATACCATTGGGAACCCATTTAAAAGACGTCCTTGCACCAGGTCTGTCTTTACCTTTTTTATCTTTAAATTTGAATGGACAATGATCAGAAGAAAAAATATCAAAGGTGCCGTCAATTATACCTTCCCAAATAGCTTCTTGACTTTCCAAGTCTCTTGGAGGAGGGGAGCAAATGTATTTAGCGCCCTCAAAATCCATGTTTAGTCCTTTCATATCATCTTCAGTTAAACAGATATATTGAGGACATGTTTCAGAAAAAACTCTAATACCTTTCTCTTTGGCCCACTTAATCTGCGACAGAGCTTCATTGCCTGAAACATGAACTATTACAATTGGTATATCTACTATTTGTGCATGACTAATTGCTCTGTGCGTTGCTTCTCTTTCAACGATTTGTGGTCTTGATATACCGTGAAAATAGGGAGCTACTTTACCTTCTTCTTCTAATTTTTTAGTAAGGTATCTTATAGCATCATAGCCTTCTGCGTGAACCATTACTAAAGTTTTTTCCTTTTTAGCTACTTCAAAAACTTTCAATAATTCTTCATCATTTAACACTAGATCGTCATATGTCATAAAGACTTTAAATGACGTATAACCATCCCTAGCTAGAGCTGGGAGTTCTTGTCCTAAAACTTGGGGGGAAGGATCACTGATTATTAAATGAAAAGAAGTATCAATATACAAATTATCTTTGGCTTTTTTATGATAGTTTTCAACACACTCTCGAAGAGATTGCCCTTTTTCTTGCATTGCAAACGGTAAAACTGTTGTATTTCCTCCTGCAGCTGCAGACATTGTCGCGGATTGAAAATTATCAGCCATTTCAACATCTGGTCCTGATGGTTGATCTATATGAACGTGGGCATCAACACCTCCTGGAAGGATTAGCAAATCTGTTGCATCTTCTATTACTTCTGCATTATCACTTAAATCACCTATTGCAGAAATTTGTCCATCACTAATGCCGAGGTCACAATTTTCAACACCACTTTCTGTTACTATTTTTCCATTTTTAAAAATAAGATCAAGTTTTTCCATGTATATTTCCTCGTTATTTAAGCTCTTCTTTTAAATTATTTATTGCAATGTAAAGTTTTTGAATTTCAGCTCGTTCGTGATCTTCAATAAATGACAAATTACCTGGTGGCATTGCAAAAGATAATACGGATTGAGAATAAATATTATCAATATTATTTACTATGTCTTTTTTTGTTTCCAATCTGATTAATTTTGGAGCATTCGCCATGTTTTCCCAAAGAGGTTCTCTTGCGTGGCACATCGCACATTTGGATACTATTATCTCTTGAGCATTAGCCAAAATTGGTTTTGGTATTTTATTAATTAAAGTTGCGTTACCTTTCATTTCATTTAGTTCAGGTTTTCCGGAATAAGAAATATAAATTGTAAGCAATGTAAAAATAGTAACTGGTATAGCCACCCAATATGGTGGTTTAGATCCAGTGTGTTTTACATTAAAAAAATGTCTTATTAAGGCACCTATGATTAAAATTATTGGAATAATAATCCAAGAATATTTAGTAGCATATATCAACGGATAATGATTTGAAATCATAATAAAAATCACTGGAAGTGTTAAATAATTATTATGAAGCGATCTTTGCTTAGCTATCATTCCATGTTTAGGGTCAGGTGTTTCATTTGCGATCAAACTAGCTACAACTTTTTTCTGTCCAGGAATAATAACCATCAGAACATTTGCTACCATAATTGTTCCTAAAATAGTTCCTATCTGCATAAAAGCACCCCGATAACTA
>CACALC010000031.1:0-9673 GCA_902533225.1 uncultured SAR116 cluster alpha proteobacterium | reverse complement strand
TTTTAGGTCAAGAAATTGGAGCTGATCCAAGGACGCTTGTTTTAATTCATGCAACAAGAATAGTTGTCGTTGTGTTTTTAGCTTCTTTGGTAATATTATTTGTTCCGAATTTAGGTGTTGAAGATTTACCTGAACCAGATTTATTTTATAATTGGAAACAAACCCCAATTGTTATTCTAGTTTCGCTAATCGGATGGTTTTTAGCAGTCAAACTAAAAATACCTGGACCAACAATCATAGGTCCAATGATTTTATCAGCAGCAGCCCATATTTTTCAGATTGTAGATGCAATGCCAATGTATATTATAGTAATTTCTGTTCAAATTTTGCTTGGTTCAGCACTTGGATGTTTGTTTAAAAACATTACCCTTAAAGAAATGTCTGGTCCAATATTAGCTGGGTTAGTAACTACTTTAATTGCAATAATACCTTTAATCATAATTTATTATTTTTTAAGTAATATTGGTTATGATCCTCTATCAATTTTGTTAGCTTTTTCTCCAGGTGGTCAATCTGAGATGAATATTCTAGCATTGTCTGTTGGTGCAGATATGTCTTTCATAAGCCCTCACCATATGTTCAGAGTGTTTCTTGTGATTATTTTTGCAGGAATTTTACATAAAATCATAAAAAGATTATTTTAAATCCTTTTACTAAGACTTATTTTTTGAATTAATCAAGCTCATGCCTTTATTATCAACAAAAGGTGCATTATTTATCCAAGACATTTCAAAGCCTTCAATACAACCAATATTATATCCATACTGATTAGGATCAGATCGTCTTTTGTGATGGGTATTTATACCACATATCTTACAAAAATAATGCTCAGCTACTTTAGTGTTCCACTTATAAGAGGTTAAAAATTCTCTACCTTCAGTGATAGTTAATTCGTCTATTAAAGCTGTTCCCATAACAAAGCCTTTTCTAGAACAAATAGAACAGTTGCACCTACGTAAATTTTTTATGTTTGTGCTCACTTCAAATCTAACTGAACCACAATGACATTTTCCTCTAAGGGGTAAAGATAAATCGTCAATTTTCATATCAACTCTTATATTTTTTAAAAAATGAACCCATAATCACTTTTTAATTTATTGGCCAATTCGTTTGTCTTATGTTCGGAAATAGGTATGAATGGTGGTCTTAAATTATTCCACATAGTATTTTTAGTTTGTAATGCCAACAAAGATTTTTGTGCTGGTATTGGAGCATAATCCTGAAATAACAGTCTAACTGATTTAACTTTCTTTTGGAGTTCTTCTGCTTCTTCCCATTCTCCAGCATGACAAAGATCTATAACCTTAGATATATCTTTACTATTCAAGTTGGCAGTTGCTGATATACACCCTGGTGCACCTAGTTTGATTGCCTCAATAACGGGAAGTTCTGCTCCTGGATAAACTACAAGCCCATTTATTTTCAGAAGTGCTTCTGTATTCTCCCAAACACCTGAACTATCTTTTATACCTATTATAAAGTCAGGGTATGAAGATTTTAGCTTTTGAACCAGATCGATTGATAAACCTACGCCACTTACCTGAGGTATATGATACAAATATATTTTAAGTCTTTGGTCATTCACACCATCAATTAATTTTTCAAAATATTCATACAGTCCATCATCGCTCATACCCTTGAAGTAAAATGGTGGTAAAGTCATTGCACCAAGGCAGCCTAAGTCAATAGCATGTTTGGTGATTTCAATTGTATCAGGTAAATTACATAAACCAGTCCCAGGAATTAATGTTTTGGGGTTAATACCAGATTTAACTAAACCTTCGATTGCTTCCATCCTTTCTTTATTTCCAACTGATAATGCTTCTCCAGTCGTTCCAAAAGGGGCAAGACCAGAACATCCATTTTCCATTAGATTTTGTGCTAGATCATTATACATTATTTGATCAACTTTAAGTTCATTATCAAAAGGTGTTAAGATTGGTGCAATAAGTCCTTTAATCAATTTTATCTCCATGAATCCAACTAAATTTCAACATTACTTTAAATTTTGAAAGAAATAAATTTCAATTTGAATTCTGTATTAATAATTTCAGTTTAGGATAAATATATTTTTGGGCTATAGCCAAAATTATGAGCACAATTAACAATCTAAAAAAATGATGAGTGACAACAAATGCTGGTTTAATATCTAGTGATGAAGCTACTAAACCCATTTCTTGAATTCCACCAGGAGCAAAAGCTAATATTATTGCTTCGGGTTTAGCACCTATTAAAAAAAATAAAAAAACTATGAACGGTATCATACAAACTGTAAGGGACATGACTATCCCGATTGCAATGCCAACATAGTCTCTCGCGATTTTCCAATTTAGTCCATGCATGTTACTTCCGAAAAAGCTGCCAACTATGAGTTGTGCTAAAATGAAAATTATAATAGGAGCGTCTAAGTCAATAATTTCAGTCATATGAAGAACCGCACTTAGGATTAATGGTCCAAAAAGTCTTTTACCCGGAAGTTTTATAATTGTCCCAAAGAATATACCACTAGGGATTAATATGAGAATTATAAAACAATCTACTATACTTCCATGAAAAGATGGCCACATTGGTTGTCTTTCAAATGATTCCGGAAATACCAACAATATTAAAGTGGGGATGGTAAATACAGTTATAAAAATTCTTATGATATGTATTAGTCCTACCTTCTTTGAGTTTGCACCACATTCTTCAGCTCCTAAAGCCATTTCTAACAGACCACCTGGAGAAGAAATAAAAAAGGCCTCTACTCTTGGTACTTTTAAAATTTTGTAAAGAAACACGTAAGTAATAATAAATGCAATTGGTACATATAGAAATAACAACATGATAGAAATTAACCAATCATTCAATTCATGAAAAATTGAAGATGAAAATGACTGACCTAAACAAATACCTATAATGCCTACAAAAGGATCTCTTAGTTTTTGTGGAACATGTACGTCGTTTCCAAAAAGTGTAAAAATTGCTATTGAAAAAGCAGGTCCTAATACCCAAGGCAAAGGGAAAAGTAATAAATTGAAAGTAATGCCACCTAAAATACCAATAAAAATTGTTGTTAAAATAGTTTGAATTTTACTCATAAAACATCCATCTAAAAAAAATATATTTATAGAAAATATTGGTATGTATTTTATTTTACTTAATATATTAAATAAATTATATCTAAATCTCAGCATATGAATAAATACTTACGGGGGGAGTAAAGTGCCGGGGGAGAATATTAATTCTGAAATTCGTATTAAAGTTAAAGACGCAATTCAACTTATTACTGAAATATTTCAAGCCAAGTCATGTAGTGACTATGAAGCTAAGACAATTGCGGAAAGACTATGTGGTTCAAATTTAAAAGGTCATGACAGTCATGGAATTGTTAGAGTTCCAAGATATGTACAATGGATGGACTGGAACTGGGTTTTTCCAAATGTTAAACCTGAAATAATAGTGGATGCTGGAGCAATGGCTTTACTGGACGCAAAACAAGGCTTTGGACAAGTAGCTGGTGAATACGCAGTTGATGAAGGAATTACAAGAGCTGCAAAACACGGTATGTCTGTTATAGGTTTGAAAAATTCTGGTCATCTTGGTAGGATTGGAGACTGGTCTGAAAGAGCAGCTGATGCAGGATTAATTTCTTTTCATTTTGTAAATGTAAGGGGAAGTTTGCTTGTGGCACCCTTTGGAGGAAGCGACCGAAGAGGAAGCACATCTCCGTTATCAATCGGAATACCATCTAAAGGATCTCCTCACATCATTTTAGATATGGCAACTTCGACAGTTGCAGAAGGAAAAGTAATGGTAGCTCAAAAGGGAGGAAAAAAATTACCTTTTGGCGCATTAATTGATAGTTCTGGAAATTTAACTACTGATACTGAAGTTATGTATGGCAAAATAAGTGATGATGAGATCCCAAACTCTGAGAACGGAACGGGTGCGATCACAGCTTTTGGATTACATAAGGGATCTGGAATTAATTTTATGATGGAAATGTTAGGTGGAGCCCTAACTGGATCAGGTGTATCTGCAGGTATTGAAGATAAAGAAAAAAGGAAATTTGGGAATGGCATGTTGTCATTGTACATATCTGTACAAAAGATGGTTGATTTAGATTATTTTTCTAAGGAAGTTAAATCTTACGCTGATTTTGTAAGGGCATCTCCACCTGCAAATCAAAATGAAAAAGTAATGATACCTGGTGACAAAGAAATATTGACAAATGAAGATAGAATGAAAAATGGTTTACCAGTGGCTCCTTTGGTTTGGGAAAATATTAGGCAAACTGCTGAAAAATTAAATGTTCCAAACCTACAGAGATTTGAAGAAGCTGTAAATTAATATTATGTATCAAAAATTCTGTCTCCAGCATCTCCAAGACCTGGAACTATAAACCCTTTTTCATTTAGATGATCGTCTTTTTGGGCACATATTATAGTTACATCTGAGAATTTTTCTTTAACATTTTTGATACCTTCTTCAGATGCAAGTAAGCAAACTAATGTTATGTCAGACGCACTATTTTGTTTTAGGGTTTCTAGCGAAGATATTGCACTTCCTCCCGTTGCGAGCATTGGATCACAAAGAAAACATTGTCTATTTTGAAGGTTTGAAGGAAGTTTTATTAAATAATTTACGGGGCTGAGTGTCTTTTCATCTCTATACATACCTATATGTCCAATTGATACATCTTTGAAAATGTCGGTGATACCTTCAGAAATTATCAAGCCCGCTCTAAGAATTGATATAACACATGGTTTAGGGTCTTGAGTTTTTGCACCTAAGAAACTTTCAAGTGGAGTATTAATCATTTTTCTATCAACGTTAAGATCTTTAAATACTTCAAAAGCCATTAAGGAAGATATTTTTTTTGCTGTATATCTAAATTCAAAACTACTTGTCTCTTGAGAACGTAGGTTTGTCATAAGTACATTTATTAACGGGTGATTTAGGACTTTAACTGTCATAATTTTATCTTTGTGGTCTAAATTTACTCAAATAACCGGTATAATTCTTATCTCTAGGTAACGCATAAGAGCCGATTTTACTTGTTTTAATTTGAAGATTAATCAAACCTTCTATTAATACAACTGCTGAAGAAACCCCTTCTATTACTGGCAGACCGTGACTTAGCTCAAGGTCTTTTGCTAAGTTAGACATTCCTGCACATCCAAGAATAATAGCTTCTGAATTATCTTCTAATATGGTTTTTTCTATGCCTTTATTTAGTTTGTCAAGATTATCATCTGTGATTTCTTCTAGATCTAATACAGGTACCTCTATAGCAGTTACACTAACGCATTTTTCAAATAGTCCATATTTTTTTAGATTATGTTTTAAGGGATTTATCGATCTCGTTAATGTTGTTATGACTGAAAAGTTTCCAGATACTAGACTCGCTACATGATAAGCCGCTTCTCCAATTCCAATGACGGGTTTGTCGGTAATTGATCTTACAGCATCTAAACCTGTGTCATCAAAACATGCAATTATATAACCATCAGCATCTATATTATCTTTGATTTCTTCAATTAATCCGGGAATACACAAAGCTTCATCATAATAACCTTCAATACTTTCAGGGCCAGTTTGAGGTTGAGTTGTTATAATTTCTGTATAAAGACCAGCATATTTTTTTGCGGTAGTGTCTATCACTTCTGTCATGGAAGTGGTGGTATTTGGATTTATTATACAAATCTTTTTTTTCAAACTCATATTCCTTTTTTACTTTTGAGAAAGAGATAAAATCCAACTGAAATAGCAATAACGGTAAATGACACAAAAGTAGTTACTGTGCCTAAAGCATAAATAATTGGAGTGGTAACTGTAGTTGTTAAACCACGTAATTCAAGCGGAAGTGTATTACCAGATCCCATGACTTGAGATGATCTTGCCAATTCATCATATGACAACGTAAATCCAAATAAAGCGATTCCAATTATACTTGGTGCAATAAGGGGCAACACAATTTCTTTGAAAGTTTTCCATGGAGTTGCCCCTAGATCTCTCGCAGCTTCTTCGTAGGATTTATCAAATCGGTTAAAGACGGCAAACATTATTAATAAGCCAAAAGGAAGGGTCCAAGTTAATTGCGCCCCAAGTCCACTTGAATACATACCTAATGATGTTTGGAAAGAATCATTTACCCAACTTATATCAAGTGAACTTCCGATCCATTTTGTCAGATCGTCAATTAGTCTAAATTGTAAAGCGACACCTAAAGATAATACTATTGACGGAACTATAAGGCTTGCTACAGTCGTAAAAAAAAGAACATTAGAGCCCCAAAATTTTTTTCTAAATGCCAATCCTGCTGCAACAGACAAAACTACAGTTAAAATCATAACTATTATACCTAAAATTATGGATCTTTTAAAAGCCGAACCAATATCAACTACAGATCCACCTCTCCAAAGTTCTTCAAACCAATAAGTTGATATTCCATTGAGAGGAAAGGTTAAACCTCCGTCAGGTCCTTGAAAACTTAGTAGGATTATTGTAAACGTAGGACCGTAAAGAAATAAAACAAATAAGGAAAAAAAGAAGACGCATATATAATAGGTATTATTTTTTTTACTAAACATAATTAAAGTTCTTTTCTAATATCAATCATTTTTGTCATTATCCAAATAATTAATAAAGTTAATAATAACAGAATTACTGCATTAGCGGCAGCCGCAGGCAATTGTAGATAACTCATTTCTACATAAATTATTTTGCCAATGGATGGTATTTGTTGTCCTCCCATTATTCCTATTGTTATAAAGTCTCCCATTACTACTGTGATAACGAAAATTGATCCAATAACAATCCCGGGCTTGCATAATGGTATAATAATATTCCATAAAATTTGAAATCCATTTGCACCGCTATCGTAAGCAGCTTCAATTATTGATTTATCTATTCTCATCATAGAATTGAAAATAGGGACTATCATAAATAATGTGTATAAATGAACAAAAGCCAAAACTACTGAAAACCCTGAATATAGCAACCATTCTTGAGGAGCGCTTGTTAACCCGGTAGATAGAAAAAAATCATTAACAAGTCCATTTCTACCTAATAGAGGTATCCATGAAATCATTCTTATAACATTTGAAGTCCAGAATGGGATAGTGCAAAGAAGAAATAAAGCTATTTGCCATGTAAGTGAATTAACATAAAAAGCTAGAAAATAAGCAACAAAAAATCCAATAATTAGTGTGAAAAACCATGTTAGCAAACAAAACATAAATGTAGATAGATAAGTTTTGAATGTAACACACATTCCATTTTCAAAAGAAAAACAGTTTTCAAAGATATATTTATAATTCTCTAATATTATATCAGGTATTATTGAATATTCATTATAATCCCAGAAGCTAATAATAAATGTAAGAACTAAAGGTATAAAAAAAAAGAAAATAAAAACTAAGCTATAAGGGAGGGAGAGTAAACCAACTGATGGTTTTATTTTAAAAAAGTTTGGCATAATGAAAATTCGATATTTTTGTAATATAGGGTAACATTAGTTACCCTATATTAAAATACATTTTATGAAGCAATCATTTCATTCCATTTTCTTACCATGTATTTATTTTCATCCATTGTTGCGTTCCAGCATTCAACGGATCCCATTCGAGCTTCGTATGAACCGCCATCTCTAATTTCACCTTTTGAAGCTAATTTTTTACCTTCAGGGCTCATAATATCGGCTGTAGCAGGTTTACCTAACATCCAATAATCCCACTCATATGATTCCATATACTTTTTGGCAGTTGGAATAACAGCTGAATAATAACCTTGCCTGTTTAGATATGCACCTACCCACCCAGACAAATACCAATTTATGAATTCATAACAAATGTCTGCTTGTCTGCCTTTTGTTGTAGCAGGTAGTCCAAAACCAGCAGCCCATGCTCTGTAACCTTCTTTAAGTGGTTGATAAACACAAGGTATACCTTTTGTCCTTACTGCCGTAATCGCTGGAGACCACATAGATTGAATTACTACTTCACCTGAAGCCATTAAGTTTACGCTTTCATTAAAATCGCTCCAAAATGCTCTAAATTGACCAGCTTTTTTAGCTTCAGTAAAAATTTTCATAGTCAAGTCAATTTCTTTTTTGGTCATATTACCTTTATCAGGGTATTTATATTCTCCCATAGATTCTACAACCATTGCGGCATCCATGATTCCTATAGATGGTATATTTAAAATGGAAGCTTTACCTTTAAACTCGGGGTTTAGTAGTTCAGCCCAAGTACTAATAGGTCTTTTGATTAGATCTGGACGAATACCAAGCGTATCAGCATTATAAACTGTAGGAATTAAAGTTACGTGTTGAGTAGGTTCGGAAGCAAATTCTTTTGAATTTGAACCCTTTAAATACATAACTTTTTTGGGTGCAGTTCCTTGATCACCAATTTTCTTTCCTGCAACCTCACCTTTGGTAAATGCGCTTGTAACATTATCCCACTCTTTGATTCTTTTAGTATCCATTCCTAATAAGTTACCTGATGGAACTAACTTTGGCATACTAAAATACTCAGAATCAACGATATCAAAACTATTCGGCTGTGTGAAAATTGTTTTAACAACTTCGTCAGTTGTCTTAACTATAAATTTAACTTTAATGCCTGTGTCGTCGAATAATCTTTTTTGTACAGCGTCACCCATATTAACAGCAGTACCTAAATAACGAATAACAGGGGCGTCTGCCGCATGAATTGCAGGAAAGCCTTTAAGGAGACCTGCTCCTGCCACAGCACCGACAGCGGCTGTTGATGTTTTTAGCATATTACGTCTAGTAATATTTTTTTTCATTTTAACCTCCATTAGTATTTATAAAAATGGTAGTAAATTACATTTATGATATAATTAAAAAAAGAATCTTGGCACGTCAGTAATGATGCCTAATTTTTAATCACTTTTACTAAAGTTTTAAATATTGATTAAATGCCAGTCAACTTTATAATATTACATTTAATAATTTACGGAATTTAGAGGTGAAAATTTGAATACTGCAGAAGATTTAGAATTTGCTGTTCTTACAAAGAGATATGATAAAACTTTAGCCGTGAATAACATTAATCTTAAGATACCAGCAGGAACCTATTGTTGCCTCTTAGGTCCTTCAGGTTGTGGTAAAACCTCAACCTTAAGAATGATAGCTGGTCATGAAGAAATTTCAGAGGGTGATATTCTATTAGGCAATAATATTATAAACGAACTATCTCCGGCCAAACGTGGTACGGCAATGATGTTTCAAAACTATGCATTATTTCCGCATTTATCATGCTTGGAAAACGTTGGATTCGCTCTTAAAATGAGAGGCTTACAAAAAGATTTAAGAAACATTGAAGCTAAAAAAATGCTTCAATTAGTTCAAATGTCTGAATTTTCTGATCGGTTACCTGCCCAATTGTCAGGTGGTCAACAACAGAGAGTTGCTTTAGCTAGAGCCCTCATAACTAATCCGTCTATTCTACTTTTAGATGAGCCTTTATCTGCTTTAGATCCTTTTTTAAGGATTAAAATGAGAAGTGAATTGAAAGTTCTGCAAAAAAAGCTCGGTATTACTTTTATACATGTCACTCATTCGCAAGATGAAGCAATGGCCTTAGCCGATATGATTGTTGTAATGAATAACGGTATTATTGAACAAGTTGGTAGTCCCTACGAAATTTTTAATAATCCCAAA
>CACALC010000030.1:0-10715 GCA_902533225.1 uncultured SAR116 cluster alpha proteobacterium | reverse complement strand
TAGCAGTAGCTAAGGGCATTGATATGTTAAAAAAAGGCCTTGTTGATAAAATTATTTTGACAAGGCCTGCTGTTGAAGCTGGTGAAAGATTAGGTTTTTTGCCCGGAGATATGAAAGAAAAAATAGATCCATATTTAAGACCTATTTATGACGCATTATATGAAATGATGCCCTCGGACAGAGTTGAAAAAAAAATTCAATCAGGAGAAATAGAGATTGCTCCTTTGGCATTCATGAGAGGAAGAACTTTTAATAATGCGTATGTCATAGTAGATGAAGCTCAAAACACAACATCAGTCCAAATGAAAATGGTTCTTACTCGAATAGGAGAAGGTTCTAGGATGGTAATTAACGGTGATTTAAGTCAAGTAGATCTTCCTAAAGGACAACTTTCAGGATTAAAGGAATCCGAAAAAATACTTAGTAAAATTAGAGAAATTAAGATAATCTCTCTTAAATCAAATGATGTTATTAGGCATCCAATAGTTGCTAAAATTATTAAAGCTTATGATTATTTTAATAAAGTTTGAAACTATTTTAATACAATGATTATGCGAAAAGAAAAAGACAGTCATAAAATATGGAAAAATAATATCTTAAGCGTAGAAGCTATAATAGATGAATCATTATGGAACAAACAATTAATTAATGATTTTCAAAAAAACTTAAATCAAATCTTAATTGGAATTTATCAAAAATCTGATTTGATAAATACTAATAAAAAAAATTATGTTTCTGTATTATTTGCTGGTGACAAAAAAATAATTGAGCTTAATAAACGGTTCAGAAAGATTAATTTGCCTACAAATGTTCTATCATTTCCATCTTTTATACAAAAAAACAATGAAATTTTTTTAGGTGATATAATTTTTTCAGCTGAAACTATTTTTAGAGAGGCTAAAAGAGACAAAAAGAGTTTTAAAAGTCATTTAATTCATCTTTTTATCCATGGAGTTTTGCATTTAATTGGCTATGATCATCAAACCGATAATAATGCAAAAGTTATGGAAAGTTTAGAAATAAAAATTCTAGAAACTTTGAATATAAATAATCCATACGAATAAGTTAAAAATAAAATTATTAAAATAAAGAAATTATAAATTAATGAAACTTAAATTTTCAAACTTTTTTAAAAAGAATAAATCAAACAATTCAGACAAAATTCTAGATAAAGAATTAGAACAATTTGTTGCAAAAAGAATTAATGCTGATGATTCAAATGGTAATAATTTAAGTCATGAAAATGAATTGCTAAAAAATCTTGCTGGGTTAAGAGGAATAACTGCGTCAGACGTTATGGTTCCAAGAATTGATATTGTTTCAGTTGCAATGTCAGATGATTTTGATGAAATAGTAAAGCAATTAATTAAAACAAATCATAGTAGAGTGCCTGTAAGAAATGAAAGCCTAGATGATATAGTTGGGATACTTCACATTAAAGACGTGTTAGCTAATTTATTTTTAAAAGAAAAACAAGATATCAAAAATCTTATTAAAAACCCCATATTTGTTTCTCCTTCAATAAGTTTGTTAGACCTACTTTATGAAATGAGAGTTAAAAGACGTCATTTAGCACTAGTGGTCGATGAATATGGAGGTATTGACGGCCTAGTAACTATTGAAGACTTAGTAGAAGAATTAGTTGGAGAAATAGAAGATGAACATGATTTATCTTTAGAATATCGCCAAGATAAATTGAAAGACGGATCTATAATTGTAGATGCTAGGATAACAATTGACCAGCTTGAAGATCTTTTCTCATCTATAAGAAAGGAAGATCTAAATGATGAAATTGAGACACTTGGTGGTTTTATAATTAGCATAGCTGGTAGAGTTCCGGTAAAGGGTCAAGTAATAAAATATTCTCCATCAGGTTTTAAATTTGAAATATTAGAGGCAGATCCTCGTAAAGTTATATTAGTTAAGATAAGAGGCTTAAACAAAATATTCTCATTTGAAAAACAAAATTTATAAATATTTCAATGAACAAATACTATAAATCTAAATTTTTATGTAATATTTTAATTTTTTGTTCTGCTTCAATTGCAACTTTTTCAATTCCCCCTTTTTCCTTTTTCTTTCTCATCTTTTTCTTGGGTTTTGGGATCTATCTAATTACTTTACGCTCTACATTGAAGCAAACTTTTATAGCAGGGTGGTTTTTGGGGTTTGGTTGGTTTGCATTCGGTCTATATTGGATTGGTTCAGCCTTTATGGTGGCCGATACTTATCACAAAGTGCTGATGCCTTTAGCTGTTGTTATTTTACCAAGTGTATTAGCAATTTTTTGGGGAATTGCGTGTGTTTTTGCTAAATTACTAACAAAAAAAAATCAATCTTCTTTATTTTTAATAATAGTTTTTTTAACTTTATTTGAATATTTAAGAGCAAAGTTGTTTACAGGTTTTCCATGGTTAATGCCTTCAATAATTTTGTCATCAAATGATTATTTAATTCAAATATTTGCATTAGTAGGTAGCTTTACAGCTAATTTATTTGTCTTTAGTTTTTCAATTTTACCGTTTGTTTTAATTTTTAACTTTAGGAGTAAATACATTATTTTTGGTTTGTTATCGATCCCTATTACAATCTTACTTTTTTCAAGTTTTGTCCGTCTCTACAATAAAGATAATAAGGTATCAGATCAGAACTTAATTACACTGGTGCAGCCCAACATAAAACAAAAAGATAAATGGAACCTTGAAAAACGAAACGCTAATTTAAATAAACTAACAAAATTTTCCCTTCAAAATGTTAATGAATATATAGGTGTTAATAGAATAATTATTTGGCCTGAAACAAGTTTTGAAGGTACAATACCAAACGAAATGGAATTGTTATCTGTTATTAGCAAACGAATATTAACAGATCAAAAAGCAATTTTAGTAGTTGGGTTATTAAGAGTTGATAAAAACAAATTGTTCAACTCACTTGTCTTTTTAAACTCAAAAGGAAATATAATACATCAATATGATAAAATACACTTAGTTCCTTTTGGTGAGTACATACCACTAAGGAATAAATTTACCACAATTGCAAATTTTTTAAGTTTGAAAGATTTCTCTAGTGGAAATATAAAACCAAACTTGACTTTAAAAGGATTTGGAAACATTTTAACTCTTATATGTTATGAAATCTTATTTACTGAAGAGGTTATTTCTAGATTATCTAAAAACACTAATTTATTAATTAATATTACCAATGATGCTTGGTTTGGAAAAACAATAGGGCCCTACCAACATTTAGCACTTGCTAAAATCAAGGCTGTTGAATTAGGAATTCCACTAGCCAGAGTTGCTAATACAGGTATATCAGCTTTAATTTCACCTTATGGAGAAGAAATTACTAAAATACCTCTTTACGAAAGTGGTGTTAGAACTGCAAAATTATCTTTACCTTTAAAAAATACTATTTATAAAAAATACGGTGAGATTATTTTTATTGTTTCAATTTTATTTTTTATATTTATAAGCAATATGTATGATTATAAATTTAGAAAAGCTTTAAAAAATGAGAAATAATTATTTATTTACTTCAGAGTCAGTGTCTGAGGGGCATCCAGATAAGATCTGTGACAGAATTTCTGATACTGTTGTTGATTTAATGTTAAAAAAATATCCTGAAGCAAGAGTTGCTTGTGAAACAATGGTTTCTACTAACAGGACAATTATTGCTGGAGAATACAGACTGCCAGACGGCATTTATATAGAAAATCAAGAAATTGAAGATCATGTTAGAAAAGCGATTAGAGATATTGGATATGAACAAGACGGATTTCACTGGGAAAAAATGCATTTTGAATGTCATCTCCATGCGCAATCTTCAGATATTGCTGTTGGAGTAGATCAATCAGGTAATAAGGATGAGGGTGCTGGTGATCAGGGGTTGATGTTTGGCTATGCATGTAATGAAACAGCAGCTTTGATGCCCGCTCCTATATTTTATTCTCATAAAATATTGAAAGAAATGTCTATAATTAGACATATGAATAAAAATAGTATTTTACTTCCTGATAGTAAATCCCAAATAACTTTAGAATATAAAGATGGTTTTCCTGTGAAGACTAGTTCTATAGTTGTTTCTACTCAGCATGTTAAAGACTGTTCCCAACAAGATATTAAAAATATTGTAAGAGATGTTGTAAAAAAAGTATTACCAGAAGGTTGGATGTGTCCAGAAGAAGAGTTTTATGTTAATCCAACGGGTATTTTTGAAATTGGTGGGCCAGACGGTGACGCAGGTTTAACTGGAAGAAAAATTATTGTAGACACTTATGGTGGCGCCTCACCTCATGGAGGAGGAGCTTTCTCAGGTAAAGACCCAACAAAAGTTGATAGATCAGCTGCGTATTTAACAAGATATTTAGCCAAAAACGTTGTTGCCTCTGGCTTGGCGTCAAGATGTACAATACAGATTGCATATGCAATAGGTGTATCTAAACCTCTTTCACTATATGTTAACACTGACGGTACTGGAAAGATTAACGATAATAGGATTGAAAAAATTCTTACTAACTTGATTGACATGTCTCCAAGAGGTGTTAGAGAACATTTGAAATTAAATAAACCTATATATGTGCCTACATCTGCCTATGGACATTTCGGCAGGGATCCAAATGAAGGTGTTGAAGGTTCGTTTACTTGGGAAAAAACTGATCTTGTTGACCTTATTCTTGATGAACTAAACAAAAGTTGAGTGCGCTCTCATCTAAAGAGTTTCCAAGGTTTTATGGAAGAAGAATAGGTCGAAAACTATCTAAATCAGGTATTTTGGCTCTGAAAGCAGGGTCAAAATATATTTTACAATATGATAAATTTTTAGAAGATTTTAGGAATTATAACAAAAAAATAGTTCTTGAAATAGGTTTTGGTGACGGCAAAAATTTAATAAATTCAGCAAAACAAAATCCTGAAATTCTTTACTTAGGTGCAGATCCGTTTTTAAACACAACTGTAAAATGTATAAAACAAATATTAGAAAATAATATAAATAACATTAAAATTTGGCCAGACGACATTAGAAAGATTTTAGATCTTTTTCCATCAAAAAGTATTTCAGAAGTAAAGTTATTGTTTCCAGATCCATGGCCTAAATTAAAACATCAAAATAGAAGATTAATACAGATTAATTTCATTAATAGTATTTATAAAATTTTAAAAACAAATGGAACAGTTACGGTTGGAACAGACCACAAAATTTTAAAAAGTTGGATTTTAGAAAAGTTCCAAGAAAATAAAAAATTTGAATGGCTAGTAGAGATCTCAAAAGATTGGCAGAACAGACCTAAAGATTGCTTTCTAACAAAATATGAAGAAAAAGCACTTAATGAAAAGAGAATACCAAGTTGGTTTGTCTTTAAAAAAAAATAAAATATCTGTGAATTTTTATAATCATAGTCAAAGTTATTGATTTATTTTGAAATTAAAATTATAAAGATCGTGTGAGTCTTTTGGCTCACTTTTTTTTTAATTTGAGGAATTAGATTAATTGCTTGATGAACATATTAGAGATTTATTATATTTAAGATTAAAAAAACTTGGTTATCACATTATACGTGTTAAAACCACTAAAGCAGGTCCAAATAAAACGTTGCAGATAATGGCTGAGCGTATTAAGGATAGACAAATGAATATTGAGGACTGTACTTTTCTTAGCAAAGAAATATCATCATTTTTAGAAGTTGATGATCCAATTAGTTCATCTTATATATTAGAAGTCTCATCAGGCGGTCTATCGAGGCCATTGACAGTAATTGAAGATTACAAGTTGTTTGCACAGAATAAAGCTAAAATTGTTCTAAAAGAAAAATTCAATGGTAAGAAAACATACAAAGGATTTTTACAGGGAATTGACGAAAACGGATACATTTTATTAGAGACTGAAGACTATGAAATGAAAGTTGACTTTTTAGAAATTGAAAAGGCAAATATTGATGCTGATTGGTCTATTAAAAATAATCAAATTTTATAATTATACTGATATAAGGAAATGCAATGGAAGTAAAATCCATACCTAGATTAGAACTAATACAAGTTGCTGAGGCTGTTTCAAGAGAGAAATCAATTGATAAGGAAGAAGTTATTCTTGCGATGGAAGAAGCTATACAAAAAGCGGCACGGTCAAAATATGGTCTTGAAAGAGATATTCGAGCCAATATAGACAGAAAAAATGGATCAATTGATATTTCTCAGTTCACTGAAATAGTTGAAATTATTGAAAACGAATTGACTCAAATGACACTTCAGGAATCTGAGAGAAAAAATCTTAATCTCACTATAGGAGAGTTTTATAAGCAATCTCTTCCACCTATTGATTTTGGGCGAATTGCGGCCCAAACAGCTAAACAAGTTATATCCCAAAAAGTTAGAGAAGCTGAGCGTCATAGACAATATCATGAATACAAAGATCGTGTTGGCGAGATTGTTGTTGGTACAATTAAGAGAGTTGAAAATCACTCAATTACAATTGATCTTGGAAGAGCTGAGGCAATAATTAAAAAAGATCAAATGATACCTAGAGAGCAACTTAAACCTGGAGAAAGATTAAGATGTTTTATTATTCAAGTAACTCAAGAAATAAAAGGTCCACAAATCTTTTTATCAAGAGCATCTAATGAGTTTTTATCAGCTCTCTTTACTCAAGAAGTACCTGAAATTTATGATGGAATCATTGAAGTCAAAGGTGTTGCGAGGGAACCTGGTAGCAGAGCCAAAATTTCGGCATTCTCAAATGACCCTAGCATTGACCCTGTTGGTGCATGTGTTGGAATGAGAGGATCTAGGGTCCAAGCTGTCGTAAACGAACTTCAAGGTGAAAAAATTGAAATTATTCCATGGTCTGACGATCCTGTATCATTTGTTATTAATGCTTTAGCCCCTGCTGTGCCTTCAAAAGTTGTTATGGATGAAGATGCGGGTAGAATGGAAGTGGTTGTCCCTGATGATCAGCTATCTTTAGCAATAGGCAGAAGAGGTCAAAATGTAAGATTAGCTTCTCAGTTAACTAATTGGTTTGTTGACATATTAACTGAAGCAGAAGAAACAGAAAAACGACAAGAAGAATTTAGTGAAAGAAGTAAGATTTTTATTGAAGCTTTAGATATTGATGACGTCATAGCCCATTTAATGGTAAGTGAAGGTTTTGTATCAGTATCTGATATAGCAGATGCGTCAATAGAAGAATTAGTTGCTATCGAAGGTTTTGATGATGAAATCGCCGCTGAATTAAGTGAAAGAGCTAAGAACTTTGTTACAATTGAAAATGAACGTATTGAAAGTTCACTTAGAAAACATAAAATAAATGATGATTTATATAATTTTGAAGATCTTAGTAAGTTAAGCCTTCTAAAACTAGTTGAAAATAATATAAAAACTTTGGACGATCTTGCTGAGTTAGATAGTGAAGAATTATTTAATATTTTAGGTGCAAGTGTTTTTCTAAATGAGGATGATGCAGGCTCAGTGATTATGAAGGCAAGACAGCATTGGTTCTCTGACGAAAATATAGAAAATTAAGTTATAATTTAAGGAATTGCAGCCATGGAAGAAAATACAAAGGGTGAAAGAAAAAAGTTAAGTCTTTCCTCAGGTGGAAAATTAACATTAAAGAATTCTGTTTCGTCATCTAAGTCTTCCAATAGCATTACTACAAACTCTAGAGCTGGAAGAGGTACGGTACAGGTTGAAGTTAAAAGAACAAAGAGACCATCAACTAGACTTAACATCAATGAAAAAATTATTGAAAGAAATAACACTGAAAACAGTTCTGGACTAAGTGCTAAAGAAATCCAATCAAGAAGTAAGATGTTACAGGAGGGTCTAGCAAAGACAGCAGCTGAAGCTGAAATACTCGCCGCCGAAAAGGTTGAAAAGGCGAAATTAGAAGAAGCTCGTATAGCCGCTAATGCATTAGAAGCTTTAGAAGCTGCATCATCACTTGCGCCAAAGGATAAGATGCTTGCTAGAAGAAAATCAGAAACTGAAGAAATACTTGAAATTAAAAGAATTGAAGAAGAGCAAAAACAAGTTCAGATTGACGCAAAAAAGTCTGAAGAAGCTGCTCTTCTAGCTGAAAGGGACAGGCAAAAATTAGCTGATACTGAATTATTACCAAATAATAAATTATGGACAGGAAACAAAGTTCAAGAAAAGGAAATATTCAGGGAAAATGTTAAAAAAACATCATTTAACAGAGGATTTCAAGAAAAAAGACAAGGAAAAATGACAATAGCTCGAGCTTTAGATTCAGACAATGTAAGAGTTAGATCTTTAGCATCAATCAAAAGAAGACGTGAAAAGGCGAGGATGCAAGCAGATAAAACACCTGCTGTAAAACAGTTTAGAGAAGTTACAATACCCGACACAATTACAGTCTCAGAATTAGCCAATAGAATGACTGAAAAAACAGCTGATGTTGTAAGAGAGTTAATGAAAAATGGTATTATGGCAACAGCCACTGAAGTTATAGACTCAGAAACAGCAGAACTTATTACAACAGAATTTGGTCATAAACCAAAAAGAATTTCAGAGTCTGATGTAGAATTAGATCTAATAATTGAAGAAAGTAATCCTAAAAACCTTTCTTTGAGACCTCCTATTGTAACAATAATGGGGCATGTGGATCACGGTAAAACTTCTTTATTAGACGCTTTAAGAGAAAGCAAAGTCGCAGACGGCGAAGCTGGAGGAATAACCCAACATATAGGTGCTTACCAAATCACCACAAAATCTAGAAGTCAAATTTCATTTATAGATACTCCTGGTCACGAAGCATTTACTGAAATGAGAGCAAGGGGAGCTAATGTTACAGACATCGTTATATTAGTTGTTGCGGCCGATGACGGCATTAAACCTCAAACTATCGAAGCAATTAAACATGCTAAAGCTGCTTCTTGTCCTATTATAGTTGCTGTGAATAAATGTGATAAGCCTGAGGCAAATCCCCAAAAAGTAAGAACTGAATTACTCCAATATGAACTTATACCTGAAGAAATGGGTGGAGACATTCAATGTATTGATGTTTCTGCAAAAAACAAAACAGGACTTGATAATCTGCTTGAAGCAATTGAATTACAATCAGACTTAATGGAGCTAAAGAGTGATGCTACAATAAATGCTAATGGTGTTGTGATTGAATCTAAGGTAGAGAGAGGGAAAGGTTCTGTAATAACCTTGCTTATTAAATCTGGTACTTTAAAAGTCGGAGACATTATAGTTGTTGGAAGTGAGTCAGGTAAAGTAAGAGCTTTACTCAATGATTTGGGAAAAAGAATAACTAATGCAGGCCCTTCTATGCCAGTTGAAGTTCTAGGTTTGTCAGGCACTCCTGATGCTGGTGATTTAGCCCATGTGGTAGAGTCAGAATCAAGAGCTAGAGAAATTGCTGAATATAGATCTAGAAAATCTAAACAAAAAGAGGCGACTCTATCAGCAAGAGGTTCTGTCGAACAAATGTTAGCTAATATACAAGCTGGTGAATCAACTGAACTACCTGTTATTATAAAAACTGACGTTCATGGATCTCTTGAAGCTATAAAAGTTGCTTTAGATAAGTTAGGTAATTCACTAGTTAAAATAAGAGTTTTATCTGGAGCAGTAGGAGCTATTAGTGAATCAGACATAACTTTAGCTTCTGCCTCTTCAGCACTTGTATTTGCCTTTAATGTAAGAGCTATTCCGCAGGCAAGGGAACTTTCCAGAAGAGATAATATAGAGATAAGATATCATTCTATCATTTATGAATTGATTGAAGACGCAAAATTGGCTCTTACGGGTATGCTAGACCCTGATTTGCAAGAAACATTTATTGGTTATGCTGAAATTAGAAAGATATTCTCTGTATCTAAAATTGGCAAGATTGCTGGTTGTTTTGTTAATGAAGGAATTGTAAAGAAAGGGTGTAGTTTTAGATTATTAAGAGATAACACAGTAGTTCATCAAGGAATGCTCAAAACGTTAAGAAGATTCAAAGACGAAGTAAAAGAAGTTCGTGAAGGAACAGAATGTGGAATGGGCTTCGAAAATTATAATGATATTCAAGAAGGTGATGTAATGGAATGTTTTGAAGTTAAGGAGGTAGCTCGAAGTTTGGAGTCAGTCGGTAAAAAAGTTGGATAAATGTTCTAATGGTTAATAACTTTGACTATAAAATAAATAGTAAATCTAAAAATAATTCTACTAAATCACAAAGACAACTTAGAGTTGGAGAAGAACTTAGGCATTTAATATCAAACGCATTACTTCGTGAATCCTTTTATGACCAAATCATTGAGAATAACACTATAACTGTTACAGAAGTAAATGTAAGTCCTGACTTGAAAAATGCTAAAGTTTATATAATGCCTTTGGGTGGTGAAAATAAGCTTGAAGTATTAGATAGTCTTAACAAATCAAATGGACGCATAAAAAAATTAATTTCAAGTAATATTAATTTAAGGCAAATACCAAAACTACAATTTAAAATAGATGAAACTTTTGAGTATGCTAAAAACATAGAAAATATTTTGCAGAAGGTCAAAAAATAAAAATTTTCATTTTAATAAATAAGGTTGGTAATTATTAATATTATTAATGGTTGGATAGTGCTAGACAAGCAACCCGGAGTTACATCTCGTCAAGCTGTTACCAAAATTTCAAAAATATTAAATATTAAAAAAGTTGGACATGCTGGCACCCTTGATCCTATGGCAACGGGTGTGTTGCCTATAGCAGTAGGAG
>CACALC010000029.1:0-10987 GCA_902533225.1 uncultured SAR116 cluster alpha proteobacterium | reverse complement strand
TTTTCATTGTTTTGGATGTGGGAAAAATGGTGACATTTTTACTTATGTGATGGAAATGGAAAATGTAACTTTTGTAGACGCTTTGAAGAAATTGGCAGATCAAGCAGGAATAAATTATAATTATGATAAGTTTTCTGAAAATCCAAAATTAAAAAATCAACTTCATCTTTTAAAGAGAGTTTCTGATTCTTATATACAAAATCTAAATGCTCCTATTGGAGAAAAGGTAAGAAACTATTTGTACGAAAGAGGAATAAATAAATCTATAATTCAAAATTTTAGAATAGGTTATTCTGGAAATTTAAAATCGAATGATTATTTGGTATTACGTTTGAAAGAAGAAGGCTTTTCTATTTCTGATATGATTGAAATTGGTTTAGTTAAAGAAAATCAAAACAAAAAGCATATTTTTTATTTTCAGCAGAGGCTTATGATTCCTATTTTAAATAACTCAGGAAAGGTAATTGCTTTTGGTGGTAGATTGATAGGAGAAGGTAACCCGAAATATTTAAACTCTCCTGAAACATTTTTATTTCACAAGAGTAAACAATTATTTGGAGTTATGAATGCAAAAAAATATCTGAATGATAAAAGATTAGTCGTTTGCGAGGGTTATATGGATGTTATTTCATTAACTTCACATGGATACCCTGCTGTTGCTTCGCTAGGCACAGCATTAACAGAAAATCAGATTGAAAATATTTTTAATATATCTGATGAAGCTTTTCTGGTTTTTGACGGAGATAATGCAGGTCAAAATGCCACATTAAGAGTATTCGAAAAATATCTTCCAAAGTTGAAATTGAATAAAAAATTAAAGTTTGTTTTTCTACCAGATGGTCTTGATCCAGAAGAATTTATAAATAAAAATGGCTTAAATGAATTTGAAAAAATTTTAGATGGAGCAATGGGTGCTCTAGACATGATATGGATGCAAGGTTTCAAAAAAATTAAAGAACATGATCCTGAAAGTCATGCTTTGTTTTGGGATTATTTGAGAAGTAAAGTTAATTTAATTGAAAATATTAATATTAAACACGCTTTTAGAGATGAAATTGAAAAAAGAATTAAATTATTTAGAAAGAAAAATAGCAATCCATTTAATAAATTGAATAATTTAGACGTCTTTAATTATAATTTATTTTCTACTAAAAGAAATCTACCTAAAACTGGAATTGAAATTAAAATTGGAGCAATTATTTATATTATGTTATTGTCCCCTAAGATAGGTTTAGAATTTGATGAAAAAATTTCTTTAATTGATTTTAGAACAACTGATTTAAATGAATTGAAGCAAGCAATTCTTAAATCAGTTAGTAAATCACCTCAAATAAATTCTAAAGATTTACAGCAAGATATGATAAATAAAGGTTTTACTATCCAAATTAAAAAATTTATGCAAAGTAACTATCCTTCAAGATTGAACTTAGATTTGAATGATATAAATAATGAAAAGGTAAAAAAAATTTTTCAGGAATTATTGGACTTAGTTGATATAAGGAAGATTAGTTTTTCTGAGAATAATCAAAATTAAAATGAGATAATGTATGCTGGCCAAAACTGAAAATAAAAGAAATACTAATAAAAATATTAATGATAGCCCCATTTTAGATCTTAATAATTCAGCTATTAAATCACTTATTAAAAAGGGTAAGGTAAACGGTTTTGTTACGTTAGACGATCTAAACTCTGCTTTACCACCAGGAGAATATTCTTCAGAACAGATTGAAGATATTCATTCCGCGATTAATGATATGGGCTTAAATATAGTTGACCAGCAAGAAGAAACTTCTTTAGAAGAATCAGATGATAAAAATGCTGGAAATTTATCTGATGAAGAAGGCGCTCGTTCTGATGATCCCGTAAGAATGTATTTGAAAGAAATGGGATCAGTTGAGCTTTTATCAAGAGAAGGTGAAATTTCTATTGCAAAGAGAATTGAAGCTGGAAGAGAGTTAATGATTGGTGGAATTTATGAGTCACCACTAGCTATGAGAGCCTTTATCAAATGGAGAGATGAAGTTGATGATGGAACAATGCTGTTAAGAGACATTATTGATCTTGAAACAACATATGCCCGTATCAATGGTGGAGCTAATGAACCAGAAGTTTCAAATGATAATCTCAAAAGTGATAAATCGAATCAGTTAAATCCAACTTTAAAAATACATGAAATAAATGTCAGTAATACAAGTGATGATATTCTTGAAAAGAATAAGGAAAAAGACAAAATAAACAACACTAACGATAGTGATGACGTCAATGAAGATGACAGTGAAGATGACAGTGAAGACGAAAATGAGGAAGATGATATTAATTTGTCTTTAGTTGCTATGGAAGCAGAAATTAAAGAGCAAATTTTAAAAATGATAGATGAAGTTGCTAAAACTTTTAAAGAAATTCTTACGCTTAGTGAAAGAAGAATTGCAAGATTAAGAAAAGGTGAAAGTTTAGTTCCAAGATCTGAAAAAAGATTACACGAACTAAGGATTTTACTTATTGAACAAATGGAAAAGATTTACCTTAATAATAATAGGCAAGAAGAGCTGATAGATCAAATGTATGGTCTTAACAGGCAAATAACTAACGTAGAAGGATCTTTGTTAAGGTTAGCTGAAAACTCTGGTGTAAAAAGAAAAGATTTTATTAGCAGCTGGGTAGGTAATGAAATTAATCATAATTGGGCAATAAAGCCTGGAAATTCAAAAAATTGGGACAAATTTGCTTCAGAACATAATGATCAAATAGTAGGAATTTGCGATCAGGTATTTGATTTTGTAAATAATGTCAGTTTGCCTATTCAAGAATACAAAAAACTTATACAAATAATACAAAGGGGAGAGCGTGAAGCTGCTCGAGCTAAAAAAGAAATGGTAGAAGCTAATTTAAGACTAGTAATATCTATTGCTAAAAAATATACGAATAGAGGTCTTCAATTTTTAGATTTAATTCAAGAAGGTAATATAGGTTTAATGAAGGCAGTTGACAAATTTGAATATAGAAGGGGTTATAAGTTTTCGACATATGCTACATGGTGGATAAGACAAGCCATAACACGTTCGATTGCAGATCAGGCAAGAACTATCAGAATACCAGTTCATATGATTGAAACAATCAATAAACTTGTTAGAACATCAAGACAAATGCTTCATGAAATTGGTAGGGAGCCAACCCCTGAAGAATTGTCTGAAAAGATTTCAATGCCACTTGATAAAGTAAGAAAAGTTTTAAAAATTGCTAAAGAGCCAATTTCACTTGAAACTCCAGTAGGTGACGAGGATGACAGTCATTTAGGAGATTTCATAGAGGATAAAATGGCAGTTCAGCCTCTTGAAGCTGCTATTCATGCTAATTTACGAGAGACTACTACTAGAATATTAGCCAGTCTAACACCAAGAGAAGAAAGAGTTTTAAGAATGCGATTTGGTATTGGTATGAATACTGATCATACTTTAGAAGAAGTTGGACAACAATTTAGTGTTACCAGAGAAAGAATTCGTCAGATTGAGGCCAAAGCCTTAAGAAAGTTAAAACACCCAACAAGATCAAGAAAATTAAGGTCATTTCTAGAAAATTAAGTTTCAATCTTTATACACTTACTCTTTACATAATAAATTTGTAATTGTATAAATCAGCATAATTATTATGAAGAAATAATAATTATACAGGCCTGTAGCTCAACTGGTTAGAGCCCTCCGCTCATAACGGAGTGGTTGGGGGTTCAAGTCCCTCCAGGCCTACCATTTCACAAAAAATATCCTTTATTATTTTTTTAGAGAAATTTTAATTAATATATTTTATGATTATTTAAATTATAAAATCTTTAAGGGTAAAAATGACTAAAAAAAAATATAAAGATTTGAGAAGTGCAAGATGGTTTTCTCCTCAGGACGTCAGGTCTTTTGGTCATAGATCCAGAGCAATGCAGATGGGTTTGAGCAAAGATGACTGGGAAAAAAAACCACTCATAGGTATAATTAACACGTGGTCTGATATACAACCTTGTCATACACATTTTAAACAAAGAGTTGAAGATGTTAAAAAGGGTATCTATCAATCTGGAGGGTTTCCAGTTGAACTTCCCGCTATTTCTCTTGCAGAGATGTATGTAAAACCTACTACCATGCTTTATAGAAATATGCTTTCAATGGAAGTTGAAGAGTTAATAAGATCCCATCCTATAGATGGTGTTGTTTTAATGGGAGGTTGTGATAAAACAGCACCAGCTTTAACAATGGGATCAATAACTTTAGATTTACCCATGATTTTTTTACCAGCTGGTCCAATGTTAAGAGGTAATTTTAAAGGCAAATTTTTAGGAAGTGGTTCTGATGGTTGGAAATATTGGGACGAATTAAGAGCGGGTAATATAAGCAACAAAGATTGGGAAGATGTTGAAGCTGGAATTGCTAGATCCTACGGACATTGTATGACAATGGGAACTGCAAGTACAATGACTGCTATAACAGAGGCTCTTGGGTTATCCTTACCAGGAGCCAGTTCTATTCCAGCCGCAGACTCAAACCATATAAGAATGTCAACAGATGTAGGAAGAAGAATTGTTGAAATGGTTTGGGAGGATTTAACTCCATCTAAAATAATAACTGAAAAATCAGTTGATAATGCTGTTACCGTAGCTATGGCAATGGGTTGTTCTACAAATGCTATTATTCACTTAATTGCTATGGCAAGGCGAGCTAGTGTTAATTTGACAATGGATGATTTAGATCAAAAAGGAAGAGAAATTCCTCTTATTGCTAATATTAGACCATCAGGTAAAGATTATTTAATGGAAGACTTTTTTTATGCAGGTGGTATTTTAGCTCTAATGCATGAATTGAAAGAAAAACTTAATTTAGATGAAATAACAGTTTCAGGCCTCAGTTTAAGAAAAATTATTTCTGAAACAAGAACAATCAACGATGATATAATTCGTCCATTGGATAATCCAATTTATAAAGAAGGATCATTAGCAGTGCTCAAAGGTAATTTAGCTCCTGATGGTTGTGTGATTAAACCAGCTGCATGCGATATGAAATTCTTTAAACATAAAGGTCCAGCTGTAGTTTTTGATAGTTATCCTGAAATGAAAGATACAATTGATAGAGATGATTTCAATGTCACAGAAAATCATATTTTAGTGCTAAGAAATGTTGGTCCGGTTGGTGGTCCTGGTATGCCTGAATGGGGCATGATGCCAATTCCAAAAAAACTTCTCAAAAAAGGGGTTAGAGACATGGTTAGGATTTCAGATGCCAGAATGAGCGGCACTAGCTATGGAGCGTGTATTCTTCACGTGGCTCCTGAAAGTTTTATAGGTGGTCCATTATCCTTGTTAAAGACTGGCGATATTATTGAAATTGACATCGAATTGCGCTCAATTAATATGTTAGTTGAAAAAGAAACTTTATCCTTAAGAAGAAAAAAAATTAAACCTAAAGAACCTAAAGCGGGGAGAGGATGGTTATGGATGTACAGTAATCACGTAACACAAGCAAATAATGGTTGTGACTTTGATTTTTTAGAAACAAATTTTGGAAAATCTGCTAAAGAACCAGACATTTTTTAAGGTGTCGGATGATAAATAAAGAAATAAAAAAAATTTACTTAAATTCAAGTGTCGCAACAATATGTACAGCATTATTTAAAAGAGGATTTCGAAACCAGTTTATTCAAGGTATTTTCCCTCTTAACCCAAATCTCCCAAATATGGTTGGTTTGGCGTTTACTGTTAGATATATTCCAGCCAGAGAAGATCTCAATACATTAGAAGTTTTTAAAAATCCTAATCATCCTCAACGAGTTGCAGTTGAGGAATGTCCAAAGGACTATGTTTTAATATTTGATAGTCGTAAAGATCCAAGAGCTGCTTCTGCAGGCGCTATTTTGGTTACTAGATTAATGGTTAAAGGGTGTGCTGGGATAGTGACAGACGGTGGTTTTAGAGACTCAAATGAAATAAAAAATTTGCAAATACCCTCATATCATAATAGGGCATCGTCTCCTACTAACCTTACATTGCATCAGGCTGTGGACATAAATGTGCCGATAGGTTGTGGTGATGTTGCAGTATGGCCCGGAGATTTATTGGTAGGCGATAAAGAAGGAGTAGTGGTAATACCAGCTCATTTAGTAAAAGAGATTGCTGATGAGGTAAAATCTATGACAATTTATGAGGATTACGTGATTGAAAAAGTTCGAAAAGGTTCGTCAATAAAAGGATTATATCCATTAACAGATGAAAAAGAAAAAAGTGATTTTGAGGATTGGTCAAAGAGTAATTAAAGTATATATTTCATAAGTAAGGGGAGTTAAATCATATGGACTATAATCAGACTTATGAGGAACACTCAAAAAGTATAATTTTAAATGATTCAGATAACATAATTATTGCATTAGACAATATGAAAGCTGGACAGTATTTAAAAAATTTTGATGTTATTATAGATTCACCGATATTATCTGGACAGAAGATTGCAAGAGTTAATATTTCTAAAGACAGCCCAATATATAAATATGGAACCATTATTGGTTTTGCTGACTCCAACATAGTTAAAGGTCAGGTTTTAACTAATTCAAATGTTGTTTTTAAAGAATTTATTAGAGACCACGAATACTGTTCAAAATATCAACCAACTAGATTTGTAAACGCATCAAGTGAAAGAACATTTTTGGGATATAAAAGACCAGATGGAAATGTAGGTACTAGAAACTTTATTGCAGTAGTTTCAACAGTAAATTGTTCTGCGACTGTAGTACATGAAATTGCAGCACATTTTACTGACGAAATTCTTAAAAATTATCCTAATGTTGACGGTGTGGCTGCGTTTAGTCATTCTACTGGATGTGGAATGGAACTTTCTGGAGAGCCTATGGATCTGCTTCATAGAACTCTAGGAGGATATATAAATCATCCAAATGTAGCTTCATCTTTAGTTGTTGGATTAGGGTGCGAAAGATGTCAAGTCGGCGGTCTTTTTACCAATCAAGGGTTACATGAGAATTCAAATATAAAAACCTTAGTTATGCAAGACAATGGTGGAACAACCGCAACAATTAAAGCTGGTATAAAATATGTAGAAGAGATGTTAGATGAAGCTAATAAAATTCAAAGGGAGAAGGCTCCCCTATCGTATCTGATGGTTGGGCTTCAATGTGGTGGCTCAGATGCTTTTTCATCTTTATCTGCTAACCCATCTTTAGGAAAAGCTGTGGATATATTAGTTAGTCATGGAGGTACAGCTATTTTGTCAGAGACACCAGAAATTTATGGTGTTGAAAATAGTTTAACTGCTAGGGCTGTAAGTGTTTATGTAGCACAAAAATTAATGGACAAAGTTACTTGGTGGAAAGAAGTTTATTCTGTAGGTAGAGATGTACAAATAAATGGAATAGTAAGCCCAGGTAATCAAAAAGGAGGGCTCGCAAATATTTTAGAAAAATCATTAGGGTCTGCAATGAAGGGCGGTACAAGTGGATTGATGGAAGTTTATAATTACGCAGAAAAAGTTACTAAAAAAGGTTTTGTATTTATGGATACGCCCGGCTTTGATCCTGTTTCTGCAACAGGCCAAATTGCTGGAGGTGCAAATTTAGTCGCATTTACTACTGGGAGAGGATCATGTTTTGGTGCTAAGCCAACTCCTTCTATAAAACTTGCCACTAATACTAATCTCTATAAAAAAATGAACGAAGATATGGACATTAATTGTGGGTTAGTAATTGACGGTAAAAAAAATATCGATGAAATGGGAGCTGAAATTTTTGAAGAATTTGTTTCGTTTGCCTCCGGTAGAAAAACAAAAAGTGAAATTTTAAACCTTGGACGTCACGAGTTTGCTCCATGGCAGATTGGGATTACTGGTTAATTATTTTTAAAAAATTGTAACAGAAAAACTCTTGTAGAAGATGCTAAAGAGGTTTTTCTATTAAGATCTATTCGAGTAATTATACTTTCAATCGAACAATTTTTCATTTTAGAAACTTTTTTTATAGCTTCCCAAAATTCTTTCTCTAGTGATAATGAAGTTCGATGTTTGTTTATCGTTATAGATCTTTTGATTAACATTTAATCACACTTTCTTATCTCAAAAAGACCAACCAGTTCAACATGTGAAGAAAATAGAAATTGATCGATTGGTTGAACCCATTTTAATACATAATTATTTTCAATTAATGATTTGGAATCTCTTATAAATGTATTAATATTACAAGAAATACTTACTACAATTGGTACTTTAGACTTTGCAATATTTGAAAATTGCAAATGTGCACCTGATCTTGGTGGATCAATGATAATCGCGTCATATTTTGTTAATTCTTCCGGATTTAACGGTATTGTTTTTAAATTTCTATTGTTTGTAACAACGTTATTACTTAAGCCGTATTTTTTGGCTGCTATATTAATTGCCTCAAGAGTTTCATGATTTATTTCAAAAGCATGAATTTTATACTTTTTTAAAAGAAGAGGTATAGTTATTGTACCACAGCCAGAAAAAAGTTCACATACAAGCCTACTTTTATTGATATTTTCTAGGGCATTAATTGTATTGTTAACAATGGCGTTTTCACCTTCAATAGTTGCCTGTAAAAATCCACCTGGAGTAGGGTAAACTGTTGAGGAAAACAATTTATTAGATAAGCTTGTATTTGCTGTAATAAACAGAAGATCTGTTGCTTTATCGTTACTCTTACGGTTAAATCTAATAACATTATTTTGTAATAGAGTTTCATTAAGTTCGGTAAATTGATTGAAAGGGACTTTCTTTAATCCATCTATCAACAAATCAATACCATTATCTAAAAGGTTAGCATAAATACTTATTGTTTCACCAATCTGAAGAAGATTATTAAGAGGCTTTTCTATATTATTTATTAATTTTACAAGTTGTTCGTCAAGTATAATACATTCATTTATTTTAGTAATAAAATTAGTTCTATATTCATTAAAACCAACTATTGTAGTCGCTTCAATTTTTTTTGCCATAAACTTAGCGTGTCTTCTACTTTTTAAAGATGATATCATAATTGACTTAACATAAGTTTTTGAAGATAATTTTAAAATTGGTGTTGAAACTTTTTTAAATTTCCAATTTTTATAATTATTAAATCTCCAATGTTGAAGTGTACAGCCGCCACACTTAAAAAAATGTCCGCATAGAGGATCTATTCTATCGATTGATGACTCTTTTATTTCAAGAATTTCTGCTCTTATTCCCTCTGAAGAAAAATGAGTAGGTCGAGCTATAATTGTTTCATTAGGTAAACTAAAAGGAATAAAAAAATTATACTGTTTTTCTTTATAATTAAATTCAGTATGTAAAGTTGAAACACCTTCTCCTCTTGATCCAATATGGTTAATTGCAAGAGTTTTAGAGTCAAAGTTTTGAGGTAATTTATTTTTTCTTTTCATTTTTGAAATATTTTAGATCCTTGCCACAAAGCTTTTCCACTTACTTTTAATATTTCTGATGAAATATGGAATGGGTAAAATGTTTCTAAATATGGCTTTATACTCATTTTAGTATTATTAACTTCGCTTATTTCAATATAAGCCAAAAAGAAATTATTTTTATCATGTAGAAGGTATAAGTCAGGTCTTGTATATTTATTTATTCCAACATCTACAATAGTGGTTACCATACCTTTATCTGTATTAGTTTGGTAAAAAAATAAATTTTCTAATTTTGAGAAGTCTGAATCAAATAATAGTTTTTGTGAAATTGAGATATATTTGTTATCAAGTGAATCTGTATCTATATTTTTAATCGTTATTAGTTTTTCTTCAGGTGTAAATTTCTTTAGCCAATTTGGTGTTAGTTCCGTGATGTTCACATTAAGAATTTCAGCTAATCTGTGTCTGTATTCTTCGGGAAGAATTTTAGGAGTGCCTCGAAATAGATATTGTTGTAAGTATGCATCATTTTTCTGTAGAGTTCTGGACAAATCACGAAGATTATACTTTTTATCTCTTTTAATAATAACTTTTATTTTCTCTCTTATATTGTCATTTTCTATATCTTTTTTATATTCAAAATTATTTTTTGAGACTTTATTCATTTATATTCTCATTTAGATCTTTCAATGCTCTCATCCGCTAAACCAAATAAATATTCTTTAAATTTTGTATTTGGTAATTCAAAAAGGGCTTCTTGAGCAGTCGATATAAATTCTTGTGCTCTATTTTTGCACTCGTCAAATATATTATATTTGTTCAGGATAGTTAATGCTTTGTTAAAATCAGAAGGTTCTTGTTTTAGTTCTTTAATTGTTTTAACCCAGAACTTTCTTTCTAATTTGTTGCTTTTTTCCCAAACTAAAATGATGGGTAGAGTTGTCTTACCTAATTTAAAATCATCACCTAAATTTTTACCCATTTTATTTGAATTATTATTAAAATCCATGAGATCATCTACTATTTGAAAAGCTAAGCCTAAGTTATATCCATAGTCATAAGCTGCTTTTTGCTGCTTAACATTTCCACTAGCAACTATTACACCACTTTCACAAGACGCTCCAAATAACTCAGCTGTTTTCTTTCCTATAACTTCAAAATAAGTTTCAATACTGGTATCTGGTTTATTTGAAATTTGCATTTGTTGAAACTCACCTTGAGTAATTTTACAGGATGCTGTAGCTAAACTTGACAAAGCTTCGATTGATCCTGTTTCAACCATTAACTCAAATGATTGAGCAAATAAAAAATCTCCAGCTAGAACGCTAAATTCATTTCCCCAAATCATATTAGCAGTTTTTTTTCCTCTTCTTAAATTTGATTCATCCACAACGTCATCATGAAGTAATGTGGCAGTATGAATAAATTCAACAGCAGCAGCTAATATTTTTGGATTTTTAGAATAATCGTTAAATTGTGCTGCCATAGCTAATGTAAGAAGAGGACGAAGTCTTTTCCCTGAAGCTTTAATTAGGTGCTTGCCGATATCATTGATTAAGGGTATAGATTTATCAAGTCTAATTATTATTTCTT
>CACALC010000028.1:0-11584 GCA_902533225.1 uncultured SAR116 cluster alpha proteobacterium | reverse complement strand
TCTACATAAACAAATTGTTCTGATCCTAGGTATTCACAAAATTTAATCTCGCCCAGCAAAGTATTTTTGTTTGGATCAGATAAAATAACATTATCAGACCTAAAACCAATCTTTTTCACATCCATTAATTTTGTTTTTATGTTAATTTTTTTATCTTTATTACCTACCAAATAGATGAAACCACCCCTTTGATAACAATCTAAAATATTCATTTTTGGTGTGCCAATAAATCCAGCCACAAATAGATTTTTTGGATAATTATAAAGTTCATATGGAGTTCCAGTTTGAATTATTTGACCTTCATTTATAACAACAATTTTATCTGCAAGTGTCATTGCTTCAATTTGATCATGGGTAACATAAATTGAGGTGATACCAAGCTTTTTATGAAGTCTAGAGATCTCTAAACGCATTTCTACTCTAAGAGTTGCATCAAGATTAGAAAGAGGTTCATCAAACAAGAATGCTTTTGGTTCTCTAATAATTGCCCTTCCAATCGCCACTCTTTGCTTTTGTCCACCAGATAATTGTTTAGGTAATCTATTTAAAAGATCTTCAAGTCGTAGGATTTTTGCTATTTTTACAACCTTTTTACTCAAAATATCCTTTTTTATTCCAGAAGTTTTTAAAGAAAATCCAATATTTTCAAAAACATTCATATGAGGGTATAAAGCATAGGATTGAAATACCATTGAAAGAGCGCGATCATAAGGAATTTTATCTGTAACATTATCACGGTCGATAAAAATGTTACCCTCATTTAAGTCTTCAAGTCCTGAAATAATTCTCAAAAGTGTTGACTTTCCGCATCCAGAAGGACCTACAAAAACAACAAATTCTCCATCATTTATCTCTAAGTCAACATTCTTTATAACTTGATTGTCAGCAAAAGATTTGGAAATATTTTTAAGTGTTATAGAGGCCATTGTTATTCTTTTACCCCACCCGTTGAGAGTCCAGAGATTAAAAATTTCTCTAAATAAAGGAAAATTATCATTACTGGTATAGTTGCTATTACAGCACCTGCCATAAGATGTTGTTGAGGAACCTCTGAAGAGTTCAAAGACATAATTCCTCTAGATAAAGTAAAAATACTTGGGTCATCCAAGAACATAAATGCTATTAAAAATTCATTCCAAGCAATCATAAATACATATAATCCCACGCTTACAATAGCTGGTTTTGATAAAGGGATAGCTATTTTAAAAATTATTTGCACCCTAGAAAGACCATCCATCAAAGCTGCATCGTCAATTTCACTAGACAATGAACTGAAATATCCCCTCAACATATAAAGTGCTACAGGAATAGTTGTAGCCGGATAAACAATTATTAGGGCAAGAAGAGAATTTCTTAATCCAATTTGAGAAAAAATGGCATAAAGAGGAATTACTAATACAATAGAAGGGATCAGGTAAATTAGAATGACTGAACTTGAAAATAATTTTTTGCTAGGAAATCTTAATCTTGCAAGTGCATAAGCTCCTGGAATAGAAAAAAATAAAGTTATGAACACAGTGACACAAGAGACAAAAAAAGAGTTTATTAAGAATAAATGAAAATTAAAATCTGTAAATAATTCGATATAAGAATTAAAAAGAGTTTTAAAATCCGAGTTAATATTTAGAGAAAAATCTAGAGGGTTTAAAATCAAGTTTTGTTGATTTTTTAAACTTGTCATTATCATTATATAGAAAGGGACTAGCGTAATTAAAATAAAGATTATTAAACCTAGGCCCCACATTAGTTTTATATAAAAATTTTCAAGATCGTATCGCGAAAGTTTTCCAATGGATATTTTATTTAAGGAAAAATTAATACTGATCCATGTAACAGCTGAAGTTAAAAAAATTAATATAAAGATGTTTATATTATTTAGGCTTTCATTAATTTGATAGGGTTTACCAAAATTGAATACGTATACAAGTAAAGTCATTGTAAAAATTGTAGTTAAATGGATTTTCATTGAAATTGTTTTTTGAAAATTAATATAAAAAATACCTGATACTAGTCCAATGATTAGCATTTGATTTACATCTAATTCTAGAGGAATTCCAAAAGTTAATATTCCCATCATAGTAAAAATTATTTGCCAGAAAGCGCCCCATATGGATCCAGCAAACATTGAACAAAATAAACCATATTTCCAAAACATTCTAAAATGCTTCCTTTTTTGAATATTTTATAAAAACTAGTGAAAAAACTAGTAAAAAAGTAAAAATAACGACTGCGACGGCTGCTCCAGCACCTAGGTTAGAAATAGCAAAAGCCTGTTCATATACATTTACAGTAAATGTCCTTGTGCCAGCATTTCCTCCAGTGAGCAAAAAAATGTCGTCAAATTTATTAAATGTCCAAATAAACCGAAGTAGAAATAAAATGCTAATTATACCAATTAAAAAAGGAAGTGAAATATAATAAAATTGTTGAAAAGGAGATGCACCGTCAATTTCAGCAGCGTCAAACACATCTTCAGGCAATGATTGCATGCGGGCTAAGATAAATAAAAAAGATAGTGGAAAGTATCGCCAAATCTCAAAAGCAATTACCATTGATAAAGCTAAAGGAAATTTGAATATATATCCAAAAACACTAATATCAGTATATTTTTGACCAAAAAAATTTATAGGTTTATCTATTACATTCATTTGTAATAACATTGAGTTAACAACTCCTGAAAATGGATCAAACAAAATTACCCATGAAAATGCAACAGCTATAACAGGTGATATATAAGGGAAAAGCAGCAAACCTCGAACAAATGTTCGACCTTTAAAGGATTTTTGTAGAATCTGCGCCGCAAACAGACCTACCAATAACGCTCCAGCAGTACCAAAAATAGTGTAGTAAATAGAAACTTTTAAAACTTGTATGAATTCAGTAGCGGAAAAAACTTTTTTAAAATTGTCTAAAGTAAACTCAAATGACGTAAGGATATTTTTACTTTGATATGAAGTTGTTGGCCTGGTATTTTTGGGATTATCCTTATTTTTTTTCCAATAATCATTTGTAGTGATTTTTAAAATGATTTTTCCTGAAGATTTAGCAGGAACTTTTTCTAAATTACAAGTTAAGTTTTTATCTTTTATCTCACATTTGTTATTGGGTTCTATTTTTTTGATAGTAAAGCCTTTTGGTATTGTATCATTGAAGATTACGTTATTAAGATCATATTTAGCAGATGAATTTCTGTATCTATAGTGGATTTCAGCTGTTTTATCTTTATTAATTAACTTACCCCTAAGATTTTCTTTTATTATAAGTTTGGGCGGTCTTAAATCACCAAGGGATATTGGTTTAAAAGAAATCCAAAAATTAGCTAGAAGTGGAAATATTACAATTGATAGAACTATAAATATAGTCGGCAATAAGAGAAAAGAAGCAAGTTTTCGTTCTTTTTGATACAACTTACTTTCATTTTTTTTAAATTTGTTAAACATATTCAAACTCTACAAAAAATGTATAAATACAGATTAGACGACCAATAAATGGTCGTCTAATTTATAATTTTAGTTAATTGTAGAAAGTTCTTTATTTAGTTTGGTCACTGCTTTTTTAACATCTATTTGATCGTCAATATATTCTCTTACTATACGATTGATAATTTGAGAATTAATAATCTTCGATGCTAGGGATAGTTGACCTTCTTTGACACCCCATCGATCTGCTGTTTCTAGTCCAGACACTATCTTTCTAATTGTAAGATCCGAATATAATTCAGATAATGGTGCTTTTCTATCAACTCCAACGGGTAATTTGGACCAAGCGTTTACATATTTTGCGGTATTGAAAGGTTCTCCTCTGCGAACTGGAAATTTTCCTTCGGGTGCTATTGAAAGAGTTGCAGTGTATCCATCTTTCATAGAATATTTGACAAACTCAGTAGCAACGTCAGTATTTGCATCTGTAGTTACTCCAAAATACCTAATATCAGCCCAAGCAGCACCTGCAGGATTAGAAGGTCCTCCAAACGTTGTTACAATACCAGTTTTTTGTGCCAAAGCCTTAGAAGTTGGGTCATCATTTATTGTTGGTGGAGCTGAATTTCTTAATCCGGCCAATTCATCAAGAATAAAAGGTGACCATATAATCATAGCAGCTTTACCGGCAAAGTATATTGCCCGAGATTGTTTCCAATAAAGTTCGCCAGCTGGTGAAGCCTTTGCAATTTTTTTATAGAATTCTAAAACCTCTGAGGTAGATTTTTCATCTAATGGACTGAAACCATTCTTATTTACTGGAGATACACCGTTGGCTAAGAATACATGTTCCAACACTTGACTCATGAAGTTTTCATCAACCTTAGTTGCAGCTACAAAACCATACATGTTTGGTGGATTATGTAATTTATCTATTGCTTTCTCAATATTTGCAAAACTATTTGGTGGAGCTAGTCCAGCAGCGTCAAAAATATCTTTTCTATAGACTACCATCTGTGTCCACCCATCAACTGGAACTGCAGCAGTTTTCCCATCAAATTGTGCCATTTTAATCGCACCTGGTGCAAAAGTGCTCTTTTGCAAAGAATTTACAATATCATCATTAGTCTCTACGTCTAAAATACCAGCTTCGGACCATGGTAATACATACTGTAATGTATGATAAATTACGTCAGGTAAGTCTCCAGCTGCAAATGCGGCAGTTGCCCTCTTACCAAGATCTTTTTCAGAAACGGGTATAACTTCTACTTCATGTCCAGTCTCTTTCCAAAAATCCGCAGCCATTGCGTTTTGTTTTGCAAGACGCGCTGGTTGCTCTTCAGTAGTCCAAAATTTTATATTTTCAGCTAAAGCTACATTTGAAAATAATAAAAAAAGTATATTAAAAATTGTAAAATTAAAAATTTTATTCATTGTTAATCCTCCTATAAAATTTTAAAAAGTCTAAATTTAGGCAATATTCCCCAATAAGTACCTAAAACTGAAAAATATGATTATGAAACTTGAATATAGAGTCAATGCGACATAACAAATCAAAATAATTTGCCTATAAAGTAATCAAAAAAATATAGAGGATTAAAAATTATACATTTTTAAATTTTTTGAAGTTTTATTTGTGGGAGTTGCTTCATTTAAATAAACAACAAGGTGTCTACAGCTAATCTTATTTCTGAGTACTATCCATTAACTTTATTAATTGTAATTCTTTGCCTACTATTTCTCTTAATTTTAATCCTTTGCCATATGGGTCCATATTTTCATACTTTGTTAGACACTCACGTGCTGTTATCTCTTTCCATATTTCCTTTTTACCATTAGGATATAATATCTCATAAAAACGTTTTGTCTTATCCCACGTTTTAGGGAGACCTTCTTTCATTTCATGTTCCATACATCAAACCTATTTGTAATACATCTCAACTCTAATTAATTATTATGGGGGTCATCTTTAGGCAAAATATTTTTGATATAATCTCTCTCTTTCCACTCCGGAGCAGGAGGTGTTCCTTCTTCTTCTCGAGGGGTATATACTGACAGCTTATCATTCTTAAGATTTGGGATATAACGAGGGCAATTTGGATAAATCTCACATTTTATCCTTACAACAAATTTTGCTCCATAATGTCTTTTCAAGGTATTATTATCCCGGTAAATGCTTGCATGCCCATTTATTCTTATTCTTCGACTCTTTCCATCAAAGTTTACAAAAAGAAGAGCAACATTTGCATTTTTAACTATATTTCCTGCAGTTCTATACATCGAATTACCGTCATATTCAGGATACTCAATCACTCCATCTTTTATTATCTTAACAAATCCGGGATCTCCAGATTTTATATTGCAATCGATATATCCATTCCATGAGCTAGCGATAAAGAAAAATTTTGATTTACGAATTAACTCTATTTCATCATCCCAAAATTCGTAATGTTTTCGATGCTTTTCAATTGCGTCAGCTGTCCTAACGCCGTCAAAAAGTTCTTGAAATTCTCTCATACCTTCGTGGAAAAAATTTCTATTTTTAAAATTATCCATAATACAAACTCTGTCATGTTATTTATTAAAAACTTATTAGTTATTTACCAACAATAATTTTGTTAACAAAAACAGTTTAAATAAAGAAAATAAGTCCTGATCTATTTATCATTTATTACTTACTCAAAGGGTCTGGTTTTAAGCCAATTTATAGTTTCTTTTAATGTTGTTGAAAAATCTCTAATATGAACTTTAAGACTGTCCCTTCTAGTGAAATCAAATCCTGTGGGTTCAACTGGTTTGTCTGAGAATGTTATAGGCATGTTCATGTTTGGAATTAATTTCCTACACTGATTATAAATATCATACCAATGAAGGCTTTTGTAAACACCAAAATATCGCCCGGAGGCGTTTGGATTTTCGTATACAGCTAAAAAAATTTTTGCTAAATCTCTTAAATGTATCATTGAAGCGGAATCGTTAGGTATTTTTTCATGTCTCGGATTTCCACCTTCGATGACCCTCTTTAGCCATATAAAGGGATTATGACTAAGGTGACTTGGTAAAACTGGATCACCGTACAACCCAGTTGGTAAAATAATTGACAGTCTAATATCATTTTCTTCACAATATTTAATCGCAGCCTTTTCCATGACTGTTTTAGTTGCAGAAGTATATTTTTTTGATTTGCATTGTTCTTTTTCATCAGACCAGTGATCAATTTCATTCTTAAACTTTACTGGTGTTACAGGATTTGTACTAGATGTAGAGGAGCATATTATAACATTTTTAATACCATGGTATTTAGCTGTCTTAATTATGTTTAGACATCCATCCACTGTTGGGTTTATTATTTCTTTATAACCTCTTTCATCATTCATTTCTTTGGCTGGTGTACCGTCTTTACCTTTATATGTTGGAGTTAAACAAGCAATAAATACTGCATCAGTACCTTGCATAGGGTTTATAAAGTCTTTTTCATTTTCCATATTTGCGTTAAATAAATCTAAATTTTGAGAATTTTTAAGTTTTTTCAGATATTTAACTTTATATATATTTGATTTGTCTCTTAGTGTACCACTAACAAAATAACCTTCCTCGAGAGCAAGTCTAACAATACTTGACCCAACTAGACCACTTGCACCGACTACACAAATTTTTTTATAATTAGGCATAAAACAATAATATTTAATTTTTTATTTAATTTAAATAAATAAATAAGCTATTTTCAAATTTTTTAAAGATTATAAAAGCATTTCAATTAGAGAAATTCTATCTTGGCCAAAATACATATCCGTTTTATTTACTAAGAAAGTAGGAGTGCCAAATCACCCCTATCTATAAGTTCTTGGGTATTATTTTTTAATCTTTCTTTAGTATTTTGTTGTTGTGCAAAATTTAAAAATTTATTTGGATCTACATTTAAACTTTCAACAATATTTATTTAATTTTCTTCTAAGGAAATATCTAATCCATCGGTCCAATAAGCATAGAATATTGAATTCAAATAACTTTCAATCTTCTTCATCTATAAACATAAATGAGCCTCTCATTGCTTTGATGCTATTAACAGGAAAGACCTTGGGTGAATTAAGTGGCCCAAAACCATCGTGATTTATAACAATTTTTCTTGCGTCAGCCAAATCTTTTAAATCTTTAAAATAATAGGTTAATTTTTCTTTAACCGGATTGGGATTGTTTCTAGCCTTATAAACACTCGGATTTATGGTGTTAAAGATTCTACCAACTAAAATAGGTTTCAAAATTAATTCAAAATCTTTTTTTACAGAGATTTGTGATTCCCTTAAATGCCAGATAAGTCCATGGGCTACTACAGTCGAAGTAGTATTCAATTCTTTTGCTCATGTTTAAAAACCTTTTTATCAAGTCTAAAATAAAGTTGTTGTTATTATAGTATTTTGTTTTAAGTATATCTATCTTCTTTATCGTCACAGAATAATTAAAAATAAGTTTAGAAAGTAAAATAAAATGATATCAACATTATTAACATCAATAATTGCTATATGGCTTTTGATATTATCCGCTAGGGTAATAGCACTAAGAGGCGTTTCTTTTTTAAAATTCTTCTCATTCAACAATTTTGGTGAAGAGGCCTTACAAAGAGCGATCAGAGCTCAGGGTAATTTAATTGAATATGCCCCAATTTTTTTAATTCTACTTTTTATTGCGGAGTATAATGGTGCCCATCCTCATATGTTATATATGACAGCTACTCTATTTATGATTGCTAGATTGATGCATGGAGTTGCCTTTGGTTTTATGAAGTATAGTCCATTTCTTAGAGTTGGTGGAACTTTAATAACTTTTTTATGTATTCTAATCCTATCAATTAGTAATATTGTAGAAGTTTTATAATGTTAATAAATATTTGTTAAAGAAATTTAAAAAACATCATTTATTATGTTATATATATTAAATGAAATTCATTATATTTTTTACATTTTTTTTAATTACTAAAATGGCTTTTGCAGAATTTTTTCAAGATATTTCTAACATAATCAAAAATAATAAAGAAAGATTAAGTTATGGTATTTCGGTAACGGATTTCAATAAAGATGGTCAATTTGAATTCATTGTTACAGGTTTTAGGTATCCTAATTTAGCACTTTCCTATAAAAAAGGTTATTTAGAAAACTTAATTAATGAAGAAGTTTTTTCAGACAATTTAAGGTCAACTATCGGAGTTGCCGCGTGCGATATTGATAATGATGGTTTTGAGGAATTATATTTTCTTAACACAGATACGTATAGCGGGAGAAAACAGTACTCAGACCGCCTTCTTGACAGTCAAACGAAGATAATTGACTTATTTGAAATTGAAAAAAATTTAAAATCTTTAAATCTAACAGCAGGAAGATCGGTTGTATGTGTCGACAGAAATGGTGTTGGCACTTATGGGTTTTATGTTGCTAATTATGGTGGTCCGACTCGATTTTATGAGTTAATAAACAATCAAATAATTGACAAAGCTCCGGTATTAAATATTGATAAAATTACTGGTGGAAGAGCAGTTATTTCAGGACATATTTTAGGAAATCAGATGGATATATTTGCTGCAAATGAAAGAGGTCCTAATTTTTTATATTTTAACGAAGACGGAAGATTTAAAGACTTTGCTGAAAAGCTTGGTGTTGAAGATGTATTTGAAAATGGTCGCGGTACAACTCTTACAGATTTTCTATATAGAGGAGAACTCGATATTGTAACGGGCAACTGGGAAGGTGAACATAGAATATTTTTAAAAGGGGATAAAAAATTTAAAGATGTTGCAACTTCAGCATTTAAAACTCCATCAAGAGTTAGAACTGTTATTTCAGCAGATTTTGATAATGATGGCTATGATGAAATTTTTATAAATAATATTAGAGAAGCCAATAAACTTTTTAAGATTTCTAATGATGGAGAATTAAATCAAATTGACTTAAATGTTGGATTAGAAAAGAATGGATTGGGAACAGGTGCTGCTGTTGCTGATATAGATAATGATGGAATTTTAGAATTATTAATATCGCACGGCGAATCTGGTTTGCAACCACTTTCGTTATATAAGGCAAATGTAAAGAGACCTTTTAGATATTTAAGAATTTTTCCAAAGACTATTTACAATGCCCCTGCTAGGGGATCAACTGTAATACTAAATACCAATTTTAGGAAACATGCTAAAACAATTGATGCTGGATCCGGATATCTTTGTCAAATGGAACCTATCGCTCATTATGGTCTAAGGATAAATGAAAAAGTTGAGAGTGTTACCATAAAATGGACTGACGGATCTTCAAACAATTTTAAAATAGATAAGTTAAACAAAACTTATATTTTTAAAAAAGATATTTAAAATAATGTTTAACTTAAAAATCATCTTATCCCTTATTTTGACGCTAATATTTTCAAATTTTAGTGTTGTACAATCTAAAGATAATGAAGATAAATACTACAATAATCTGACCAAGGACTGGCGTATAATATTTCCAGATGGAAATAGAAATGCTGCAGGACCAAAATTTTTTAAATATATTTCTGACAAATATACAAATTTTGAAGAGTTTCAAGAATACAATAAATTATATTGTGCTGTATCTGGATCTTTAATCAGTCCAGGTTCAAAACCTGAATTTATAAACATAAAAGAAGATGAAACCAAAAAAAATATTTGTGGATATTATTACAAATGCTGTTGGCCTTGTGTTTGTGATTTAATGAAATACGCAAAAGTCAAAAAAATTAAGAAAAAATTTCAAGATGGTTCAAAAGATTTGTATGCCTTAATAATAGATAATCCTTGCACGAAAAAAGATTTTCCAAAAAAAGTTAATAGGAGTTATTTCTGCGACGGAAATATTTTAGATAAGAAACAAGTTTCAACAATAAACGATAAATTGATAATTGGTTTATTGTATGATGCTAAATATTGTCAACCTTCAGATTTAAGAAAAATCTATTCTAATAAGTTAACTGGTAGACTATGCCCCATTAGAAATAGTGCTCCTATAAGTGAATTAAGTTCTGGAATGGGGGATATATTTATCAAGTTAGCAAGATAAAATTTTTTTTATAAAAGCTTTTCAAACTTTACTTTTTACAGATAGGTTCGATTAATTTCATATCGTCGTTTTCAGTATTAAATATAAATATTTCGTTTTTTTCAATGCCTTTGAAGTTTTTACTATGAACCAGAATTCCAATAGATTTATCTGAAGAAGAAAAATAATTAAAAGTCGCAATAGGAGAGCGATGAAAATACATTTTTTCTCGATGTTGATAGTTTAAATTTTTAAAGATTTTTAAGTAGTTTAAGTTTTCTTGTTTACTTGGAAAAGGCAAATCTTGAAACCATACAGGTTTGCCCCGCAAGCAACTAGGTTTATTTGGAACAGGGCCATTTATAATTCTATAGTATTTTACCCAGCTAATCCTTTTAGAATTTTTTTTAGTGCCAAACCAAACTAAACATTTTCTGTAGTCTTTAGTTTCACAATTTCTAGTTTTGAAGGAAAAATTCGAAATTTTTAACTCTTTTATTGGATTAGTACATGTTCTATGAAAACAATAATTTTTTATGTCAACATCATCTAGTTGAGCAAGTGAGTTAAATGAAAATGTTGAAAATATTATTAAATATAAAATATGAAGCATTGAATTATTATAATTATATTTATTTATTTCCTTTGACCATATATTAATCCTTTTTCCCAATTATCTACATATTCATCTATAGATAATGTCCATCCATTTTCCATATTTTCATCAAAATATTCAAATAAAATTCCATCTTGTGCATGCATAGATAGAAGAACAGTCCCTCCACTTTCTCCACCTCTTTCGTCATGTGGAAGAGCGTCTGCACCCGCAAGAGCATAATCGCCCTTTTTTCTAGAAATAGATTTTTTAGATCCATCAAGTTGCCATTCTGTAAGGTGTTGTTCACCTTCTAAAACCATTGTTAAGGTTGACGCAACATGCCTGTGTCTTCGGCAGTGACTTAAACTTGCATATCTCAAAAGCATATCTAGACGTCCTGATTTTATATCATATCCAAGAAGACTATAATCGAAATCAACTTTAAATTCTTTGCAATCGGGGTCTTTTACATTTCTCCATTCTACCAATTTTGGATTAAAGCTCTTAGATATAATATTCATATTTTTAAT
>CACALC010000027.1:0-13094 GCA_902533225.1 uncultured SAR116 cluster alpha proteobacterium | reverse complement strand
AAAAAGATATAAGAATTTTATTTCATTATGCCAAGACAAAAGAGGAACAGATCTTTGGAAACACGCATTAAACTCTATGGGTATTCAGACACCTAAATTAGATCCTATCCCTAAAAGAGCAAAATCAAGAGGATTAATTATAGTAGCAAATCACCCTTTTGGAGTTGCGGATGGAGTTTTTTTATCTTGGTTTGCATCAACATTAGATGAAAATTTTAAAGTTATTGCTCATGGAGTTCTCAGACAAGAACCTATACTTGCAGACAATATTCTTCCTATTGATTTTAGTAATAGTAAAAATGCAATGAGAAATAATGTTGTGACAAGACAAACAGCTATTAAAATCTTAAAAAATGGTGGTGTTGTAGCCATTTTCCCTGCTGGAGGAGTGGCTTGGTCAAGAAAAAAAGGGTTGCCTATTCAAGAGGATGATTGGAAACCTATGCTTGGAAGACTAATCAATGATTCAAATTGTGATCTCATAATGACTAAATTTGACGGTCAAAATTCCAAGGCATTTCAGTTAGCGTCTCGCGTTCATCAAACTATAAAGCAAAGTTTATATTTATATGAAATTAAGAAAAGTTTAGATAAACCAATGCAATTCAAAGTTTTGAAATATTTAAAAAATCAATCCTTACCTAATTTGAATGATAGAGATTTATCCTTATACCTTCAAAAAGAGTTGAATAAATCGCTTTAAGCATTAAATAACTTTCCACCTTTTTTTGAGAGTTCAGGTGGTGCTGTTGGCCTCTTTAAGAACGTGTCAACATCGTTAACATCCAAAAACTTATCTCCTGCTTTTATAATTTCATCATTAGTTAATTTTTTTAGAGGAGTGTATTTTGGATGATGATGCTCTACAAAAGGATTATTTCTTGCTGCATTATAACAACATAAAAGCGTCCAACGTCTATCAGGAGAATTATTTTTATCTGATCTATGGAGAGTATTACAATGAAAGAACAAAACATCGCCTGGGTCCATTTCACAATAAACCAACTCTAAATGTTTTTTTGCCTCCTCAACTCTTTTGAGATCCACTCCTACTTGTCCGCTGTCAAGCAACGCATGATCAATTCTACCTAAGTTGTTTGAACCTGATAAAACCTGTAAACATCCATTTTCTCTAGTACATTTATCCAATGCAATCATTACAGTTGCCATGAGTGGAAATAAACATCCATTATTATACCAGTAACCATAATCTTGATGCCACTCCCAAGCACCTCCTTCATAAGGTTCTTTAGCCGTGATTTTGGAGTGATAGTGATAAACTTCACCTCCGAGTAAACTTTCCATTGTATCAACAATTTTTTCTGATCTTGCCGTGACGCCATAAATACTATCGTCAGGATGGTTCCATGCCATCATTTTTGTTGTTAAACCTTCAGAGTCTTTTCTATCATATAAATGATCCCTTATGGCTGGATCCTGTCTTGAGGCATTCTGTAAAAGCTCTGTTTCTTTTTCATTAAAAAAATTTTTAACTATAACATAACCATTTTTATGAAAGTCAGAAGTTTCAGATTCACTTAGAAATGATCCCATTTAATTTAATCTCCAAGTTATATTTTATTTATAATACTAAGACATATTTTTTAATTCGTGCCAATTATAATAACTTTTTTTTATATCAGCATCATAACCAAATGCCTCTAAAACATTTTCTAAGTAAATTAAAAGATTTTTACTCAATATTTTTTTATTCTTTAAATTATATTTGTTCTTTAAAACTTCTATCCAAATGGTCATAGCACTATGTACAATTGCTATCGGAATGGGATCTATATTATTAATCGTTCCATTTTTAGTATCTGCCACTAATATATTTACTAATTTTTTAAAATCCTTTTGTAAATAAGAAAGCTTTTTTAAAATAAGTTCAGTAGAGCCATCGGTACTCTCTTTAGAGTTTGGTTCTTGCTCCCATTTCCTATCTAGTAAATCTTTTATAGGTGTTGGTATCTTTGTTAGTTTTGAATTAAGTTTTTGAAAATCTGATTCGATTTTATAAAGTAAAAGAATATTTTCATCATTGTAATTAATTTTAAATTTTTCACCAGACTTATAGTTTTCAAAGATTACATACATTCTTCTAGAAGTTTTTATTAGCTCTGATAAAGACAGTTTAACAAAAACATTTTTTTTTGAACTTTTGATTATAGTTCGTAATTCTGACTCTATTTGTTCTCTTTTCTTCAAAATCTACCTTTTTAAAATAAATCTAATTTTTTTGTACAATTATATAATGTATTTTGCATACACATTAGGTACATTCCTTTAGCTTTACTATATTGATCTTTGCTCATCTTTTTTTTAATCATGGCAATGTTTTGGCTTGCCCCACCTATATTTAAATCTTGAGCTAAACTCCACCACAGAAAAGCTCTAGAATAACTGACAATTACACCTTGGCCTTGATAATACATATTTCCGATAATAAGCCTTGAGGATGGGTGTTCTCGAAGTGCTGCATATTTGAAGGCTCTCAGAGCTGACTTATAATTTTTTTTTATCCCTGAACCTTTTAAGTAAGCATGACCTAAAGCATAATTAGCTAAAATGTTACCTTGATTAGCAGACAAAAAAAACCAACCAAATGCTTCATTATTATTGACTGGGACCCCCAACCCTTTTTTGTACATAATTCCTAAGTTATATTGAGCTTTATCATCTCCTAAATTTGCTTCATAACTCAAATAATATAAAGCTTTCTTATAGTCTTGATCCTCTAATGCCTGGTACCCTTTTAGTCTGTCATTTGCAAAAGTAGTTGAGCTAAAAATAATTAAAATAAAAAAAAATAATTTTATCATTTTGAATTTTTCCTTCTTTACAATTAATAAAATGACATTACCAGCTCCACAACAAGTTTTTTATATTTAAATTTTATTTATACTATTATTTAAAACTTATTTTTAAAAAAATGTATAAATACATCTTAGTTTCACAATAAAGGATATTAAGTGTATCTCGCTAGCATATTAAATAGATTCCCGAAACCACTAATCGCAATAAGCCTCATGGTTATATCAGGTTTATTTTTTGTCTTTATGCATAGTGCTGTTAAGTATTTGTCGAAAGAAGTACATATTTTTGAGATCGCATTTTTTCGATGTGCTTTGGTAATTTTTGTACTTGCACCAATAATTTTACAACAAGGTAAAAGTGTCTTTATTACCGGACAACCTAAAATTCAGTTTCTACGAATTACAACTAATTCCGTGGCTATGTTGTGTTTTTTTTACGGTATTTCTTCTACTCCACTAGCTCAATTGACTACATTAGGTTTTACTGTACCAATATTTACAACTATATTGGCTGTTGTTTTTATGAAAGAAAAAATTAGGTTGCGAAGAACAAGTGCTTTAATCATTGGTTTTATTGGTACTTTAATTGTTATGCGACCAGATATTTCAATTGAATTAGGTGCCGTTTTAATTATTTTTTCTTCTTTTTTATGGTCTGTTTGTCTTATTTACATAAAAAAACTTACAGAAACTGATAGTGCAATTACCATTTCTCTTTATTTTGGAATAGGAATGATCCCAGCTACTTTTATTATGGCGTTTCCTATTTTTGAAATGATCGATTTAAGACAATTCATAATTTTAATATTCATAGCCATAACTGGAACTTTAGCTCAAACAATAATGAATTTTGCATTTGAAAAAGGAGAATTAGCTTTGCTTCTACCTTTTGATTTTTTAAGACTCATATGGTCAGTTCTTATTGGTTATGCATTATTTGCAGAAGAACCTGAAATTACATTATGGATAGGTGGATTTTTAATAATTGGGTCAACATCATACATTGCATGGAGAGAATCAAAATTAAAATAAATTACAAAAGATCTATCCAGATAATGATGAGGCGCCACCATGATCAGCAGACCATGACATTGGATCATTCAAGAAACTTTCTACCTCTGCAATCTCATTATTTTCAAAGTAATTAAACTCCTTAGCTACTTTCAAAACATCCCACCAAGTGGCTAGTGAATGCATTTGCAGACCAATATCCTCTAATGTTTTCCTAGTTTGCGGAAATATATCATAATAAAAAACTACGAAGGTGTGATCAACTTTGGCGCCAGCTTGGCGAAGTGCTTGACAAAACTTTATTTTACTATTTCCATCTGTAGTTAAATCTTCAACCAAAAGTATATGTGAGTTATTTTCAAAATCACCCTCAATTTGAGCATTTCTTCCAAATCCTTTTGCTTTTTTTCTAACATATTGCATAGGTAGCATCATTCTATCAGCGATCCATGCAGCAAAGGGAATACCTGCCGTTTCTCCTCCAGCGATTGAGTCAATACTTTCAAACCCAATATTACGTGTAATTTCAGAAGCTGCAAAATCCATTAATGTATGCCTTACTCGAGGATAAGAAATTAGTTTTCGGCAATCTATATAAACCGGACTTGCCCAACCTGAAGTAAATTTGAACGGGTCTTTAGCACTAAATCTAACTGCTTCAACTTCTATTAGCATTTTAGCAGTTATCCTTGATATAACACTTTTTTCGGGGAAACTAGTTGAAAACATTTTTAATTTTTCCTTATCTAAACATGTTTATTAAGTATTTTATCTTCATACATTTGAAACATTTACTTACCTAACATTTTCAAAATATAAAGTATTCAGATAAATGATTAAATAAATATTTAAAAATAGAGTCATAAATCCCTAAAATATATTATTCATAATCATTTAAAAATTTATTTAATGTTGAAACACTTTTCATAAAATCTTTTATCTCCATTCTTTCATCTGGATTATGAGATCCCTTGTCATTTCTTATAAAAATCATTCCTGTTTTTATACCCTGATTTGAAAATATAGCGGCATCATGAGTTGCGCCACTTGCTACGGAAGCTCTTGGAAAACCTAAAGACTCACTTGCATCTAAAAGTTTTTTTACAATTTCTTGATTACATTCAGCTGGATCTGATTTAATTACATTGTCAAACTCAAAATAGACCCCTTTTTCTCTTTCTATTGTTTTACATTCCGATCTTAATAATCCTTCTAATGCGTCCAGAGTTGAAATATCTTGGCTCCTTGATTCAAAACTAAATAAAATTTCTCCAGGTATTCTAGACATAGCCTGATTGTCAACATCTGTATGAAAAATACCTGAAGTTAGAACAAGATCACCACCATGTTGTTCTATTGTATTCCAATGGTCGTCCATACGAGTTATCAAATCAGCACCAGCAAAAACAGCATCTTTTCTTAAATATCTTGGAATAGTACCGGAATGTCCAGCTGTACCCTTACATCTTATTTTGTGATGACGATAATTACCTCGAATCCCAGTAACAACAGCAATTGGCCAATTTTTATCCACTAAAATAGGGCCTTGTTCAATATGTATTTCTATAAACGCTTCAACCTCATTTTTATTTATTAAAGTTTTATATTTTCTAATCTGATCTAATTTTACACCAGATTCTGTCATAGCTTTTGATAATTTTTTTCCATTACTTCTATGAGTAGAATTTAAATCTTCTTGGGATATTAAACCAAACAATGCTTTAGAACCAATACAGTTTTTTCCATACCAAGCACTTTCTTCACCTCTTAATACCAACAATTTTATGGGCAAAGAAGTTTTGACTTTTTTTTCTTTTAAATAAACTAGAATTAAGAAACCAGCGATTACTCCTGCAAGTCCATCAAAATTACCTCCCTGAGGAACAGAGTCTATGTGTGATCCAATTAGTATATGATTATTTTTTATAGATTTTTCTAATGATAAATAAACATTTGCAGCAGCATCTTTTTCAATATAGAAACCAAATTCTTTTGCTAAATCTATCATATAATTTATGCTAGTGGTTTCTCCTTTCCCATAAGATTCTCTAGAAACGCCAACTTTATCTTTGGTTAATGCCTCAATTTCATTAAAAATTTTTATAGCTAATTCTTCAATCCATGCTTCCTTATGTAGAGGCATTGTATTTTTTGACATTTTTTAACATCCAATATTTTTTAAATAAATATGATTGATTTAACTATTAAATAAATGAATTTGAGATTCACTAAAATTTAGATTAAAAGAAATTACCTAAGAAAAACAAATTTGCCTTCTTTTGATTTTTCAACATTATACGAATACCCGTCTAAGTTAAATTTTTTCAAATCTTCTACATTTACCAAACGATTTTGAATAATGAACCGAGCCATAGCTCCCCGAGCATTTTTAGCGTAAAAACTTATAATTTTTTCTTTACCATTTTTACGTTCCATGAAGACAGGAGTGATGATATTTAAAGAAAGATTTTTAAGATTTATTGCATTGAAATATTCATTTGAAGCACAATTTACTAAAGTATCTGCTCCAATTTTTTTTGCGTGTTGATTCAAATTATTAGAAATTTTATGGTCCCAATATTCATATAATGAATTACCGTGAGATCCTTTTAATCTACTCCCCATTTCTAAACGGTAGGGTTCAATTGAATCAAGTGGTCGCAATAAACCATACAAACCAGACAAAATTCTAAGATGTTTTTGAGCCCATTCAAGGTCATGTTGATCCATCTTTTCTATATCTAAACCTTTATAAGTATCTCCTGCAAAGGCAAAAGCTGCAGCTTTTCTATCTTGCTTACCAAAATCTATAAATCTTTTCTTATTTAGTTCTGCTAATTGAGTGCTGATTCCCATTAGATCTTTTAAATTATCTGAGCTTAATTTTCTGACTACAGTAATCAACTCATTTACGTTTTCAGCAAAAAGTGGTTTGGTTTCTTTAACCTTATTAATAGGGTTCATATTAAGTTTTTTTGCTGGGGAAACGACTACTAACATTTTTTTCTCCGTTATTACTTTAACTAAAATAATGCATATACATAGAAAAGTCTAGATGATGGATATTGTTCTAAATAAAAATTACCCACATCCAATTAATATGTTAAAAATCTAAAAATATAAATTAGTATTTCTTAATCTTGGTCAATCAATGGAATTACTTTCCTCCAAAAAAACATTACCTATTGTCCTTTTAATAATTTTAATTCTCGTTTGGACTTCAGTTTGGTCTTTATTTAAAATTGCAATAGAAGTCATTCCACCTCTAAGTTTTAGAGTTATTATTGGAATACCAGCTTTTATTTTATTGTTAATTCTTGGTTTTAAAAAAGTTAAAACAATTAATGTTCCTAAAGGTGACTGGAAACCTTTAATATTGATAAGCTTTTTTAATGTCACCTTATGGCAAGTATTAATGTTGTATGGAATAAGTATGCTGGGTGGAGGGAGAGCTGCTGTTTTAACGTATACAATGCCTGTATGGGCAACAATTTTTGCAGCTATTTTTGGTTATGAAAGAATTAATATTTCTATCATATTTTCTTTAGTTCTAGGAATGATGGGTATTTTTTTTCTTTCCATTGAAATAAATATTTTTGAAAATTTTTTTGGTTTTCTCATCACCTTATCTGCTGGCTTAAGCTGGGCAGTAGGGACTATGATAGTAAAGTATGGTGGTATTAAATCTGATGGATTAATTGTGGCAGGTTGGCAGCAAATTATTGGAATACTCCCTATCATACCATTTGCTTTATATTTTGATCTAAACAGTTTTGGATCTTTAAATTATGTACATTTTTTTATTATTTTATACGGTATATTTTTGTCAAGCGCATATACCTATTGGGCTTATTTTACAATTTTACAAAAATTTTCAGTTAACGTAACATCTATATCAGTCATGGCAGTTCCCATTTTAGCCATACTAGTAGATTATATTTTTGTAGATGTTAAATTCTCTTGGTTAGATGTTTTAGCCCTAATTTTCATAGTGTCTGGTATATATATTGTTGCAACAAAGCCATTCAACAAAACTAAAAAATCAGTCAATTAAAAAACCACTTAAGTCCAAATCTTTAGAAAGATTAATCTCATTGATTTCTCCTTTTGAAATTTCAACTCTAGCTCCAGTTTCTCTTAATTTTTTCAAAACCTCTTCACCAAATAATTTCCATGTTTTTTCTTCAATTTTTTTGCTTGGCCAAACTGTCATAGAATATCTTTGTGTATCAGAAACATCCACAGACATTCTTAGGAGCATTCCTTCTGCAAACCCCTTTGTCTTTCCTATTTGCACTAAAAGATTTGAGGCTGCTTCTTTTGAGAAGTCATTCATAAAAGATAATTTCACAATTCTTACATACATTTACTTAACCGGACAATATCAGCTTAAATCTTAAGTAAAAAGTGTTCCAAAATAAAAAAATAATCAAGAAGATCTTTGTTGATCAATTTTTCGTTGGATTTATGACCTTCAGATCCTGTTCCAGGTCCAATATTAATAATATTAACATCATCCTCTGCAAAATATCTACCATCACTAACTCCAATAGAAGATAAAAATTTTGGTTTTTTACCTGTAATAACTTTTTTAGAATTAGATAATTCTTTTAAATAAATATTAGATTTGTTTGACTTAAATGGATTTGTACCAGTAAGAAATTTAATTTTTGCAGATTTATCAATTTTTAAAATAAAGTTTTTAATTTCAATAAAAGCTTTTTTTACATCTTCTTTATGAGTAATTCGTCTATCAATAATTATATCAGTTTTAGAAGGTACAACATTTACGTTTTCTCCGCCAGATACAATCCCTATATTAATAGTAGATTTGTGTGTTCCAACATCATATTTTTTTAGTTCTTTTTTAAATTTAGAACTAAGTTCACTTATTATTTTTGCCGATTTTTCAATGGCATTTATCCCTTTATGAGGCTCACCTGCATGAGAAGTTTTACCTGAAATCTTAACCTCTACCCAAAACACACCTCTTTCTTCTATAACAAAATTATTATTAGTTGGAGCACCTAGAATTAGGGTATGTGGTTTTATTTTTTTTGATCTTCTAAGATATTCTGTACCATCAGGTCCTAAATTCTCTTCATCTGTTACAAAAGTAAAATCTATATTTTCTCTAATATTAGGAAATAATCTTTTAAAATTTTTTGCTAAATACAAATGTACTGCTGCACTTCCTTTGCAATTAACAGCACCGAGACCATATGAGTAATCTTTTTCAATTTTAAGACCATACGGGTCACTTTTCCACTCGCTCAAAATCGGTCTAACAGTATCTATATGTGAGTTAAAAACAATTGATTTTTTTAAACCTTTATAATTTGAAGCTACAACATTTATTTTCTCATCATTAACGCCAAAAGATTTAACCTCTAATCCACTATCTTTAAGATATGAATATACAAATTTACCAAAATCTTTACTACTCCCTGGAGGATAACAAGTATCTATTTTTACAAGTTCTTCTAATAAATTTAATAATTCTTTTTGGATATTTTTTTTCATTTTAAATACTAAAGAGCCTTTTTGAGTTAGTTTTAATCATATATTCAATTTCTTTTATTGTGAACCCTAATTCACTAATCTGTTTTATAAATTGATTGAAACCTAAATGAGGTTTAGGAAGAATAGAAACTCCACAATCACTTGATAAGATTACATTTTCAGGGTTCGCAGTTTTAATTAACTCTTTTAGGGTTTTAATAGTAAGCCCCTTGATTTTATGTTTTTCCTTATCAACATGAGTAAGTGGAATTTCTGTTGCTTTTGATACAAAAAAATAAGAAAACTCAAAACAAACATTATATTTTTTTAATTTTATAATTGTTAACCCATCAAAATTGTTTGAAGGAATTAAAATTTTCTCTACCCCTAATTTTTTTGCTGCCTTAACAAGTTTCAAAGTTTCTTTAGAAGATAAATGTCCGGTGTTTAAAACAACATTTTTTTTAGCAATCAGCTCAAGAATCTTCTTTGTTTCGTCTGTAGGTCCTTCATCTGGTATATAAAAACAATTTTTAATATAATCTGATTTTCTCTTTTCTTGAATTGCAATGTGTCTTGTGTGGTGGGTAGGAAATGAAATAAATTTTGCTCCATCGTTTTCATAGTAACTATATTCAAGTGCAATTTTTACATTCTCATAGCTAACTCCTCCCGCAGGTGGTTCCATTATTAAGCCACCAAAAATTTTCAAGTTTAGGTTTGGAAAATATTTTCTAACTAATGAAGCATAACCTGAAGTATTTGAGAAGTTGTCCATGAGTCCTATGGCATACATTTTATTTTTTTCAGCATGCCCAACAACTTCAAAAATATTTGTGCTTCTTTTATTTATATGCGGACAGCAATGAATATGGTTATCTACAGAATTTTCAAGAAATGGATACCTCATTTATTTTTAAGGATTTTACCTACAAAATCCAATGTTCTTTTTTCTTTTGGCCTTTCAAAGATATTTTTCGGATTGTTTATCTCTATAATAGATCCATCATCCATAAAAACCACTCTACTCGAAACTTCCCTAACAAAACTCATTTCGTGCGAAACTATAAGCATTGTCATACCTTCTGATGCGAGTAATCTTATTGAATCTAAAACTTCTTTAACTAACTCTGGGTCTAATGCTGAAGTTATTTCGTCTAAAAGTAAAATTTCTGGATTCAAACATAATGCTCTCGCTATAGCAACACGTTGTTGCTGTCCTCCAGAAAGTTCATCTGGGTAAGATTCTAATTTATCCTTTAAACCAACTTTTTCTAACAATAATAAAGCTTGTTCATTAACTTCTTTAGGATTTCTTTTTTGAATTTTAGTTGGAGCAATAGAAACATTTTTTAAGACATTCATATTTTGAAATAAATTATATTGTTGGAAAACAATTGCTATTTGTTCTCGAATTGCTCTTAAATCAGATTGATTATTGTAGTTAATCAATGTTTTGTTCAAATATACATCACCAGATTTTGGAATTAATAATCCGACTAACATCTTTAAAAGACTGCTTTTACCAGATCCAGATGGACCTATTAAACTAACAATTTCACCTTTATCAACACTAAGTTTAATATTTTTTAACACATGCAATTTATCATAGTAGGCGTTAGCTGATTTAATTTCTATTTGAGGCAAGTTTTTTCTCCATGTATTTTCCAAATCTATCTAAAGGAAATGAAAGAATAAAATATAAAATCAAAATAGTTCCAAATGATAACAAAGGAGAAAAACCCTTATTATTTAGAACCTTAGCAGCAAAGGTAAGTTCCATAACACCAATTTGTGATGCTAGAGCAGTGTCTTTAATAAACATTATAAAAAAACCGAAGGCTGGAGGAAGTATAACTTTCCACGCTTGTGGAAATATTATTTCTTTTAGTGTTTGGTAATATGTAAAATTCATTGCAGCAGCGGCGTCCCATTGTGTTTGATTTATTGATTCTATACCACTTCTAATTATTTCACCTATATATGCTGTTGCAATCACACAAACCGTGATTGTTGCAATGAGAAATAAATCATCTGATATTTTTATTATTTGAAAAACATAAAAAAATAGCAATAAAGAAACCAAAAAAGGTATTCTTCTAAAGATTTCAGTATATAAAACAATAAAAATTCTTATTGGCAGTAAAAAAATTGTTTTTGTTTTTCTAAAAATAGCCAGTAAACCACCAACACTAAAACCAACTATACATCCAATGGCAGTAAGTAAAAAAGTAACACCCATTGCTTTAGCTAAAAATATAACATTCCAAATAGTAAAAAAATTAGGTATTTCTTCAATCAACCTTTCCATTATTGAATAATCCTAATTTTTGCTTTGAAAAAATATCTACCTATAATTGCTAATAAAAAAGTAGCTATGAAAGTTATTACAATATAGATGAGCGCGGTTATTGAAAAAATTTCTACAGATCTAAAAGTTTCTGAATTAATGTTAAAAGCTCTACCAGTCAACTCTTCAACACCAAAAATAGCCGCCATCGATGTCCCCAATGTCATTATAATGTAATGATTAGATAATGGTGGAAAGAGAACCTTCATGATGTGAGGCAAAATGACGTATCTTACTTGTTGAACTAGAGTAAAATTTAATGTTTTTGCCGCATCTAATTCATTTTGTCTAATTGACAAAAAACCAGCTCTTTGTATCTCACATAAATATGCCGCAGCATTCAAAGTCATACCAAGTAAAACTGCTATATAAGGCGACAACAAAATACCAAATTCAGGCAAGGCAAAAAACAAAAAATAGATTTGAACAAGTTGGGGTGTATTAGTAAAAAAAGTTACGTAACATATAACTAAATTATTAGATATTTTACTTCCAAAAGTTCTAATTGTTGCCAGAATTAAACCAAAAAACATGCCACCAAAAAAAGCTAAAATAGCTATTTGTAAACTTATCCAAGCACCCTTTATAAGGTAAGGAAGAAACTCCAGAACTTGAGTGTAGACTAATGTATAACCCATATTTTACCCTCTAAACTCTTAAAATAGAGGGTAAAATTTTTAGATTTAAATCAGAAATAAGGCTGTGGTTGTACACTATGAATTTGACGAATACCAAACCATTTTTCCCAAGTTTCATCAACAAAGTCGGCTCTATGGAGAGTATATAATGCAACATTTAGCCATTGTTGAAGAGAAGCATTTCCTTTCTTTACCCCAATACCACAGTACCAAGTATCTATAGCTTTATCTACTACTTGCCATTTGACATCTTTGTATTTATTCATATGCTCACCAAGAAAATCTACAACGTCTACAATAGCATCTGCTCTACCTTGAGCAATAGCTCTCATAGCATCTGGGTAGTTATCAAATAGAGTTATTTTAGCTTTAGTTAAGTTTTTCTTTGCCCAACCAGCTGGCATTGAACCTCTTACCTGCGCAAGTTTTACGTCTTCTCTATTCATATCCATGACGGCAGCAAAAGGTTTTTTACTAGTTGTCAAAGCTCCAAAAACCTCTGTGTGCACAGGTACTGTATAGTCTACTATCTTCTGTCTTTTGTAGTTTCTAGTAAGTGCTCCCATGACAATGTCAATTTTACCCGTTGCTACAAATGGGATCCTGTCAGGAGAACCAACTTTTACAAGTTCTAACTTAACTCCCAGCATTTCTGCTAATTTTGCCATTATGTCAGCATCAAATCCTACCAAATCATTCTTATCATTATATTTAGCAAGAGGTGGCAAACCAGGGTTCACTCCACCTTTTAGAACACCAGATTTTAATATTTCATCT
>CACALC010000026.1:0-13137 GCA_902533225.1 uncultured SAR116 cluster alpha proteobacterium | reverse complement strand
TCTAAGACATATGGATGTTCAATTATTTCTGATATGTCTAGGACGGGTCCGACTGTAATTCCCTCTTCTGAAAATAATTTTAAAAGAGGGTCTCTATCAAATTTTTTGATGAAATTGGAAATCACATCGTCTAAGTCATCCTGATTGCTCAATCTATCACTATTTGTAAGAAATTTGGGGTCATTAATTAACTCTTGAGCTCCAATAGTAATTGCAAGTTTTTCCCACATCGATTGCATTGATGCTGATAGTGATACAAATTTATTATCCTTAGTTTTATAAATACCTCTGGGTGCAGCAACATTACTTCTATTTCCAATTCTAGGAGGTATTTTTCCTGATATTTTGTAACTTGCTGCCCAAGGACCTAATATTGAAAAAAGAGGTTCAAAAAGGGAAAGATCAATAACCTGCCCTCTAATTTGATTTTTCTTTGATGCAATCACAGCCATCAAAATCGCACCAAAGCCAGTCAAACCAGCTACCATGTCTGCAAGAGCTAATGGAGGAAGTAATGGCTTTTGATTCTCTTCTCCTGTCATGGAAGCAAAGCCACTCATTCCCTCAACTAAGGAACCAAAACCAGGAGCATCTTTATATATTCCTGTTTGCCCCCAACCTGAAATTCTTAAAATAATAAGATTTTTATTCAGCTCTAATAATTTATCTGGTCCAACTCCCCATTTCTCGAGAGTGCCTGGAACAAAATTTTCTATAAATACATCTGCACTTTTTACTAATTCTTTTAAAAGTTTTAATCCTTCTTCTTCTTTAAGATTTAAAGCTATACTTCTTTTATTTCTTGAGTAAACTGCCCACCAGTGAGCAACGTCATTGACTTGCCAATTCCTGAGATCATCACCTTTTCCTGGTTTTTCAATTTTAATAACGTCTGCTCCAAAATCTGCAAACATATGACTAACCATATTACCCGCAGCTAACCTAGATAAATCTAAAATTTTAAAATTTTCTAATGGTAACAAAGTTCTTTACACCTCTAACAGTTATACTTCACCGTTATCTATTTTAACTTTTCTTAATGTTTTGAGCAGTTGATTTCTTTTTTTGGCCCGATCTTCTAATTCTTCATGACCAAGTATTTTTCTTCTTTCTAACTCAAGTTTTTTTCCTGCTTCTTCAGACCAATCAGGAATTTTTGTTTGATTTTTTGCCATTTCAACAAAAATGGGGCCATATCTTGAAATATAATCTTTTATACCTCCCGGAGCATTCAAATCTATAGTTTCAAAAGGTCCCATAAATGCCCACCTTAAACCTAAACCATCTCTAATCGTAGCATCTATCTCATCTGAACTAGCATATCCGTCAGAATAAAGTCTCATTGCTTCATTAAGTAGAGCTCCTTGAAGTCGATTTAAAATAAATCCGTCTATTTCTTTTTTTACGTTTACAATAGACGCACCTGAAGCAGTAAAAATTTCTTTTGTCTTTTCAATTGTTTTATTTGAAGTATTTTCTCCGGGACAAATTTCAACACAAGGGATTAAGTGCGGTGGATTGGCTGGGTGTGTTATTATGCACCTATGTTGTCCTTTCAAATTTTGCGTAATGCTTGAGATTGGCATAGCTGAAGAAGATGAGCCAATAACAACTTCTTCAGGTGCTAAATTATCTAACTTTGCAAATAACTCTTGTTTAACAGATAATATCTCTGGAGCGCTTTCTTGGATGTATTCTACATTACTACATAAATCTTCTATAGTTACGTTTGCATTTATTCTATTTAAGCTTTCTTCAACATTTATAGTCTCATCAATAGTTTTTAACTCTTCTAAAAAAGATATAACCCTTGATTCATATGTATCAAAAACATCTGGGTATGGATCGTAAACAAATACATTAAATCCGCTCTTGGAAAATATAGCTGCCCAACTAGCCCCTATCAGACCTCCACCTATTACGCCAATATTTTTCATCTTAAATTCCTTAAATTAAAATAGTAAAACTCGATTTATTTATAGTTTAAGTAGACAAACTATTTAAATTATTTTTAATTTAATTTTTACAATCATGATATAATGATCTTAAAAAAATTCTCAGTGGGACAGATGAATGGGTCAACTTATTAATGGGAAATGGGTTAAAGGATCAGTTTCTAATAATTCTAAAGATGGCGGTTTTAAAAGATTAAATAGTATTTTTAGAAATTATATAAATGAAGGCCATGATACTTATTTGGCAGAATCAAATAGGTATCATCTATATGTTAGTTATGCTTGCCCTTGGGCACATCGCACTCTTATTTTTCGGAAGTTAAAAAATTTAGAAGATCATATAAGTGTAGATTTTTCTCATCCAGATATGCTTGAGATGGGCTGGTCATTTGCAAAAGACTTTCCAAAAGCAACCGGCGATACTCTTTATAATAAAAAATATGCACATGAAATTTATCAAATTTCAGATGAAAAAGTATCCACTAAAGCTACAGTCCCAATATTATGGGACAAAAAAACTCGCTCAATTGTAAATAATGAATCATCTGAAATTATAAGAATTTTGAACAGTGCATTTAACAATATTACCAAGAATTATAACGACTATTATCCTTATAATCTGAGAAAGGAAATAGACCATATTAATAAAATTATATACGAAAATGTGAATAATGGAGTTTATAAATCTGGCTTTTCAACAACACAAGCTTCATACGAAGATGCCGTTAATAAATTATTTTCCACATTAGAAATGATTGAAAAAATATTAAATAAACAAGATTTTTTGGTTGGGAACGTACTTACCGAGGCTGATATTAGGTTAGTGCCAACCTTAATAAGGTTTGATTGTGTGTACTATCTACATTTTAAATGTAATTTAAAAAAAATAAGTGATTACAAAAATATAAGTAGATATCTTAAAAATTTATTTGAAAAAAAGGCAATAAATACAACAACTAATTTTGAACATATTAAAAGACATTATTATTTTTCTCATGAGCATATAAATCCTTACAGAATAATTCCTGTTGGACCTGAATTATCATTGTAAAAGTAGTTTATTTTTTATTAATATAGTTTAAACATGCTTGTCCAAACTCCATAAACAAACTTTTATTTAATTCATTTTTTTCAGGTTCATATTCAGCATGCCATTGAACACCAACAGCAAATGAAGGGTGTTCTGGAATACTTATAGCCTCAATAACACCATCATCTGAATAAGCTTCAATTTTTAAATTTTGAGCTAAACTATCAATCGCCTGGCCATGAAGAGAGTTTACCATACAACTATCTTTATTTATAAGCCTGGAAAAAAATCCATTTTTAGTAAAGTCAATCCTGTGTCTTAATGTGAATATTTCTTTTACAGTTACATCGTCGCCTCTTGGCATTCGATGATCGTTTTTGTCAGGTATCAAGTGTACTCGGTAATGAAGGGTTCCTCCATAAGCAACATTCATCTCTTGTATACCTCTACAGATACCGAATATAGGAACACCTAAATTTACACATTTAGGTATTAATTTTAAAACAATTTCATCTCTTCCAACATCTATTGGTTCATCTGGAGGAAATGGATCTCCACCAAAATGATGTGGTTCTACGTTGGCTCTTCCACCAGTCAAGACAAGGCCATCTAATTTTTTTAGAAGCTGGCCTAGATCTTCATCTTTTATGTAAGATGGTATTAAAATAGGTATACCATTCGAGAATTTTGCAACAGCGTTTACGTACCTCAAACCAGTTGAATGTGAAATCTGTCTTCCACCAAAGTTAGTTATTTCATTAGTCGAAATGCCTATGATTGGTTTGATTGAAGACATATTCTATAAGAAACTTTCTATTTACTCGTAATAATGTTGATTTAACAACCTAACTTAAAAGCCAAATCATTGAAATCTTTGGACATAATGTCCCAATTCCTATTACCTTTATAATCATTTACTTCGGCAATATCAAATAACTTGTCTTTACCATATTCAAAAGGTCTATGAACATAAGCCGTTTTCATTCCTTGAAGGCTGGCGGCTTTAAGATCGTCATCATGGGCGGCAACCATTAAACATTCTGAAGGTTTTAAATTAAGGGCTTTACAAGCTTTAATATATGCTTGTGGTTCAGGTTTATAATGACCTAGAACCTCTGCGCCTAATATAACATCCCAACTGAGATTAGAATATTTAGCCATATTAACCATCAGAGCTATATTTCCATTTGATTGAGTTGCTAATATAAATTTTTTCTTAAGTTTATTTAAACCTTGACTACTATCTGGCCACCCTGGGAGCCTATGCCAAGCTGATACAAGAAAATTTAAGTCTTCATTGGAAAGATTGTTTAAATTAAATCTTGGAGCTATTTTTTTTAAATTCTCTAAATGAAGAATATCTAATATTGTAAAACTTCTTTTTCCACTTCTTATTTGTTCCATAGCTGGCTGATATTCAGCTCGCCAGGCATCGGCAAAATCGTCTGCATTTAGCTCAATGTTATATTTTTTTGCTATCATTTGAACTTCAATTGCAATTCCTGTTCTCCAATCTACAACAGTTCCAAAAACGTCAAATAGAAGAGCTTTAACTTCTAACATTTTGCCACCTATCAATTAATATGTTAATTATTTAATGTTATTATTAGTCATTTTTGAATTATTTGTCATAACAATATTTAAACATAAATCAGACTTCAGCACCAAAGTATTAAATAAATTTCATGAAAAATAAAAATAAATCCTCAACTATTTTTACTCCAGGAGTATTAGCAGTTTTTCTTATGATTTTTTCTGGATTTTTTGCTACCACAATGCATTGTCTTATTCGTTTTGCTACAGAAGATCATCATCCTTTTGAAGTAGCATTCTTCCGAACTATCTTTGTACTAGTTATTTTTTTTCCATTTGTTGCAAAAAAAGGATTGGTTTCACTTAAGTCAAATAATGCCAAACTTCAAACCTATAGGGCTATAGTTGGAAGTATAGCTATGTTATGCATGTTTTATGGATTAAGCATAACAGAGTTATCCAAAGCTACAGCTTTAATGTTTACTGTTCCTATTTTTGCAACAATTTTAGCTATAATTTTTTTAAAAGAAATTGTTGGCATTAGAAGATGGATAGCTATGTTTGTTGGATTTTGTGGCGCAGTAATAGTTTTAAGACCAGATATTCAACTTGGTTTTGGGCCATTATTAATACTACTTGCCTCTTTGATGTGGTCATCCTCAATGTTAATGGCAAAAGTTTTGACTAAAACAGATAGCACTTTAAGTATAACATTCTGGCAAGCAGCTGGACTAATACCTGCCACATTTTTACTTGCTATTCAAGTATGGGAATGGCCAACTTTATATCAGTTATTTATGTTTTTAATGGTCGCTGTTGCAGGTACTTTAGTTCATTGGTTCCTCAATGAAGCATTAAAAAGAGCGGAAATTTCTGCATTACTGCCATTGGATTATTTAAGACTAATCTGGGCAGTATCTTTTGGATTTATCTTTTTTGATGAACTACCACATCCAGGTCTTTGGTTAGGAGCTGCATTAATTTTAGGTGCATCAACTTATATTGGAATAAGACAAGCAAAGAAAAAGAAAGAAGCATTAAATACTAACACTAATATCAATATTTAATTTATCTTCCTCCAGACACAGGAACTATTGAGCCGGAAATATAACTTGATTTTTCACTCAATAACCATATTACAGTTTGAGCAACTTCTTCTGCACCGCCTACTCTTCCTAGAGGTACTGAAGGCATTAATCTATCTACACGTGAGGCATCCCCAGCTTTTGCATGAATTTCTGTATCTATTAATCCTGGTGCAACTGCATTTACTCTAATTCCATACTTTCCTAGCTCTTTTGCCATACCGTATGTAAGAGAGTGAATAGCTCCTTTTGACATTGCGTAATGAATAAATTCTCCACCTCCACCAATATCTGCTGCAATTGAAGACATGTTTACGATTGCTCCGTTTTTTTGGTTTATCATTGCTCGTGCAGATTCTTGAGCAACATAGAAAGCACCTGAAACATTAGTATCAATAAGTATCTTTAATTCCACAGGATCCAGATCCTGTATTGGCGAAATAGGCCCGGTTATTCCTGCATTATTGAAGACACCATCAATTGTCTTAACTTTTGCAAGGAATTTATTAAACATTTCTTTTACAGCATTACTGTCAGCCACATCACAGTGTAAAATCATTCCGTCACCGCCCGCTAACTTTACTTCATCTAAGCAAGATTGGGCTGCTTCCAAGTTTTTGTTATAATTTATTCCAACAAACATTTTGTTTTTTGCCGCTTCAACAGCTGTTGCTTTTCCAATACCTTGACTTGCGCCGGTGATGAGAATGTTTTTCATTATTTTCCTCTTAACTAACGTAATTATTTAATTAATATTTTTTTGAATTTTTCTCTATAAGTGTCCAATACTTCAGGATTAACTGGCCTTGCTGGATCCTTTCCGTCAAATAAATCTAAAAGCTGCGTTGCAACGTATTCAGACATTTTATCACGACTATCTTTAGTAATACCCGCTGTATGCGGGCTTGCTATTACATTTTCAAGCTCAAGAAGCTTATGTGTTGATGGAGGAGGTTCAAATTCCCATACATCAAGTCCCGCACCTGCTAAATGTCCTTCTTTAAGAATATCATACAAATCATTTTCATTATGAATTGATCCCCTTGACGTCGTAACAAAATAACTACCCTTTTTCATTTTTTTGAATGAAACTTTATTAAGCATGTTACTTGTCTCTTTATTTAATGGTATGTGCACAGAAACCACATCGCTTTCAGCTAACAAAGTATCAAGTGCAACTTTGCTAGCATTTTTTTTATGAAAATTATCATCAGACAAATATGGATCATAAGCTAGAATGTTACAATTAAATGCAATTTTACATATTTCAGCTACCCTACCACCAGTGTTACCAAGGCCAATTATTCCAACCGTTTTATGTAAAAGATCTTTACCCATAAGACTGACCCTGGGTTCATTCCAACCTCTTCTAAGAGCATGGTCACATTCACCAATTCTCTTAAACAAACTTAAGATCATTCCAACAGCATGCTCAGCAACGCCTTCGGCATTTCCACCCGTTTGATTTACTACTAAAACACCTGCATCCGAGCATGCATCTACATCAATAGTGTCATAGCCTGCACCAGAAGATGAAATAACAATTAAATTAGGTACCTTTATTAAAAACTCTTTATCAACTTGCAAATATTTTGGTACTTCATCCCTAGCTGCTCCTACCTGATAAGCGTCAGCTTTTTTTAAAATTGATAAACATTTTTCTTCACTGTCAAAACTATTAACCTTTAGGATATTTACTTTAGTCTGAGAGTATAACATATCTAGACCATTTTGTGCCGGTAAAGTATCAAGGTAAGCTATTGTTGGCATTCTATCCTCTATTTAAAAAAATTATACTTTAATGATATGCCTTTTCGTAATTGTTGCAAATTAAATGAAACTATTTTTTTAAACTATATTTTAAAAAAAACTTATCTAGAATAATCATATAAAAATAATTTGTAATAAATATTTATGAGGAACATTATGATAAAGAGAGTCCTAATACCGGATATTCTCCAACCTGTAAGTCATTATTGCCATGCTGTTGAAGCTAATGGTATCATCTGGGTTTCAGGATTAGTCGGCATGAAATTTGACGGAACAATTCCAGAAAGTACTAAAGATCAGTTTGATATAGCTATGAGAGACTTAAACACTTGCATAGAAGCTGCTGGAGGTTCATCGAAAGACGTTGTAAAAGTAAGAGTTTTTTTAACTAACATAGATGACAGAGCTATTATAAATCCAAAAAGAATTGAATATTTTGGCGATCATAAGCCTGCATCTACTTTACTTGAAATTTCAGCTTTAGTAGATCCGCGGATGAAAGTTGAAATAGAAGCTGAAGCAGTAATAACAAAATAAATAAAGGATTATAAATGGATTTAATCAAATTAAATGCTGTCGATGCTTTGAATATGATGAAGAGAGGTGAGCTCACTTCTGAAAAATATGTTACAGCTTTTTTGGATCGTATTAAAGTTAGAGAGCCATTAGTAGGTGCTTGGAATTATTTAAATCATGAACAAGCAATCCAACAAGCTAAACTTGCTGACAAAAGATGGAAAGATAAAAATCCTGGTAAACTTAATGGTCTTCCTATTGGCATTAAAGACATAATTGATACTAGAGACATGCCTACTGAAAATGGATCATCAATATGTAAAAACAGAATGCCGACTGAGGACGCACATCTAGTTAAATTATTAAGAGAAGCTGGGGCAGTCATTATGGGTAAATGTGTAACAACTGAGTTTGCACTATCTGGGCCCGGCAAAACAAAAAATCCAAAAGACTTAGAATGTACACCAGGAGGATCCTCCTCTGGGTCAGCGGCAGCAGTTTCTGACAATATGATACCTTTGGCAATTGGCTCTCAGACAGGTGGTTCTGTTTTAAGGCCAGCATCATTTACTGGGATTCTAGGGTTAAAACCTACTTTTGGGACTATTTCAAGACACGGCATGTCCCCAATATCACAACGATTAGACCATCCAGGAATTTATGCAAATTCCACTTGTGATATTGATCTAGCGGCTTCAGTTATTTTATCTTATGATGAAAAAGATTTAGATATGATTAAACAATATAATTATAAACAAAACTATGTAATTAAGACTCCTAAATTTGCATTCGTCAAAGGTCCGGTATGGGATATTGGTGATAAAGACATGCAAGAACAAATAATAAAATTTGTTGAAAACTCACCCTTTGATATTGAAGAACTCAATCTTGGTAATGATTTCAACGAAGCAGCTCATTCCCACGAAGTAATTATGAATGGTTCTATTGCAAAGTCATTATCTCATTATTACGAATCTGAAAAAGAAAAACTTCACCCATTCACCAAATCTAGAATTGAAGCTGGCATTCCAGTCTCAGCAAAACAATATATAGAAGCCATTGAAAATGCAAAAAAAATGCAGCAGACATTGAGGAAGTTCTTCAACAAATTTGATGCAATTATTACTCCAGCAGCAACAGGTCAAGCCCCAAGAGACCTAATGAATACTGGTAATGCAATTTTTAATGGATATTGGACAATGATGGGAGTTCCTGCAATTAGTCTACCGCTTTTAAAAGGTGAAGACAGTCTTCCTATTGGGATACAGATTATATCATCTTGGAATGAAGACTTTAAATTATTAAAAATTGCTGAGTATATTCTTCAAGAAACAAAAAAAGCTTGCTGATTACTAATCAACAAGCTTTTTTTAGACTTTTACTTTTAGAGTAAACCTATCTTTTTCATATAAGCTAGATTAGAATCTAAAGCCTCTTTTGCAAGTGGGCTTTTTGAAGCTGCAGAGTTCCATGCATCTACTGCAATTTTTCTGAACTTCGCTCTTTCACTTACAGGCCAGTCTATAATTGTTAAATCACCAGCAGCTTTATCCTTAGCAACCTGCGCTCTTCCTTCTAAACCAGCATCCCTTAATTTAGCTGTCCAAGTCCAGTATGTCCATACTGTTAAAGCTGTTTGGTTTTGCTTACTTAACTTATTATAAACTTTTTTGTTAATAATAGTTTGAAGGTTAGCCATTGAGTGAATACCTGGGTAAAGTGGGTATTTAGCAATTTTATGGAAACCACTAGCATGATTGTTTATGTACACAGAAGCATCTGCTGCATCAACAATACCTTTTTCTAGTGAAGTATAAACTTCAGAGAAAGGAAGTGAAGATGGTGAAGCACCTGCTCTCCTGAAAACATCTGCAGCTAAACCTTCAGGTGATCTAATTTTTACACCTTTAAGGTCTGCAACACCGTTAATTGGAACCTTAGAAACAAGAGCTTCTTTTCCATAAGGACCACAACCTAGTACATGAATTTTACCTGGTAAAACTTTATCATAGATTTTTTGTAGCATTTCTTTACCACCACCATGCATACAATATTCTTGATATTGTTTTGGTGTATCGTAACCTGCAATCAAATCTCCCATGATTGCAAAAGCTGGATCTCTTCCTGCAAAATAAGCTATTGCATTAAAGTCACCATCTAAAATTCCATTTGCTACCGCATCAATAGTTTCCCTGTGTGGTACAACAGACTTAGTTGGCAATCCTTCAATCTGAAGTTCTCCGTTAGTTAGATCTGATAATACTGGAGCGTGCTTTGCCATGTAGGTATGCGCCCAATCACCAGCCTTGGAACTCATTTGAAATTTTAACTTCTTTGCACTTGCAGCACCTGTAAAGGTTAAACCCGCAACTACTAAAGCACTTATTAGATATTTTTTCACTTTTTCTCCTCCTCTTGTGAAATTTAACTGAAGCCGTCAGCTATATAAAACATGATCCATGTTACAAGACCCGCAAAAGCCATTCCAGCAACCCAAGCCCATGGACCATATGTATCAACATGATCACTTCTTACCGGTTTCGCCATCTTTTCCCCCTTGGTTCTTGACATAGTTAAATTTATGTCTCTAATAGATATTATTTATAATTGATAAATCTCAAACAATTGCAAGATAAAAATATAAATATTTTAAAATAACTCGGGGGAAGTAGATGTCGGAAATGATCCAAAAGAATGAGACTGATCTAGACAATATGGAAAATTTTGAATCAGGTAAAGATAGTTTTGCTTTCTTTGATCATTTTAGTAAATTTTCTGGGCTAGCTGTTGCCCAACTATATCTAGTTTGTGCAGCTGTTACAGGTTTTGAAGTCATTTCTAGATATGTGTTTAATGCTCCAACTCAGTGGGTTTTTGAAATTGTAATGGTTCTTGCTGCTACAGCATGGATGTTATCTGCTGCGTATGTAACTCTTCACAAGCGACATATAGGTATTACAGTTTTTTACATTATGGCCTCGGATAAAGGAAAGTGGTGGCTTGACTTTATTGCTTATGTTGTCGGTATAATAGCACTATGGTTATTAATAGATGACTCAGTTATAAGGGCACTTGACTCTGTTATGATGATGGAAAAGGCTGGAAGCGCATGGAATTCTCCTCAGCCAATGATTTTGAAGTCAATGCTTACTATTGGAGCAATGACTTACTTAACTCAATTAATGATTAATCTGTATCGTCACTTTTCCACAAAGGTTGCAAAACAAATTGTTTTGTTTATTTGTGGATTAATCATCTTAAGAATTATATGTGTTATAGCTGTTCACTTGATGGGAGAAACAAGTTTTTTTGGTTCTATCAATTCTATATATTCCGCAGTTGGAACTCACATTAATCCCCAAGATTATCTAAATATGCAGGATATGAATATAGGAACTGCAAGCCTACTAATTGTTGCCCTTATGCTCGTTTTGATGATGACTGGTATGCCGTTGGGAGTTGTAACTTTATTTGTCTCAGTCCTAAGCGCACTTTGTTATTTTGGATACGGAGGTTTGTATCTTGTTTCTACTAATGCTTTTGGTTTGCTAGAAAAATACCCTTTAATAGCTGTTCCTCTATTTGTATTAATGGCATCTATTTTAGAAAGAGCTGGAGTAGCTGAAGATTTGTTTGATGCAATGTCAATTTTTGCAGGAAAGCTCCGTGGAGGAGTTGCTATCCAAACAATAGCGGTTGCAGTTGTTTTAGCCGCAATGTCAGGTGTCATGGGTGGTGAAATTGTTATGCTTGGACTTGTCGCCTTACCCCAACTCCTTAGGCTTGGATATGACAGAAAAATGTCCATAGGATTGATCTGTGCTTCTGGAGCACTAGCAACACTTATCCCACCCAGTATCATTATGATTATTTATGGTTTGTCAGCACAAGTGGCAATAGGAGACTTGTTTATGGCTGGAGCTGTTCCAGGATTAATGCTTGCCGGTCTCTACGCAATATATGTGCTAGTAAGATGTAATTTAAATCCTGCCATGGCACCTACAGCTGAAGAAGTTGCCAAAGCCCGTAAAGGTGATATGAAAATGTCAAAGGATAAATTGTATGCAGTTTTTCTAAGTATATTTTTAATTTTTTGTGTGATGGGGTCAATATATGGAGGTATAGCATCTGTCACTGAAGCTGCAGCCGTAGGTGTTTTGGGCGCTATTTTTGTTGCCTGGTTTAGAAACGCTTATAGCTGGAACCTTTTACAAGTAGCACTAGCGGGTACAATGTCGACGGTAGGTACAATTATTTGGTTGATTTTGGGAGCTGTTGCTTTTGTTGGTATTTATAACTTAATCGGTGGTGCAGATTTTATGAGGTCATTGTTTTCTGGATTAGGACTTCCTGCAATTGGAATAGTTTTTGTTATGATGGGTATTCTGGTCATACTTGGTACATTTATGGAATGGATAGCCATAGCATTTATTACAGTTCCAGTTTTTGCTCCAGTTGTCGTTGGTATGGCTCCTGAATTAGGATTAGAGCCAGAATGGGCAGCAGTTTGGTTTGGTGTGTTGTTCGTAATGAACATTCAGATATATTTCTTATCGCCTCCTTTTGGCCCAGCGTGTTTTTGGCTAAAATCTGTTGCACCAGCTGATATAACTCTGCAAGAGATTTTTCTATCAGTGTTACCATTTATTGCTCTTCAAATAACTGGAATGCTTCTGGTCATGTTTATACCAGACATAGCTCTTTGGTTTCCAAAATGGTTGGGGTCGTAGCTTAACTTTGTAAAAAAGGATAAAGTTGCAACCAACCATCAAAGGTCATCTTTGACGATAGGTAAACAAGAAATATTAAACCTAAATACGATAACCATTTAAATTTAGTTAATAATTTAACAATCGCCGTCGCAAATAGAGCCATAATTAATATGGCAAATGCTATGCCAAAAATTAATAATGTTTTGTTATCTCTTGCTATTGCAGTTATTGCAATGACATTATCGAGTGACATAGATACGTCAGCTATTATGATAGTTATGAGTGCAGCTTTTATTCCTTTGCCTGAAACATCTTTTTGAAGTTTTTCTTTTTCCTCATTATTCGAGGAAAATTCTTTTATATCTCCATAAAATTTCCAACACACCCAAAAGAGCAACAATCCGCCTAATAGAAGCAGTCCAGGTATACTTATGAGATAAGATGCAACAAGAGCAAATAAAACTCTTAAGATGGCTGCGGCCATAAGCCCTATAAAAATTACTTTTTTTCGGCTTTCTTCTGGGACAGCAGAGGCT
>CACALC010000025.1:0-13611 GCA_902533225.1 uncultured SAR116 cluster alpha proteobacterium | reverse complement strand
GAAAGAGGAAGAATACTAGACAGAAAAATGAGACTTCTAGCGGGCAATATGGATGGATTTTCTCTTGTTTTGAATTGGAATAAATACTTAAATGTTCATCAAATTATAAAAAATATATCCACAATTATTATTTTAAATGAAAAAGATATTAATAATTTTTATAATAAAATTAGATATCAGAAAAATAATTTTTCAAAGCAAATCTTAATTACTAAAAATTTGTCTCAAAAAGATGTAGCAAAGTTAGCTGTTAGAATTATTGAGTTTCCAGAGATAAGTTTTTCCATGTCTAAAAGACGAGTGTATCCACAGGGTATAATTGCTGGCCATATAACAGGCTATACTGGCCCCTATTCTAAAAATATTGAAAATACTTCTTTACATGGTATCGATGTAGGTAGAAGAGGACTAGAAAAGTTTTTTGATGCTCAATTAAGAGGTGAATTTGGTAGAAAGAGAAATGAAGTAACATCAAAGGGCTATGTGATTGATTCACAAATTTATGAAAATACAAAGCCAGGTTCAGATATACAAGTATCTCTAGATATGAAGCTTCAAGCCTTCGCTGTTGAGAGGCTTCAAAGAGGTAATTATGACTTAGTTTTTGTTGACAATAAAAATTTAAAAAATCAAATCAGCAAACTTAAAAATTTTAGCTATGTAAATAAAAATCACGCTTACATAAATAAGAAAAAAAAGGTTGTTAATCCCCAATCTGGCTCTTTAATTGTTATGGATATTAATAATGGAGAAATTCTTTGTTCTGTTTCATCGCCTGGCTTTGATCCAAATATTTTTTCAAAGGATCTGGAAGTTGATGATTGGAATTATGTTAAAAATAATTCTAGATCTCCTCTTTTAAATAGAAGCATGGCAGGTGTATATCCTCCTGGTTCTACAATTAAGATGGCAGTTGCTTTGGCTGCTTTGGAAAGTGGTATAATAGATTATAAAACTAGATTCTTTTGCAATGGGTCAAAGGAGTTAGGCACTAGTAAATTTCACTGTTGGGCAAAAGATGGACATGGAAATCTGAATTTAATGGAAGCAATTGAACAATCATGTGATGTTTTTTTTTATGAGTTAGGATTAAAAGTTGGAATAGATAAAATAGCTCTTATGATGAAAAAACTAGGTCTAGGCCAGTATTATGATATTCAGATTCATGATAGAGCTAAGGGTGTTGTTCCAAATATTGAATGGAAGCTAAAACGAGACGGATTAAATTGGTCTTTAGGAGAAACTTTAAATGCTTCAATTGGTCAGGGATATATACTTACAACACCTCTTCAACTGGTAACTATGGTTTCTAGAATTGCAAATGGTAAATTTGCAGTGAATCCTTCTCTAACAATTTCCTCAGAAAATAAAAAATTTAAAGTGTTGAATATTAATTACGAACATTTAAATTTTATTAAGAAAGCAATGGAAAAGGTAGTTATTGGAAAAAAAGGAACTGCAAAAAATTATAAAATTGGATCCAAAAATATAGAGATGGCTGGTAAAACAGGTACGGTTCAAGTTGTTAGAATTACTGAGTTGGAAAGAGAACAAGGGTTAATTAAAAATGAAGACCGACCATGGGAAAAAAGAGATCATGCTTTATTTGTAGGTTATGCTCCTACCATTAATCCTAAATATGCTATAAGTGTAGTAGTTGAACATGGAGGTAGTGGTTCGTCAGTTGCGGCTCCAATTGCAAGGGATGTCTTTAAACATTTATTTAAATTATAGAAAAGCAAAAAAATATTATGAATAGGAATACCAATAAATTTTCCTCTGAGTCTATCATTACTGTTTTTTTTTCAAAACTGTTAAAAATAAATTGGATAATTATATTTTGTTTGATTTTTTTAGGATTAGTTGGGGTGGCATCATTATATTCTGCTGCAGGTAGTGATTGGAATCCTTGGGCAAGAAACCATTTAATAAGATTAATTTTTGGATTTTGTTTGATGTTTGTTATTGCGTTTATTCCATCTCAATTTTTCATTAAGTATAGTGTTTTATCGTTTGTTTTAGGTATCTTTGCGCTCATCTTAGTTAAAATTATAGGTTCAGGAAGTGTGCAAAGATGGTTATCTTTTGGTAGTATAAACTTCCAACCTTCTGAAATTATGAAATTAGCGCTAATTTTAATTCTTGCAAAATACTTTGATCATATTTCAAAGATACAACTTAACAAACTTATACCGTATATTATTCCAATCTTAATTATTATGATTCCTGGTTTTTTGGTAATTTCTCAACCCGATTTAGGAACTGGTTTAACAATAATTTTACTTGGACTTTCTATATTATTTTTTATAGGAATATCAATGAAATTTGTAATTTTCTCTATATTAATATCCATTTCGTCGGTCCCTTTTATATGGCAACAATTATATGAATATCAAAAAAATAGAATTCTTGTTTTTCTAAATCCAGAAATGGATAGTTTAGGTAGTGGTTACCAAATAATACAATCAAAAATTGCGATAGGTTCTGGAGGTTTGTTTGGAAAAGGATATTTGTTGGGAACCCAAAGTAGACTAAATTATTTACCTGAAAAACATACAGATTTTATATTTACTTTAATTTCAGAAGAGTTGGGTTTTTTGGGATCAATTTCAATTATTTTAGTATTTTGTTTATTGATTGCATCAATTATGAAAATTTCTTTTAAAGTTGAAAGTCTTTTTTCCAAAGTAGTGGCATTTGGAATAGGTTTTTTAATTTTTCTTTATTTAAGTTTAAACATAGGTATGGTATGTGGATTACTTCCAGTAGTGGGTGCACCATTACCTTTAGTAAGTTATGGGGGAACTTCCTTACTAACAGTATTAATTGGTGTGGGGATAGTATTAAGTATCAATATTCATGATAAAAAAGTATGAAGTATAATTTTTTGTTGTAAGGAAGAAAATGTTTAGATTTTTCGTAATTAGAAAATGGTTTCTATGGTCTTGGTTAGGATCATTTGTTATTTTGTCATCCTTATGGGTCCAAGTTAAAATTGATGTTAAGATAAATGAATGGTTTGGAAAATTTTATGATATGATACAAAAAGCGTTAGCTAAACCAAACGCAATCACAATAGAAGAATATTGGGAAAGTTTATTTTCATTTATATCTTTAGCAGGTTTGTACGTTGCTGTTTATGTGGTTATAAGTTTTTTTACAGCCCATTATTTGTTTAGATGGAGAGCAGCAATGGTAGAGTGGTATCACTCAGTTTATGACAAAGCTAGCAAGATAGAAGGTGCTGCTCAAAGAGTCCAAGAAGATACAATTAAATTCTCACGTATTATGGAATCTTTGGGAACAAGTTTAATAGAGTCAATGATGGTACTATTTCAATTTATTCCAATATTATTAGGACTTTCTGTAGGGATACCAATTTATTTTTTTGGAGATTGGCAATATGGATTAATCACTGGCGCATTATTATGGACTTTAGGTGGTACTATTTTTTTAATAGCTCTTGGTTGGATTTTAAGGTTAGTAGGTGTCGAATATGATCTACAAAAAAAAGAAGCAGCTTATAGAAAATTGCTAGTTATAGCTGAAGATGACGGTTCTATTCGACCAAAAAGAATAGAAGAGCTATTTGATGATGTTAAATCAATTCATTTTTTGAGTTATATTCGTTATTTATATTTTAATGTCGGGAGAATGGCATACTTACAGGCAAACGTTTTATCCGCATACGTATTTCTGGCACCTGCAATTGTCGCAGGTGTGGTAACTCTTGGAGTTATGCAGCAAATTATAAGAGCCTTCGGAAGAGTAGAGGGATCTATGCAATACTTATTAAAAGCATGGCCAACTATTATAGAGTTAGCAAGTGTTTACAAAAGACTAAGAGAATTTGAAGCGAGAATAATAAATGATGGTAAAATTAAAGTATAATTTTGTAAATGATTAAATGAATGAACTACAATTTTCAATCGGTATTTTGAGTTGGAGAGGATATGAGAGTTTAAAAAACTCACTTATTTCATACGAAAAAAATGGTCTGTCACAATTAACAAATAAAAAGTTTATTTGTTTACCTGAATATAATGGAGAAGGAATTAAAATAGCTAACAAGTTTAATTATAAGCCTATTTTAATTAGAGAAAATATTGGAATTCTCAGAGGATTCAAAGAATTAGCTAAACAAATGCCCAAAGGGCCAATCTTGTTATTAGAAAATGATCTAGAATTAATTGAGAATAAAAAAACTACATTTTATCAAATTAAACAATCAATTGATAATCTTTATAAACATAATGCAATTCAGGTAAGATTAAGAAGCAGGGTAGATCCTGGAGAACCCTTTGTAGGTCTGGTGAAATACAAAAAATATTGGTCGAACCATCTTTTTTGTTATATTAAAAGATTTTTTAGACCAGAAAAGGCAAACAAATTAATTGGAACTTCGATATACTCAATTCAAAACCCAGAAATTCGTCATCCCAAATATATAAAAAAATTAACAAATGGGTTTTATTTAGTACCGAGCTCAACTTTAAATTGGGCTAATTTAGCGATTTTAGTTGATCGTGATAGTTATTTAAGAATTATCATAAAAAGGGCGGAAGAAACTAAATCGAAAAAATATATTAATGGTTTCAAAAATGTAGAAATTGAATTAAATAGCAATTGGTGGTCTGAAAATAATTTCAAAATATTATTAGCACCTGGCTTGTTTAAGCATAATAGGTTATCGGATCGAGGTTATTAACCTGTTATTTTTATTATTTTTTCTTTTTGTTTATTTGGTAAGCTCTCCCAATAGAAAGTGTATTATCAGGTATATCTTTATCGAAAGTACTCCCTGCTCCCATCGTAACATTTTTACCAATTTTAATTGGAGCGATGATTGTTGAGTTAGACCCTACAAAGGAGTTTTTACCAATTTTAGTTTTTTGTTTATGTTTTCCATCATAGTTACAGGTAATTGTTCCTGCTCCGATATTTGTAGATGAACCTATTTCACTGTCACCGACATATGATAGATGGTTCACTTTTACATCTTCTGAAAGTTTACTTTTTTTAATTTCAACAAAATTGCCAATTTTAGAGTTTTTACCTATTACGCTATTTTCTCTTATCCTTGCAAATGGACCAATTATAGATCCTGATTTTACTTTACATTTTTCTAAATGAGAAAAAGATTTGATTTCGACTGATGTTTCAATAATAACATTTTGGCCAAAAACAACATTAGGATGTATCACAACGTCTCTTCCAAATTTAGTGTCATGATTGATAAAAATAGTTTCAGGGTCTATTAACTTAACACCTTTTAACATAGCGTTTCGTCTTAATAAATTTTGAGAAATTTTTTCTGCGACTGACAAGTCAACTTGATTGTTGATTCCTATAATTTCCTCCTCTTTAATTTCAATAAAAGATATTTTCTTATTTTCTTTATTTAAAATATTGACAAGGTCAGTTAAATAGTACTCTTTACTAATTAAATTTTCTTGAATTTTGTTCAATTGATTCATAATTGAGCTATGAATGGCCATAACACCACCATTACAGAATTCTGAATGTATATTTCTCACTTCAGCATCTTTTTGCTCTATAATTTCAATAGGTTCATTTGTTTTTGAGAAAATAATTTTTCCATAGTTATTTTTTTCAAATTTTTTAAAGCCAGTTATTACAAGTTTAGTTTTATTATCAAATGCCTTTATCACCTTCTTAAAAGTTTCAGACGTTAAGAAAGGTGTATCTCCAAAACATATAAGTATTACACCTTTAAATTTTTTAAGCAAATTAGAGGCTTTTTTAACAGCATCACCAGTCCCCTTTGGCACTTTTTGAATTACGGTTTCAAAATCGTGACAAATCCCTTTGAATGCTTCACAATTTTTAGGGATAACAATTATACATTTTTTTATGTTTGCTGACTTGTTAGCGTCAATTACTCGCTCAAGCATCGTTTTTCCAGAAATTAAGTGCAATGGTTTAGGAATGTCAGAAAACATCCTACTACCTTTTCCAGCACTTAAAATTATTGAACAAACTTCCATAAAGGTGTTATATCTCTTAACATTGTAAATATAAAGCTTAAAAATTTTACAAAATTATACCTTTATTAATTATTTTATAAAAGAGGCTAGTATGTGTGGTGTAGTTGCTGTTTTAGGTAAAGAAAATGCAAGCCAACTTGTTATTGAAGGACTTAAAAAACTTGAATATCGTGGTTATGACTCAGCAGGTATTGCTTCTCTTTCACAAGGATTATTACAAACAATAAAATCTGAAGGCAAACTATTAAATTTGATTGGAAAGTTAGATATATCAACGAAAGAAAAATTATATTTTGATAATTCTATAGCTTTAGGTCACACAAGATGGGCAACACACGGAAACATAAGTTTTGAAAATGCTCATCCTTTAACTAGTGAGAACAAAATAGCTGTTGTACATAATGGAATAATAGAAAACTTTGAAAGTTTAAAACAAGAACTAATATCACTAGGTTATAATTTTAGAAGTAAGACAGATACTGAGGTGTTACCTCATTTATTTATGAAATATATTAAAATGGGCAATGATCTTTTGGAAGCAGGCAGACTTGTGCTTAAAGATATTAAAGGTGCATTTGCTTTTGTTGCGATGAGTGTAGATTTCCCAAACCAATTTTTTGTCTCAAGAAACTCATCTCCTTTAGCAATAGGGTTGGGAGATAATGCAAATTTTATAGGTTCTGATGCTCATTCAATAGATCATCTAACACAAAGAATAATTTATTTAGAAGACGGTGATCATGCATTATTAAGAAGTAACAACATAAGTATTTTTGATAAAAATTTAAAAAAAGTGAGTAGAAAAATAATCAATATTCAAGCTGAAATAGGTTTGATTACAAAAGGTGGTTATAAACATTTCATGGAAAAAGAAATATTTGAACAACCAGTAGTCTTACCTCAAACCACATCAAGTTTTATTAAAAATAATTCTGAAATAACGATTGATCTTGATAAATTTGGCTTTGAAAATAAAAAAACTTTAATTATTTGCGCTGCAGGTACTAGTTATTACGCTGGAATTGTAGGCAAGTATTGGATTGAACAAATTGCGGATATACCTGTCATTGTTGATCTTGCTTCAGAATATAGATATAGAAAACCATCGATTTTCGGTCAAAGTTCAATGTTAGTCATTTCTCAATCTGGGGAAAGTTTAGATACTTTAATGGCTTTGAGGTATGCAAAAGAATTAGGTCTTAAAACAAATGCAATTGTAAATGTAGAAGGCAGTACTATTGATAGAGAAGTTGACTATAGCCTTTATACTAGGGTTGGATCAGAGATAGGTGTCGCAAGTACAAAATCATTTACATCCCAACTTGTTATTCTGTTTTTAATAGCTGTTAGTTTAGGTAAAAAGTTTAATAACTTGAAAACTCCACAAATTGAAAAAAAATGTCAATTTATGAATTTGTTACCTAATGCTATTGCTAATATGTTAGAAACAGAAAATCAAATTAAATTAATTGCTAAAAACATAAAAAATGCAAAGAGTGTGATTTTTCTAGGAAGGGGTATTTTGTATCCTTTAGCTCTGGAAGGTGCATTAAAATTAAAAGAAATAAGCTATATTCACGCAGAGGGGTTTGCTGCAGGTGAAATGAAACATGGCCCAATTGCACTTATAGAAGATAATGTTCCAGTTATAATGTTTTTAGTATCAGACGGTAATGAAGACAAAGCTATCAGCAATTTACAAGAAGCTTATTCTAGAGGAGCAAAAATTATTTTAATTGCGGATAAAAAATGTATTGATAAAGCCACTTTTGCACATTTTAAAGTTGAAATAGGTGAATTTGAAAATGAATTTAAATCTTTATTGTCTCCCTTATTGATGTCTATTCCTGCTCAGTTGTTAGCTTATCACGTTGCCAAAGAAAGAGGTACGGATATAGATCAACCAAGGAACTTAGCAAAATCAGTCACAGTTGAGTAAAATATTGAAATCATTTAATAAGATATTGAAAAATGTCGTTTTAGTTGGGTTTTTATTTACCTTTCCCTCGATTTTGAGTGCTCAGTATATTGATACCAAATGGACCGTCACAGGATATTTTGGGGAGTTGTGGTTCGCTGAGGAGGAAGACATTCTCGGCAAACACCAGGAATTTTACAAAGGATGGGCAGATGGTGTTTTCTATTCCTGTAATTACGCAGGGCAGTCTGCAACTTATAATACTCATACAATTAGAGAATTCCTTGTGAACAAGGAATTTGAACTCGTCAATCAAGAGAAAGCGTTTTCTAAAGTTTTTGAAGAAAATGGTCTGATGAATGAAAATACAGAAGTCTTTGTTCATCGGATTACATGCAATGGAAGTAAAGTTGCCGACAGGAAAGTGTTATATCCTTTCATAACAGTAGATGGTTCTAACAAGGCATTTTATGTCTATGAAGGAGCAATAATTACTTTTACTTTTGAAAAGTGAATCATGTCCTCACACTAGTAGTCACTATTTCTTAAATCCAAAATCACTCATTAAGATAGTCTTATCCACTACCTCCATACTGAAGTCTGACCACACCGGCGGATACTCTCGGTTCAGTAACTCTTACTTTGCTAATCTCTTTTTCAAAATTGAATACTCATGAGTTCCTCTGAACCTCTTACCTCGCACTGTCAGGTATCCTTTATTGTTCAACCACTCAGCAATGGCATCAAACGTCATGCTTTTCTCTCGATGCTCTGAGATGGTTTTATAGAGGAATAATTGGTAATCAGAATAATGATTGCCGGAAGTGCAGGGGAGCGACAGGTAAGGGTGAAGTTGAAAGTTAGGTCAGCAATGGAAAACTCCCACCCACACCGCACAAACGATACTGTAGAATAAATCATTGATTTTATTGGGTTTTTTGACAATACAGAGTGATAGAGTAGGTGTTTCTTTAAGGGTGTGAGTTTGATGTAATTCGGTACTTATGCTATGTCTTTTTAAATAGCAACTTTTGAGAATTTTTATAAATCTAATTTGAAACTTTTATGTGTATTTAAAAAACCAAGTTTTTTATAAAAATTTGTCGCTTTTTGTCTTTTCTTATTACTTGTTAATTGAATTAATCCACATTTGTTTATTTTTGCAATTTCAATACCTTTATTAATCAATTTCGATCCATAACCTTTATCTCTATATTCTTTTTTGATTCTGACTGATTCAATTTGGCACCTTGTTATGCCTTGCATTGATAGACCTGGGATAAAAGTTAATTGCATCATGCCGATGATTTGATCATTTAAAATCATTATAAAAATTTCATTGTTTGAATCGTTTAGAATTTTTGTAAATGATTTTTTATACTTGTTTATGGATTTGTCACTTAAGTTCTCCTTTTCTTTTCCGAGATCATCATCAAATAGAAGATATATTAAATCTTTAAGATTTTTTAATTTTGCTTTTTCAATTATTAAAGTTGACATAACCTTTATTCATTTCTAATTGGTACAATAAAGCGTTAATTCCTATAACATGTAAAAAATAATCATCAAAAAGAATTTTTTATATACTTCTATCATTTCCTAAATCCATTAAATTCAACAATTAACCTGCTTGGATTAGTTCCATCATCAATACAGAAGCGATAGAACCGTATGTAAGTAATTTAGTTACTACTTATATGAATATTAAGAAAAGTTTTTGAGATAGAACATAAGTTTTAAAAAAGTCAGAACACGAACATATTCAGCAAAGTCTTATCAACTACTTCCATACTAAAGTCTGACCACACTGGCGGATGCCTAAGGTTCAGCAACTCTTCTTTTGCTAATCTCTTATTCAAGATTGAATGAACGTGCGCACTCCTGAACTCCCTGCCGCGTATGGTCAGGTATCCTTCCTTGTTCAACCAATCTGCGATGATATAAAAGGTTATGCCTTTTTCTCGATGCTCAGTGATGGTCTTATACAGGAAAAATTGGTGTTCAGAATAATGGTTGCCGAAAAGACCAGAAGAACGATAAGTGATAGAGAAATTGAAGGTTAGGTCAGTGTTTTTCAATGCACCCCTACACCGTTCTTTTGCTACAGTAGAGTAGTTTCAACTTATGATTTAACAAACACCGATTGTTCAAATTTTAACAAGTTTAAAGAAACTTTATAAAATTAAATAAAGTATTTATGATATATTATGGATATTTCTTACTTGCAAAAGTCTCTGAAATTATATCTTTTGGTTTTCCCGAAAAATTCATAGATGTTTTTTTTGCAGTGAAATACGCAGTCCATCGATAAGTATGTTTCCCACCTGGAGGACAAGGACTCTTATATTCAAAAATTCCTGGATTTATTTTTGTATTACCTTTTAATTCAACCCAACCACCACCGTGCTTATAATTTCTTACATTTCTATCTACAAGTTTAAAGTATGCCCATTTAGCATCTTTTGGAATTGCGGAAAGTGAAAATGTAGGATTGGTTACCACATTTGGTTTACCTGTAGTGTATAAAGGTATGTCACCCTAATCAAATGATAACTTTATTTCATCTGCATTAGCAAAATTAAAAAAACCTAACAAACTAAAAAATATCAAAAATTTTTTCATAAATTTTACTCCTTAATTATTTTACATGTTAATCATTTTACCATAAGTAATACTTTATTCAAAATATTATTCTTGAAGATTATGTTAAATCATAAGTTGAAAACAGTCGGTAACAGTGGAGTGAGTTCAAAGTATCGCTTCTTATTTCTCCTAAATATGGATTGTTTTTTCACTAATACCTTAGACACTACTACTTCTTCATTATCTTTATATTATATAAATACTAAAAATAAAAAAAATTAGATTTCATTATTAAATCATTCAATGATGGTTTAAGAAATTAACAAATAGTTGTAATATTAAAATCAAAAAGTATTAATTTATCAAAAATGACCAAGTCTCGAACAAAAGAATGCTATATAAGTACATATAATGTTCAAATATAATAAAATATTTATTTTTTTATTGTTAAGCAATTTATTGTTTCTTTTAAATGCATGTAATCCGAATTCATCTCAAATAACTATCTATACAACTGATTTTGACGAAGTAAAAAAAGGTGAAATTGTAGATATACCTATGAAGTTGTCATTTCAGATGATTGGAGAGGATGAAGACAACTCTCTCGAAAAATCAAAAAATATAGCAATTAAATTTTTACACCCCGATACAAAGTTTTATATAACTAAAGGGCAATATACCAAAGATTTTGTTGTAGAAACCTTTATACCAATGCTTAAAGCAGATGATAATAAAATTAAAGATTATTTTAAGGATAATATTAGACTTTTTGCTCTTTATTATTATCCGAAATTCACAAATGCAGGTTCTGATAAAGTTGAATTAGTTTTTCAGAAACCTACTGCAGATGGATTAAATAGAAAACTGTTAAGAATTAATCCACTATTGCAGTTAAAATCTCCTTCTAGTGATATGAAATTTAGAATAATTAGTGATAGTAAAAAAGAAAAAAAATAGGTGCATATTCAGTATGGGTATCCAAAAAACCTTTTTTATCAAAACTTGCTAATTTAAAACGTAGAGAAGAAGTTGAATTTGTTTTTAAGGGTGGAGCAGATAGTATATACAGCAATATTCCAGCACATGTTTATATTATTAATAAATAAAAATAAAATTTTAAAAAAATACGATTGCATCAATCAACTACAGTTAAGTAAAATTTAGAAACTTACCTAATCTTTATCCAAAAAATGTTATTTCTTCATTCATACTATAGATTTTAAAACTGAACCTTTTTCATTAAATTATATCAATTCGACAAATCAAAACAGACTAAATGTAATTATGATGTTACATAAAAAAGGTTAGTCAATTAAGGAAATAGTTTTTTTTTTAAACTATTTGGTATTCAAAGAAGAAATAAGAAAGATAATTATACAATAAAAAACGTTTGGGTTTGTATTAGGAAATTAAAGAAAAGAGAACAAAGAAAACATTATACTCAATTCAAAGTAGGTGATTGGGAAGTTTGGAGAGAATATTATTTTTTTGTTTATCATAAAGTTAATATTGTATTCTCATTTTATCTTATTATTTATCTATTATGAAAAAAATAATATCTATAATAATCATATCTTTATTCTACTCTATACATGCTTATGGAAGTGTTGATGGTAAAGGTATTATCTGTAAATGCTTTGATTGTAATTTAAATCATTTAGATCCTTCTTCGTACTTAGCCGATAAAAAACCTACAGAGATAGGATTTCATTTCAAAATAAATAAAGTCGCGATATATTATTTAAGCAAAATTGGAGATAATATAAAAGTTAGCGAGAACCTTCAAACCACATTAAGAAAGAAAAAAAGGTTTAATATTGACCAAAACGAAATTAAGTGGACTTATAAGGATAGTCTAAATATTTATGCATACGTATTGGATAGGAAAACGTTAAGATTAAGCAAAATGGACATAACAAAAACTAAAACATTTAATCGTAGAAGCTGTAAAGCATATTCAGAAATTGAATTTTTTAAAAAAATGAATTTATTATCTGAAAAATATCAAACCTATTATGATAAAAAACTTCACAAGAATAAAATTTGAATATGTAAAAAATTAAATATTATCTTTATTTATATTTCCATCTAATTCCATTTTCATTAATCTTCCACTCATCAAATTCTTTAAACAGCATTTCATAATTTTTGATTATTTGTTGCTTCGTAAACCAACCGTCAATTTTTAAATTTACGAAACCTGGCTTTCTTTCATGATATATCCTTTGAAAATAATTGGTTTGATTGTTTAGAAAATCATCTTCTATTTCCCTTATTATTTTTCCCTGAAAAACTTCATTAGGTTCACAACCAAATATTTTTGATAATTTCTTGATATGTTTATTAACATCAGTTTTACCTTTTTCAATTCTTGAATATTGCGATTGGGTAATACCAAGAAGTTTAGACATATCTTGCTGACTATATCCAAATTGAGCTCTTCTTCTTTCAAGTGGATTTGTTTGTTTAGAATTTTTAAACATAGTAATACATATTATGTATTTATATGTATATGTCAATATATTTATTAATTTTTACTTTAATTATTTAAATAAATATAAGTTTATTATTATTTCTTTTTAAGAAAAATCTAATAATTATTAGTTCAATTTATTAGGCATATTATGAAAAATATTCTTTCAAGTATTGAAAAAAAGCATTATGTAAAAAAGCTTATTCACTTAAACCTGTCGTTATTGTTTGTCAAAACGGTCTTACTGACTCTGTTCTTGATGAAATTGATGTTTCTCTAACTTCACATGAACTTATAAAAATTCGTATTAGGGGTGGCAAAAAAATGAGCGTTATAATCTATGTTTGAAAATACAACAAAAATTAAAAGTAGAACTGCTGCATCAAGTAGGTTTCATTAAAGTTTTTTTATAGAGCTAAAACAGGAAAGTAATTTATATCTTTAAAAATAATAACTAAATTCTATTTTTTACATTCGCCTGATCTAGTAAAGTACTAATATTCTTTTTAAAATTAAAAAAACCTTTTGTTGCGTGTTGGAAAGCATTACCATCCCATTCTCTTAAATAAAAGGTATATTTGACTTCTAAATTTGTAATAGTTTTTAAAAAGTCACTTTCATAGAGAACT
>CACALC010000024.1:0-13791 GCA_902533225.1 uncultured SAR116 cluster alpha proteobacterium | reverse complement strand
AAGAGAATATGAACGTTTTACTACTACTGTAGTAAATTCATACATAAAACCTCTAATATCTACGTATTTGAAAAAATTAGATACTGAATTAAGGAAAAAAGGTTTCAATTGTCCCCTCTTATTAATGACCTCTGGTGGAACTTTAACTAATGTAATAAATGCGTGTAACAATCCAGTCAGGTTAGTTGAGTCTGGTCCAGCAGGTGGTGCTATTTTAGCAACATCTATTGCTGAAGATTTGAAATTAGATAAAGTAATATCATTCGATATGGGAGGAACAACCGCTAAAATAACTATAATTGAAAATCAGAAAGCAATTAAAGCTCGTGAATTTGAAGTTGACAGAAAGGCGAGGTTTAAAAAAGGAAGTGGTCTACCTTTAAGAATTCCTGTAATTGAAATGGTTGAGATTGGTGCAGGAGGTGGATCAATAGCACGGGTAAATAAGTTAGATCAAATAATCACTGGGCCAGACAGTGCTGGCTCAAACCCAGGCCCAGCATGTTACTCCAACGGGGGAGATAATCCAACAATTACAGATGCAGATTTAGTAATAGGGAAGATTGATGCTGATAAATTTTCTGGGGGTAAAATAGACCTGTCTAAAGAATTTGCTAAAAATGCAATTACAAAAAATATTAGTAACAAGCTTAACATTAAAACCGAAACAGCCGCATTAGCAATATCTGAAATTGTAGATGAAACTATGTCAAATGCTGCTAGGGTTCATACTGTTGAACAAGGTCACGAAACATCAAATAGAACATTAATTGGATTTGGAGGAGCCGCCCCTCTCCATATCTCTAGAGTTGCAGAAAAATTAAGAGTAAAAAAAATCATCATACCTACAAACGCAAGTGTAGGATCAGCAGTCGGTTTTTTGAAAGCACCTGTTGGATACGAAGTAGTTAAAAGTCTAAGAATGTTATTAAATAAATTTAACTTTGAAAAAATTAATAATTTACTAACATCTATGAAGGATGAAGCCGAAGAAATTATACAAAACAAGTCTGAAAAAACAGAATATATTGAAGAACGTTTTGCATTTATGCGTTATGCTGGACAAGGACACGAAATCAAAGTGCCTATAGACAACGAAGTGTTGTCTACTAAAGATACGAACAAAATTAAAGAGTCTTTTGAAACTAATTACGAAAAATTATATTCTAGAATACTGCCAAATGCAGACATAGAAATTTTAACTTGGTCTTTGTCTTTATCTATTATAGATGAGAAATACACTAAATATATAGAACTTGACACTTACAAAAACATTAAAGAAAATTCTTTAATTGATTTTTATGATTATGCAAGTGGAGAAAAAATTAAAATACCTAATTATGAAAGGACAAATTTAAAGCCTGGAGATTTTATACATGGTCAATGTGTAATAACAGAGGATCAAACTACAATAGTTGTTTCAAATAATTTTAACACAAAAGTTTTAAGTAACAATTTTTTGCAAATGGAACATATAAATAATGAATGAGAATAATTTAATTGATGATAAAAATAATATTCAAAATCAAGTGATGTGGAATAGACTTCTTTCTGTTGTTGAAGAGCAAGGCCAAACACTTGTTAGAACTGCATTTAGTCCAATTGTTCGTGAATGTGGAGATATATCTGCTGGTGTGTTTGATTTAGAAGGTAGAATGATGGCTCAAGCTGTTACAGGTACTCCTGGTCATGTAAATTCTATGGCGGAAGCCGTTAAGCATTTTATAAATCATTTTCCATTAAACACTATGTGTGAAGGAGATATATTTATTACAAATGATCCATGGATGGGAACAGGGCATTTGAACGATTTTGTACTAACAACCCCTTGTTTCAAAGATAACAAAATAGTTGGTCTTTTTTCATGTACATCTCATTTGACAGATATCGGAGGATTAGGAGTTGGTCCTGATGCTACTGATATACATATGGAAGGTCTTTATATACCTATGTTGAAATTAGCTGACAAAGGTGTAATGAATAAAACATTATTAAAACTAATCGGTCAAAACACAAGACAACCAGTAGAAACTGAAGGTGATGTTTATTCATTGGCTGCATGTAATGATATAGGTTGCAAAAGATTAGTTGAAATGATGAAAGAATTTAAAATTGATGATTTAAAAAAATTATCTGATTTTATATATGACAAGTCTTTATCAGCTGTAGAAAATGAAATTAAGAAAATTCCAAATGGTGTATATAAAAATTCTATGATGATAGATGGATTTGAAAAGGATATTAAATTAGAGGCTAAACTAAAAGTTTCAGATAATTTCATATCAGTTGATTATACAGGTACTTCTGATAAATCAAAATTTGGAATCAATGTTCCGTTATCATATACCAAGGCTTATACTTGTTTTGGTTTGAGTTGTCTCGTTAGTGCAGAAATACCAAACAATGCTGGTTCCCTAAAACCTTTTGAAATTGATGCACCAATAGGTTCGATTTTAAATGCGCCATATCCGGCTGCAGTATGCGCAAGACATATTATTGGACAAATGCTTCCAGATGTAGTTTTTGGTTGCTTAGAAAAAGCTATACCTGAAAAGGTCCCTGCAGAAGGTGCTTCTTGTTTATGGAATATTACATTTCGTGGCAAGACTGATAGGGGTCCAAACAATAACTCTTTATTTGCAGTTACTGCCGTAGTTAATGGTGGCACAGGTGCAAGGCCAAATAAAGATGGTTTATCAGCGACAGCTTATCCTTCAGGTGTTAGGGGAACCCCTGTTGAAATTAATGAAGCCGTTGCGCCATTGTTATTTCTAAAAAAAGAATATAAGCCAGGAAGTGGTGGTAAAGGAAAATTTAACGGTGGTTTAGGTCAAGTTATTGAAATTAAATCTGCAATTGATGATGACATGGATTTATTAGCTTCTTTTGATAGAATAAAATTTCCTGCTAGAGGCAGGTCAAATGGAGAAAATGGAAATGCAGGGGTGGTCTCTATTAAAAATAAAAGAAAGCTTAATGGTAAGGGAACACAAGTAATTAAGGCAGGAGAAATATTACAAATATTTACACCGGGTGGTGGAGGACTTGGAGGTTACTCTGATAGAGATAAGGAATTGATAGAAAACGATATAGAAAACGAATTGATATAAAATTCATTATTTATATTGGAATTCCAAAATTTCTATTAGGTTTTGGAACAAATTTTTTTATATTTAATTGAAGTTTGGTTAAATTTTCAATTAGAGCAGTTGCTGCAGTCATACCTTCTATGATAGGTAAATTAAATTTATGACTTAAATCTTTTGCAAGATTTATTATTCCCGCGCTAGTAATAATGATTGCTTCAGGACTATCTTCTGAGATAGTTCTTTGAATTTCATTTTCTAATTTTGTTAGATTTGACTTTGACATTGTCTCCATATCTAAGATTGGGACTTCAATAGACTTTAATGAAACACATTTGTGATCCATATCATATTTAATTAAATTATTTTTTAAGGCCTCATGGGATTGAGATACATTTGTAACAATAGAAAACTTATTAGCTATTATATTGGCAGTATAAAATGAAGCTTCTCCAATACCTATGACTGGTTTTGACGTAACCTTTCTCATTGTATCAACTCCAATATCTTCAAAAGATGCAATTATAAATGCATCTGAAGAATTATTATTTTCTATTTGTTTAACCAAACTTGAAATATTAGTTGTTTCTAAATGATGACTGAAATAATCATCTTCTAAATTTTCTTCATTTATATAAATACTAGAATTTTCATCAATAATTTTTGAGGCACATTTTATTAGCTTTTCATTTGATATAGAAGTCCCGTATGGATTTATAATACAAATTTCTATGCTCAAATTTAATTACTCTATTTATTAACTATGTTGGGTTTCTCTAAAATACTTAACGCTGGTAATTCTTTTGTAAATTTTTTGACTTCAACTAGTGTAGAGTGAGCTGACGGGCCTTGTGCTAGTGATGAAGTTCCTATATCGGCAGTTAATACATTTGGATTACCATGCACGCAAAATCCGCCATCGTCAACAGGGTCGTACCAGGCACCTACTGGAAGAAAAACGACACCCTTCATAACTTCTTTACTAATAACAACTCCTGCAAGACATTTACCTCTTTTATTAAATATTTCTACAATATCTCCATCCTTTAATTTTCTCGTGAGAGCATCATGTGGATGAATCTTCACAGGTTCTCTACCAGATATTTTATCTCTTTGGCTTTCAGATCCGTTGTCAAGTTGACTATGTAACCTATTATGTGGTTGACCTGAAATAAGTTGAAGAGGGTAATGTTTAGTTAAAGATGAACCCAGCCACTCTTCTTGTTCCAACCAAGTTGGGTGACCAGGGCAGTCCTTATAATTAAAATTTTCTATGGTTTCTGAAAATATTTCAATTTTCCCAGATGGGGTGAATACAGGATTTTTAATAGGATCTTTTACAAATTCTTCTAACAAAATAGTTTGTTTTTTTGGAGACAATACTTCTTGAAATCCATTTTTCCAAAACTTTTCAAACTCAGGTAAATTAAAACCAGCTTCTTTTGCACCCTCCTTTGCTTCGTCCCACAAATATTTTAACCATTGATCTTCATTTCGATTTTCTGTGAATTTGTCTTTAATATTAAGTTTTGAAGAAATTGACGAGAAAATCTCATAGTCTGATTTTGACTCTCCTATTGGTTCGATAATTTTGTGCATTGGTGATATAGTTTGATCCCAATGTCGAATTCCAATATCATTTTTCTCAAGTGACGAAGTGGCAGGTAAAACAATGTCAGAGTGTCTTGCTAGGCTATTCCACCAAATTTCGTTTACAATTATACTATCTGGTTGTTTAAATGCTTTAACAAGTTTTTTTAAGTTCATCTGATGATGGAACGGATTACCACCTGCCCAATATACTAATTTAATATCTGGATATTTTATTTCTTTACCGTTATACGAGAATATTTCACCTGGATCTAAAAGCATATCTGATATTCTTGCTACTGGTATAAAGTCTGAAACAGCATTTTTGAATTGATCTAATGCTGGCCATTTGTGATATTGAACTGGGTTCCCAATACCGTTTTCAGCGCTATATCCAAGGCCGAAGCCACCACCAGGCATACCAATCTGTCCAAGCATACATGCTAGGACAGTAATCATCCAATGAGGTTGTTCACCATATTGTTGTCGTTGTAAAGCCCATGCCCCAGTAATCATAGTTCTATTAGTAGACATCTTTTTTGCTAAATTATATATTGTGTTACTGGGTATTCCAGTAATTTTAGATGCCCAAAAAGGAGTTTTTGCCTTACCGTCAGATACTCCTTTTAAATATTTTAAAAATTTATTATACCCAACACAATATTTACTTATAAACTCTCTATCAACTAGACTTTCAGTTTCCAAAATAAATGCCAAACTCAGCATTAAAGCAGTATCTGTCCCGGGTCTTATTTTAATCCATTCAGCTTTACTAATTATATCAGCTTCCATTTCCATGGGGCTAACATTGATAAATTTAATACCCTTTTTTTCACATTTTTTAATATAATCTTTGGTAGTATGTTTACCCACTCCACCAGAAGTTACTTGTGAGTTTTTAAGTGGCAATCCTCCAAACATAACAATTAACTGGGAATTATCTTTGATGTTGTTCCAATCTGTATGAGTATCAAGAAACTTTCTGTAAGATAAACCAATAACATGTGGCATAATTGTTTCACTTGCAGCATAAGAATAAGTATTAACTGACCTTGTGTAACCACCATAACAATTGAAAAATCTATGAAGTTGGCTTTGGGCATGGTGGAATCTTCCTGCTGACCCCCAACCATAAGAACCGGCAAAGAAAGCTTTATTTTTATATTTTTTCTTAATTCTATTTAGTTCAAAAGCAACAATATCTATAGCTTCATCCCAACTTACAGGAACAAAATTATCGGATCCACGTTTGTCTCTCGCACGTTTTCCTGTCAAAGACATTTTACTATTGGCAAGTTCTTTTCTTATCTCACGAAGATAACCTTTTCGAACATGCGGAACTTTTATTCTTAAGTCATCGTCAATGCTATCAATTATTCCGTTGGCGATACTGGATGGGTCTTTATCATTCTCATATGGTCGCATTCCAACAAGTTTATCATTTTCTATCTCAGCGTAATAACTTCCCCAATGAAAAGAAGTGGGTTTTCTAATTTTGCTTGGCATTCTTACCTCTTGTTAAGAATAGATTAATTCTTAATTTGATTTTAGTAAATTATATTATCATCTAGAAATTTAGCAACGTGAATGGCTTGCTTATCTAAACCATCCTTGATTTGGCATCTACATGAAGTCCCATCTGCAATAATTTTAATTTCTTTTGAATTATTTTTTATAGCTGGGAAAAGTCTTTCCTGAGCCATTTTCATTGAAATATCATAAGTGTCTTTGCCATAGCCAAATGCTCCAGCCATTCCACAACAACTTGTTTCTATTGTTTCCACGTTTAAACCTTCAATGTAATTTAAAATTTTTTGAATTGGCTTAACAGCATCAAACGCTTTTTGATGACAGTGACCATGAAGTAACACTTTTTCATTTAATTTTTTAAAGGTAAGATTTTTACATTGTTTGACTAATAATTCTTCAAACGTAAAAGAATTATTTTTTAAAAGTTTGGCATTCTTATTTTTTAATAAAGCAGGTAATTCGTCCCTAAATGACAAAATACACGAGGGTTCTAATCCAACTACACTAATACCCTGTGATATATAAGGTAAAAGAGTTTCTAAAACGTTAGTTGCCTCTGTTTTTGCATTATCAATCAAACCGTTACTTAAATACGTTCTTCCGCAACACATTACTCTATTAATATTTTTTGATTTTGGAATAAAAGGAAAAAATCCTGCAGCATTTAAAACTTTTATTGCAGATCTTACATTTTCTGGTTCATGATAACGATTAAAAGTATCTACAAATAAAATAATTGGTGTTTTGTCTTGTGTCTTATCTATTGTATTTGGTAATTCACTATCTTTGAAGTAATCATTTCTCCATTTGGGAAGTGGTCTTTTAGCTGTGAAACCTAATAATAGCTCACTTATTTTAGCTAAACCTGGCACTTTATCTCTAAGATTCATTATTTTAGACATTTTTGATGCTAATGGGGCATATTTTGGAAGGTAAGCAACAAGTTTACTGTTAATATCCAAACCATATTTTTTGGCTTTTAGATAAGATAATTCAATTTTCATTTTTGACATATCTACACCTGTCGGACATTCTCTTTTGCAGGCTTTACAGGATACACATAATTTCATGGTATCTGTCATCTCTTCACTGATTAAAGCATCTTTTCCAAGTTGTCCCGAAAGAGCTAATCTAAGAGAATTTGCTCTTCCTCTAGTCGAATCTTTTTCATCCTTTGTAACTCTGAAAGATGGACACATTACTCCACCGTCCAATTTTCTACATGATCCATTATTATTACACATTTCAATTGCACCCTGAAAACCACCAGCTTTACCTGTCCACGAAGACCAGTCTAAAAGTGTTTCAATATTTTCAGCGTTATAAGATGGCGCATATCTAAAAAGATCTCTACTATCCATTTTAGGAGCATCAATAATTTTCCCAGGGTTAAATATATTATTAGGGTCAAATGATTTTTTTATGGTTCTAAAAAGATCATTCATGTTCTTCCCAAACATTACTTTATTGAATTCTGATCTTGCTATGCCATCTCCATGTTCACCAGAATAGGAGCCATTAAATTTTTTAACTAGATTACTAGTTTCATTTGCAATATTTCTCATTTTGGAAACATCTTCTTGAAGTTTCATGTTAAGAACAGGTCTTACGTGAAGGCATCCAACGGATGCATGAGCATACCAAGTTCCTTTGGTGTTATATTTATCAAATATTTTGTTAAGACTGTTAGTATACTCAGCTAAGTCTTTAAGCTCAACGGCACAATCCTCAATAAATGAGACTGGTTTTGCATCTTGCTTCATCGACATCATAATGTTTAAACCAGACTTTCTCATTTCACTTACTTTAGACTGAAGGGAGGTGTCAGTTACATCTACAACTCCACCAGGCTTTTTTGTATTTTTCCATGAGTATCCAAGATCATTAATCAATTCGTGAAGCTTTTTTAATCGAACTAGATTTTCTTCCATATCTTCTTCTGCAAATTCAACTAAAAGTAATGATTTAGGATCTCCTTTAACAACCGCCTCTACAGTGGGCTTAAACATATCAATTTTTCTTGCAAGCTGTATCATAGTGTCATCAACTAGTTCAACTGCTACTGGGTCTAGTGGAACAATATGTTGTGCAGCATCCATTGCTTCATAAAATGAAGGAAAGTGACAAACACCCATAATCTTTTTTGATGGAAGAGGTGATAATTTTAATGTTATCGAAGATGAATAAGCAAGGGTGCCCTCAGACCCTACTAACAAATGTGATAAATTTATACCATCGCCTACTTTACCATTAGGTCTATTTGCCATTGCATCAGGAAGTAGAGCGTCAATATTGTATCCACCTACTCTTCGAAGAACTTTTGGAAATTTTGCAAGTATTTCCTCTTGGTTATCTTTAGCTAATTTCAAGAGATCTAAAATAATTTTGGTAGCAACACCATTACTTACATTGCGATCATTATTCTCTATTTTCCCAAAATTGTATATTGAGCCGTCGTATAGTATAGCTTCTATGTCTAGGACATTGTCTCGCATCATCCCATATCTAATCGATCTACCACCACAACTGTTATTCCCAGCCATGCCACCTATAGTAGCTCTGCTTGAAGTTGAGACGTCTACTGGAAACCAAAGTCCAAAAGGTTTTAAAAAACGGTTTAACTCATCTAAAACTATTCCAGGCTCAACAATACAAGTCATTTTTTCTTTATCAAAATCAATGATTTTGTTTAAAAACTTGGAATTATCAATAACAATAGCTTTATTAACTGTTTGCCCACATTGTGATGTACCTCCACCTCTAGCTAACAATGGGATTTTACTTTCTCTTGCATAGTTAATGGTTTCTATTAAATCTTTTTTTGTTTTTGGAATTAAAACACCATACGGAACCATTTGATAAATTGAAGCGTCTGTAGCATATCTTCCTTTGGTAAAGTTATCGTAATAAAACTCAGCTGAGGTATTATTCTTTAATTTTTTTAATAATTGATATGTATCGCCATCTGGCATTGAAATAACCTTTAATTTTGGTATTAAATTCTGTATGGAAAGTTTTAAATTTAAAGTGTATAGATAAAATAAGACATTATCTTAATATTTTCAATAAAACTTAGTAAATAAAGAAGGAATTTTTTAATTATGAAAAAAAAATATATGCCAGGAAAACATTTTTTACAATTACCTGGTCCTTCAAATGTCCCAGACAGAATTTTACGAGCTATGGATTACCCAACAATTGATCATCGTGGACCTGATTTTACAAAACTAACTCAAGAATGTCTTGATGGAATGAAATCAATATTTAAAACTACTTCTGATGTAATTATTTTTCCTGCGTCAGGAACTGGTGCATGGGAAGCAGCTTTAGTGAATATCCTTGATGAAGGTGATTTGGTATTAATGGTTGAAACTGGTCATTTTGCATCATTATGGAATAAAATGGCCCTTAAACTTGGAATTAAAACTGAGTTTTTAGAAACTGACTGGAGAAGAGGTGTTGAACCTGAAAAGTTGTTTGATCGATTAAAAAAAGATACTGAAAAAAAAATAAAAGCTGTTTGTGTTGTACATAACGAAACATCTACTGGTAGTATTTCAAGGATAAAAGAAGTAAGAGAAGCAATTGACTCCGCAAGTCATAACGCATTATTGATGGTAGACACAATATCTGGTTTAGCTTCTCTAGAATATAAACATGACGAATGGGGTGTTGATGTGACGGTGTCAGGATCTCAAAAAGGATTGATGTTACCTCCAGGATTGTCCTTTAATGCAATATCTGAAAAGGCTCTTTTAGCCTCAAATGATAATAGTATGAAGAGATCTTATTGGGATTGGAAAGAACAAATTAAATCTAATAAATCAGGATCTTTCCCTTATACACCAGCCACTAATCTTTTATATGGTCTAAAAGAGGCAATAAATATGCTTCACGAAGAAGGGTTGGCAAATGTTTTTAAGCGCCATGATAGGCACGCAGAAGCTACAAGAATTGCTGTTCAAGCATGGGGATTAGAAGTTCTTTGTCAGGAAGAAAAAGATTATTCCAGTGTTTTAACGGCTGTTAAATTACCAGACGGTCACAATGCTGACGGCTTACGAAAAATCATACTCGAAGAATTTAATATGTCACTTGGAAATGGTTTATCAAAACTAGCTGGTAAAGTATTTAGAATTGGTCATTTAGGAGATTTCAATGATTTAATGTTAATGGGAACACTAAATGGAGTGGAAATGGGACTTTCTTTAGCTGGCGTACCTCATCAAAAAGGAGGTGCTAGTAGAGCTTCAGAATATTTAACAAATAATATTGTAAAATGAGTAAAATCAATTTTTTTCATGGTTTAATTAATTCTTTATTTGATAAACCAATTAAAAGAAGACCTTTTAATTTTTTTTCAGAAAAGAAACAACCTTTATCTTCTAAAGACATTATTGAAAACGTTGCGTCTGCGAAAGGTGAAGTGTCAGCTCTTGAATATGCAGAATTATTAATGCAACATTGTGAGAAATTAAATGATAAAGATTTAATAAATTTTTTTAAATTAGTTAGGGATAATTTTGATATTTCTACTTCGGAACTCTCTGAAGCCATTGATCAATATAAAGTTGCTAGTAATTCAGAAAATCTAATAACTTTTATGAAACTTTCAGAACCTAAAAGACGTGAAATTTTTAGAAGATGTAATGGAGTATTGAAAGGGACTATAAGATTAGTTAATTTAAGAAAAAGATTGTTAGGTCTTTTAAAAAAGAACCCTGAACTTTACGCAGTTGACTATGACCTCGTCTACTTATTTAAAAACTGGTTTAACAGAGGTTTTCTTATTTTGAGACCAATAAATTGGGAAACACCAGCACACATACTAGAAAAAATAATAGCTTATGAAGCAGTACACGAAATAAACTCTTGGGAGGAGCTCAGATTACGATTAGCTCCTAAGGACAGAAGATGTTTTGCTTTTTTTCATCCAGCAATGCAAGACGAACCTATTATATTTGTTGAGGTTGCTCTAATGAATAATATTCCATCCAAAATTAAACATGTTTTAGAAGAAGAAAGACAATTAATTGAGCCACATGAGGCAAATGTTGCAGTTTTTTATTCTATATCAAACTGTCAAAAAGGTTTATCCGGTATATCATTTGGTAACTTTTTAATCAAGCAAGTTGCTAATGATCTAAAGTTTGAGTTTAATAATATAAAAAAGTTTGTGACTTTGTCTCCAGTTCCAGGATTAAGAAATTGGATTAAAAATAAAAATCCTAAATTTGAATTAACCTTGGAAAAATTAAAGAAATCTGAGCAATTTTTAAAGATCAAACCTTCTTTAATGAGATATGCAGGAGACTATTTTTTAAACTCTGACAGATCTGACGGCATGCCTAATGATCCAGTTGCGAGATTTCATTTGGGTAATGGGGCATCTTTAGAACAAATTAATTACTTAGGTGATACTTCATTAAATGGTTTAAATTTATCTGGTGGTTTAATGGTAAATTACCTTTATGATCTTGATAAAGTAGAAGAAAATCATGAAACATTTATTTCAGATAATAAAATTAATATTTCTAAAAATGCTAAAAAAGATTTAATACAATATGCTAAAGATGATTAATAAATTTTTAAAAGGAAAAAAATGAATATTTTAAAATTTTTACCAATCTTGTTATCAATTATTCTTTTTTCTGCGAATAGTTATGCAAAAGAAACTAAATACAGTTGTAAGCCTAAAAGTGCAGCAGCAGTTAGATCAAATGGTATCCAAGTTTTTAAAATTACTGGAAAAGAAAAACCAGTCGAAATTACTATAAAAGACGGACAAGGTAAAGATTCAGGGTTTTTCATAGTTAATAAATCAAAATACGAAATCTTAGATTTGGGAACTGGAAAAGCTTATGCTTTTGATAAAAACGAACCATGGACTCACATACAAGATATCTTTTTTTTAGATAATAACGTTTTATCTTTTATTTTAGCTGCTAACGCATCTATAACTAGATATCTTTGTGATGAAATCAAATAATTATTTTGAAAGTTTGCAATAAAAAATTTTAATACCAGCTAAGTAAAATATAAATAATTATAGGATTGAAATGTTTACTCGTCCTCGACTAATGAAGTTTTGCACATCTGTTTTTATTAAATTAAAAATGGATGAAGAAAAAGCAATAGATACCTCTGATATTCTAATTGAAGCTGACTTGATGGGGCATTCTACACACGGCGTTAGACTATTACCATTATATATAAAAGATATTGAAACTGGCAACATGAATGTAGCAGGCGAAGAAGAAATTCTTAGGGATATTGGAAGTTGTTTAACAATTGATGGGAAAAGTCTTCCGGGAATATGGTTAACTAAAAAAGCCTTGAGCCAGTCAGCCAAACGAGCAAAAAAATATGGAACCTCAACTGTTCTTATAAAAAACAGTCATCACAATGGTGCACTTGCTGCGTATATGTTGCCAATAATTAATCAGAATTTAGTTCCGATAATTAAAAGTTCCGTTCCTTCCTCAGCTACTGTTGCTCCATTTGGAGGTACAAAAGCTCTCTTAACCCCTGATCCTATGGCTTTAGGTTACCCTACTAACAAAGAACCTGTAATTATTGATATTAGTGCTTCTATCACAACTAATAATATGATTGCAGACAAAATAGCTAAAAATAAATTATTTGATTTTGACTGCTTGCTTACATCAGAAGGAATTCCTACTAATGATCCTAAAGAAGTTATGGAAAAAAACGGCACTGTTATGCCTGTTGGTGGATTAGAATATGGTCATAAAGGCTTTGGACTTGCCCTAGGAATTGAAGCCTTGTCTCAAGGATTATCTGGTTCTGGAAGGAGTAAAAAACCAAAATCAATGAATCTTTCTACATTTGTTCAAGTAATTGATCCTGAGGCATTTGCTGGTTTGAAAGCTTTTAAAGATGAAATGACTTTTCTTTATGAGCAATGTATTAATAACCCACCCATAAATGAAAATAACAAAGTAAGGATGCCAGGACAACACGCATTATTAAGAAGACAAAAATCTTTAAAGGAGGGTTTTGAATTAAGTAAAGAAACTATTATTGCATTAAAAAGTATATCTGAAAAATTTGATATAGTTCTTTAAACTTATCTTATCTACCACGCCATTCACTAACTTCTCCAAGTAAATCCAAGAGACCACTCAATTTTTCTTCTCCATAACGTTTTTGAATAGCTTTATAAATTATATCCATATCAGGAGCTATTTTATTTAAAACTTCTTGTCCTAGTGAAGTTAAAGATAAGTTTATTCGTCTTCCGTCCTTATCATCAATAAATCTTGTAATAAATTTTTCAGTTTCAAGTTTTCCAATAATTCTCGATAAACTTGGAGCTAAAATACAAGCATCGAATGCTACTTGACCAGCATCTGATGTTCCTTTTTCACCCAAAACTCTTAAAACTCTCCATTGCTGCTCTGTAAATCCATGCTTAGCTAAAATTGGCCTAAAAGACAACATCATTGCCTCTCTAGCTCTTAACATAGCAATTGGCAAAGATTTACTAGTTTCCGGAAAACGCGCCGTGTCAATATTACTAATTTTACAATCCCCCAAGATAGAAATTAACAGTAAGCTATTA
>CACALC010000023.1:0-20705 GCA_902533225.1 uncultured SAR116 cluster alpha proteobacterium | reverse complement strand
AAATCTATGAACGTTACTAAAGAAACTGCTTTGGAATTAAAAGGTTTGAACAAAGCTAAAGAAACAGATTTTGGAATATCTCTAAAAAATATAAATCTAAAAGTGAACTATGGTGAAATATTAGGTATTGCAGGTATTGCAGGTAATGGTCAAGTAGAATTAATGGAAATATTAAGCGGAGAAACACAATGTGAAAAAGAAAATCACATTTTGTTGGAAACTCAACCTATAGGGTTTAAAAATATTACAGAAAGAAGGCTATTAGGGATGGAAACTATTCCTGAAGAAAGAACACTTCATGCTACAGTTCCAAATTTCACAATTGCCGAAAATACTTTTCTCACATATTTTTTTAAATACCCTAAAGCTAACAATATAATTTCAAATTTATTAAATAATCCTCAAAACAGTAAGATTGAGAGTGAGAATATAATAAAGGATAATGATGTTCGATGTCCCGAAGCAAATCCTTTAGCAAATCAATTGTCGGGAGGTAATTTACAGAAATTTATCTTAGGACGATCATTAGCTAATAATCCTAAAGTTGCAATCTTTTCACAACCTACTTGGGGAGTTGACATAGGTGCTGCGACGTCAATAAGACAAAAATTATTGAACTTATCCAATAGTGGAAAAGCTGTAATTCTTATAAGTCAAGATTTAGAAGAAATATTTGAATTATCCGATAAAATTTGTGTAATAAATGATGGAGCCTTAAGTAAGATTTTGCCAGTAGCTCAAATCACTGCTGAGGATGTTGGATTGTTGATGGGTGGTAAATTAGAAACATCTAATGAAATGGAAACAACATAATGATCACTTTTATACCAAGGGATAAAATTTCCAAAAACTGGACAATCATCGGCCCAATTTTATCAATTTTTTTAACAGTTTTTTTTGGTTTATTAATTTTTACTTTTCTTGGGTACAATCCTTTAGAAACTTTATATCAAATATTTCTATCCCCTTTTTCAAGAATTGACAGAATAAGTGATATTTTTGTTAAGGCATGTCCCTTGATTATTGTTGGAATTGGTTTGATGTTGTGCTTCAGAGCTAATGTATGGAATATTGGTGCTGAAGGTCAATTCATAATGGGAACACTACTTGCGGGCTCTTTTGCTTTGTTATTCCCTAGCGTAGAAACAAAATTCTTTATATTTATTATGATAGTTATTGGTTTTATAGGGGGTGCCTTGTGGGCATTTATTCCTGCAATTCTAAAAACGAAATTAAACGTAAACGAAATATTAGTTAGTCTAATGCTTGTTTACGTGGCAATGTTGTTTATAGATTTTATTGTAAGGGGTCCATTAAGAGACCCTATGAGTTTTGGATTCCCACTATCAAAACCGTACCCTGAAGGAGCTCTAATAAATAAGATACCATTTCCTTATATAGGTTATTTAGGACAACTGCATTATGGAATTTTATTTATAATATTATTAATTCCAATTTCATGGCTTTTTGTAAATAAAACATTAAGTGGTTTCAAAATAAATGTGTTAGGAGCTGCTCCTAAAGCAGCAAAATTTGCTGGTTTCAAGCAAAATACCATTACAATTACTGTTTTGTTAATATCTGGTGGTTTAGCAGGTGTTGCAGGAGTAATTGAAGTATCTGCAAACATTGGCCAATTGCAACCTGAAGTTTCTTTTGGGTATGGGTTTACTGCAATTATAGTAGCATTCCTTGGCCGATTAAATCCAATTGGAATTTTGTTTGCTGGTATTATTATAGCAACCGTTAAGTTAGGGGCAGATAACGCACAAATGTCTATGGGAATACCTAAAGTAGTTACTGGTTTATTTGAAGGAATACTATTGTTTTTTTTATTAACAGGAGAAACACTTCAAAAATATAAGATTAAATGGTCAAAGGTCACTTAAATGGATGCATTAATATTAACAATAATAGCAACTTCTATACCTCTTTTGTTAGCAGCTACTGGTGAATTAATTACAGAAAAAAGTGGGGTTCTAAACCTTGGTGTGGAAGGTATGATGTTAAGTGGTGCTGTAGGAGCTTTAGGAGCCGTATTATGGTTAGGAAATCCTTATTTTGGAATAATTGCAGGAGCTTTATCTGGAATTTTTATGGCCTCTATATTTTCAATTTTTACTATTAACTTTATGACTAATCAGGTTGCAACAGGGCTTGGATTAACTATATTTGCAACTGGTTTAACTGGTTTGGCTGGAGCCCCTTTAGTCGGGAAAACAGTTCCTTCTTTACCCAAGATAGAAATATTTTTATTGTCAGAAATACCATTTATTGGTGAAATTTTATTCAAACAAGATTTCATAGCATACTTGTCTATTGCCATCATTATTTTCATTACTTATTTTCTAAAATATTCTAAATCAGGAATCGTTTTGCGTGCCGTTGGCGATGATCATCAAAGTGCTCATTCAGTTGGCTATCCAGTAAAAAAGATTCGTTGGTACGCTACTTGTTTTGGAGGTATGTGCGCGGGTATTGGAGGGGCCTACATTCCTTTAGTATTGACACCACACTGGTCTGAAGGGATGACAGCGGGTAGAGGCTGGATTGCACTAGCTTTAGTTGTTTTTGCTTCTTGGATACCATGGAGAATTATTGTAGGTGCATTAATTTTTGGAGGAATAACAATCGCTCAATTAGTAGGTCAAGCAAGGGGTTGGCCTATTCCATCTCAAATTCTTTCTATGATGCCCTATTTAGCGACTATTGTTGCTCTAACAATGATATCTGGAAGAATTTCAAAAAATAATAGCTTAGTACCTGCATCTCTTGGAAAACCTTTTTTTGATACTCAATAAAAAGTAATAAATATTTCCATTTTTATATTTTAATATAAAAATTGATCTTTTTTTATTGTCATTTCAAAGATTCACTTTAATCTTTTCATTATTAAATTAGGAGTGTGAAATGTTTAAATTTTGTATGCGTATTTTTTCACTGTTTGCATTAAGTGCATCAGTTTTATTTTTTATATTTAATAGTGCTTTTGCTGGTAACCCAACAAAAGTAGGTTTCGTTTATTTAACTACACCTGGAGATCATGGCTGGACTTATGCTCATGAACTAGGCAAACAAATGGTTGAAAAACGATTTGGTAGTGACGTCAAAGTTTCAGTTGTTGAAAATGTTCCTGAAGGTCCCGACGCAACTAGAGTAATAAGAGAGCTTGCCAAACAAGGTAATGAGATTATATTCACTACCTCATTTGGTTACATGGAACCAACTTTAAAAGTTGCTAAAGAGTTTCCTAACGTTAAGTTTGAGCACATTACTGGCTACAAAAGATCTAAAAATGTTGCTACAGGAAATATACGATTTTATGAAGGTCGATATATTCAAGGCGTTGTAGCAGGATTAATGACAAAAACAAATAAAATTGGTTATATTGGTGCATATCCAATTGCTGAAGTAATTATGGGTATAAACTCATTTGCTCAAGGATTGAGATCTGTTAATAAAGATGCTTCAATATCAGTTATATGGGCTAATACTTGGTATGACCCAGTAAAAGAGGCAGATGCCGCTAAGGTTCATATTGCTGAAGGTGCAGATATTCTTGCACAGCATACTGACTCACCTGCCATGCTTCAGATAGCTGAGAAAAAAGGAGCACTCGGATTTGGGCAATCTACTGACATGTCTGCATTTGCACCAAAAGCTCAATTATTTGCTTCTATAAATAACTGGGGTCCATATTACATTAGAAAAATTGAAGAATTAAAAAGTGGTAAATGGAATACTGGTGATGGTCCTAATCACTGGGCTGGCAATGACTGGGGTGGACTAAAGGCAGAAATGTTAATTATTTCAAAATTTCAAAATATGCCAAATAGTGTCGCTCAAAAAGCACAAGAGGCTCTAGATGGCCTCAAAAGCGGTAAGATTAATATATTTGCTGGTCCTCTAGTGGACAACACAGGTAAAGAAATAATTCCTGCAGGTAAAAGTCTTGATGATGGTGCCTTGTGGGGTATGAATTATTATCTCAAAGGTGTTAATGGGAAAGTCCCAGGATAATATAAAAATTTACAAAAATAATGTAGCCATATAATTTTAATGGCTACATTATTTAAATTATGATTAAGGCAATCAAAAAATTTCTAAATATAATTGGCTTCTCATTTATATTTTTTTTATTATCTACTTCTTTAAGTTATTCAGACATTAAAATTATTGACATTAAGAATAAAGTTCATGTTCTGGATATCTACGGCAAAAGGTATACTCTTAATAAATCTTTAGAAATTAAGAGTGGAGACTATTTACGTACAAGAAAGCATCCCGCAATCTTAGTTTTAACAAACAAAACAAAAGTTTGTTTGTCTAAAAACACTTCATTAAAAATAGAGAATGTTCAATTAGTAGCTGATCAATATGAAATAAATATAAGCCTTAAAAAAGGGAATATTCTTTTATCAATTCCTAATAACTCTAAAAATAAATATAATGTCATTTTCTCTGATTATAAAATAAATAATTTTAAAGACGAAATTATAATATCAAAACAAAATAAATTAGAAATTCTTAACTTTAATAATAAATTAAAACTTATGTTTAAAGACAAGAAGAACATAAACATTCCACCTTATTCTTATGCAAAAATATCCAAAAAAGAAAATCTTTTAGAAATTGATGATGCAACTGATACCAGTCAATACACAAATAAATTTTTACAAGGATGCGTAAACAAAATCCAAAACTTAAAAGCAAAAAAAAGAGATTGGGATCTTCAATATGGTTGTGTTACTCAGAGTGGACGATTGGTATGTGGTAATAGATATAAATAAATATCACAAATTTAAATAAATTATTCTTAAAGCAATAAACCCTAAAAGAATTAAGGTTACTTTATCAAAAGTTTCTTTTGATATACTTTTAGCTATCCACGAACCAAGTGGCATAAAGCACATAAGTACAATCGTAGACATAATACTTACAATAATAATCTCTATATTTAAAAAATCATAATAGTACAAAGTAGGCATTTGAAATATAGACATTACACCAAAATATACTGAGATTGTTGGTATAAATTGATTTCGTTCTAGTTTCATAGAGTTTAGGAAGGTTATTGATATTGGTGCTGACAAGCCCGCTGATCCTTGAAGGATACCTCCCCCTGCTCCCATAATAAATACTAATTTTTTTGCTTTTCCATAAACTAATTTCCAAGATGGTACTGCAATTTTGAGTAAAATATATATAATTACAATAATTGCTACCGATAGAGTTAAAATTTTAATTGGCAAACTAATTAATAAAATTGTGCCAAGAAAAGCTCCAATTCCTCCACCCAATGCAAACGAGACAGTAAAAAAAGAGGGAAGAATAGTTTTTCTAAATTGATAAAGTTGGCCGATATTTGTTAATAAATTAGGAATTACCATAATAATTACCGCAATTCTTACATCATAAAAAGCTGCCATCACAGGAATTGTAATAATTGGAGCCCCTGCCCCAGTTGCGCCTTTTAATATTCCACCTAAAGCAAACGCTGTAAAGATAGCTATTATTGTTATGAGATCAAAATTCAACTGAATATAAGCTTTAAAATTTTAAAATTAATTTTCCAAAGTGTTGATTATCTCTCATTGAAGATAATGCTTGTGCAACATCATTAAAATCATAGACTTTTTCAATTGGAAGGGATAATTGACCAGCTATCACTGCATTTCCAAGATCGTTCCACATATCTAAATAGACACTCCTTATTTCTTCTACAGATCTAGTTCTAAAAGTTACCCCTTGATAATTTATTCTTCTTAATGCATGGAGATCACAATTAAAATCTGTTATTCCACCTGCTAATCTTCCAACATTAACGATTTTACCTTTTATTTTTGTAGCTTGCATATTTTGATTAACTGTATAGCCAGATAGTTGATCTATAATAAGATCTATACCTTCTTTGTTAGTTATAGCTAATACCTGATCAACCCAACCTGGATCTTTTGAGTTTACTACAACATCGGCTCCTAGAGACTTTAATTTATCGAATTTTTTAGTTTTTGTAGAAGTTCCAATAATTATTTTTGCGCCTAATTGTTTAGCTATTTGAAGTCCCATCAGACCAACACCTGAACTTGCACCTTGGATCAGAATTGTTTGTCCCTTTGCAAACTCTCCAATGGTAACAATTGCATTATGCATTGTTGCAAGAGCCACAGGTAATGTACTTGCTGTTAAATAATCCATATTATTGTCTGGTATCTTAATAACACGGCCATAGTCAGCAATAGCGTATTCTGCCCATGTTGATGATCCTGAACACATAACTCTGTCACCAATTGAAACATTTTTTACATTATTACCACATTCAACAACTTCACCTGAAAATTCCATACCTACTATAGTTCCAGGTCCTCCAGCAGCACCGTGAGCGCCTCCATCAGCTACAACTAAATCTGCTCTATTAAGTCCGCATGCAAAAACTTTAACGAGAACCTCGCTACTATTTGGTTTTGGTATATCTACATCAAGAATTTGAACACCAGTTTCAACTACTGTAACTGCTTTCATTTTCATTCCTTTCATTTATGAAAAAGACTATGATCTTGCTTCTTTCATTTTATTACTAATTCCTTCTGCATAAATTCTAACGTCACTTGCTAAAGTCCCTAAATCATAGCCATTGGATAATTTATCTTTAAGGTAAGAAGGTGAAAGACAATGAATTCCGACTTTAATATTATTATTTTTACATGCATTTTCAATTTTTTTAATAGCATCAATCATTTCTGGTTCAGCTCTATCCAGACCTGGTTTAAATCCCATAGAAATACTTAGGTCAGACGGACCAATATAGATTCCAGTCAAGCCGTCAGTAGCTGCAATTTTTTCAACATTTTCAAGAGCCTCAACGGTCTCTATCATAGCAAATGAAATAATTTTTTCATTCGCCTCGTCATGATATGATGGACCATGAACCATTAATGCCCTAGTAGGGCCTGAACTTCTGTGACCAACAGGGGCGTATCTAGTAGCTCCAACAAAGCTAATGGCATCATCAGGAGTATTTATCATTGGACAAATAATACCTAATGCACCTGCATCAAGAGCCTTCATAATAATTCCTGGTTCATTCCAAGGAACTCTTACCATGGGAGTTTTGCCTGAGCCTGAGATAACTTGGAGCATGTTAAGAGCCATTTGATAATCAACTAGTCCATGTTGCATATCAATTGTGATTGAGTCAAAATCACTCATGGACATCATTTCAGCTGTAACAGCACTGGGAATTGAACACCACGCGTTAATGGCACCTTTTCCTTTTGACCAGCAATTTCTTAAAGTTTGTTGTTCCATTTAGTTATCTCCTACAAAATATTCTTATTTATAATAACTTCAGAATTTACTTTATCGTCAAATACATCTAACACATTTTGAGCTGATTGTTTTGACATTCTTATAGTTGCTTCTTGAGTAACTCCAGCAATATGAGGAGAAAGTAAAATATTATCTAAGCCAAAAAGTGGGTTTGAAGATGTTGAGGGTTCGTCATCATATACATCTAATCCAGCACCACGAATTTTTTTAGAAGTTAATGCATCATATAAGGCTTTTTCGTTCACGATACCTCCCCTTGCACAGTTGATAAGATATGAGTTATCTTTCATGATATTAAATTCTTTGTCAGAGAACATATCAGTAGTTTCCTTATTTTTTGGACAATGTAACGATACAGCATCCATTTCTGACAACATATCTAAATAATTTTCTAAGTGAATAGCACCTGACTTATTAATTTCTTCAGCATTAACATAAGGGTCATATACATAAACTTTCATATCAAAAGCAAGCGCACGTTTTACTAACCTAGATCCTATTCTTCCAAAACCCACGACAAGTAGTTTTTTTTCAGCAACATCCCAAGCCCTTATATCCCATCTTGTTGTCCAATCAGCTTTTCTTGCGAATTTATCATAATAAAATACATTTTTGGAAAGAGCTAACAACATGAACATTGCATGTTCTGCAACTGATATCATATTTGAATGGGCAGCTATTGCTAGAGGGATACCACTATCATTCAAAGCATCAACATCAATAGAATCATATCCAACACCATGCCTAGAAACTATTAGTAAATTTTTAGCATTTTCAATTATTTTTCTAGAAATATTTGCAGTTCTTACAGTAATACCATGAACATCCTTTGCGGCTTCCATGATTTCATCTTCATTCGAGGACATAATAGTAATAGGTTCAATATCATCTCTTGCCAGAAATAACTTTTGACCTTCCTCATGAAGACCCTGAACCATTAAAACCTTTTTTTTGTTACTATTATTTATTTGAGTTTTTTCAATCATTTTACCCCCAAGATATATTTTAAATGATTTTCGTTAATAACTTGATTAACATATTAATGTTAATCAAATTGCATTGACAATACAATTAAAGAGTCAATTAATATATCTGAGAATATTTATGATTTAAATATTTTATTATCTAAGAAGGTCTCATTGATACAATCTTTACAATAAGTTTTTATGATAATAATATACTTAGATATAGGAGAATATAATTGTGATTAAAGTTTTATTTTATCTGTTTATAATAATTCAGTCCTGTATCTATTCTATCAATTATGTCTTCGCTAAAACCACTTTTAAAGGTGGAATTATAACTAGTAGTAATTCATTATCAACCACAAAGCCTAAAATTAGAAAAGATCTCATTTTTGATTTGAAAAAATTTAAGGATAGTCACTTAGATAAAATTATAACAAAAAAAGAGGCAATAAGGCTGGAGAGAAGAATTGGCATTGGAGCACCAGTTGATAGAATTAAATTACATATTGGCAAAACAAGAAGACAAGCCATAAATGACATTGTTTTAAATTTAAATAAATATAAAGATAATATTATATGGCCTTTATGGACTAAGGAAGCAATCCCTACAAGCTTTATGCAAAGTGGAATTAAAGCTCATCGAATTAATTGCGACGATCAATCCTTTCTTTTATCTCTTAAAACAACATGGTTGGAAAAACTAGTATCCAGCAACACTCCTCAATATGAAAGATTAGCTATTTTCTGGCTTAATCATTTTTCAGTAAATTTTAACATGTATAAACAAAAACATTCGTTTTATACTCATCTAAAAATAATAAGAGATAATACCAACAAAAACTTTGTGAGTTTTCTTAAGAATATTCTTATAGATCCAGCAATGATTGTATACTTGAATAATGAAAAAAGCATTGCCCTAAATCCAAATGAAAATTTAGCTAGAGAATTTTTTGAATTATTTAGTTTGGGCGAAGGTAATTATACTGAAAACGACATAAAAAATTTTGCAAGGCACTTATCTGGAAACTCCATAAACCATATTACTGAACAGTACAAATTATACAGATACAAACAATCAACTGAAACTTATACAGCCTTTGGAAAAAAATATAAAAATGATGAAGAGTTTTTTAAAATTTTAACTAACCATCCATCTTTTGGCGAGTATATTGCCTTAAAATTTTACCAAGAATATGTGGATTTAAAAAAGCCTAAGCCCCAAGATTTATCATTTTTAGTATCACATTTTAGAAAGTATGATTTTCAAATATCTGAAATGCTGAAAGGCGTATTAATGCTTGAAAGTTTTTGGAGTAATAAATTGTCACTTGTTAAATCGCCACTTGATTTATTTTATGGTACAGCAAGAACACTTAATGTTTCAGTTAATCAAAGCAATGATCATTACGATTTAATTCAATTAATGGAAACAACTGGACAAAATTTATTTAACCCTCCAAATATCGCAGGCTGGCCAGTTGGTAAAGAGTGGTTAAGTGGGCAAAAACTAAGTTTAAGAATTAATTCTATATCAAACTCTTTTTCAAATATTTTTAATAAAGAAAAAAAAATAATGAAGGCAAAATTATTTGAGGATGAAGACAGTGAAAAATATAATAGTAATTTAAAGGTTTTCTTTGACAAAGCTAGCGAAGAAGAATTTGCAGTTGAAACAATTTTATTAGGGTATATTCCAAATGATTTTGAAACTAGAAGATATGCTGACATAAAAACATATTTTTATAATGTGCAATTTATGGGAAAAAAATGGAAAGGTATCGAAATTAATTTTGGGACAGATAAAAACAATCAAAAAACTTATAAACAGCTAAACAGGTTTACCTTTTATGATGGATTTAGTTATCCAAACATTATAAATAATTGGGATAGAAGTTGGTTTTCAGATTCTAGAGCAACTAGAGGTATCTCAAGCTCTTTCCCCTCAGGCCCTAAAATGAAAAGATTTTATCAACAAAACAATATTACTAAAAAACTTTTATACCATCTCCTTTTATCAATGGAGCATGTTCTAAAAAAAGATAAATATTATACTAGACTTCAGACTAATGCGGCAGCTAAAAACTTTTTAAAAGAAAGAATTCGTGAAGTAAAAAAAATTCTCAACAACAACTCAAAGAAACAGTCTACAAAAATATTTTCATATCCTGCGAACTCTTATAATTTAACACAAAACGATAATGGATTTAAGTGTGGAATAGAAAAATATGGATTAAATTATTACGAAATCCATAACTCTCAATCATTTGATACTCATTTTAACATTAATGAAATCCATAATAATGATGTAAAATTGTCTGAAATGTTATTACCTGATTTAGATTTAAATATTAAAAATGAAGATTACATAAATATATTAAGTCACGAAGGGTACCAACTAAAATGATTCAAGGTAGAAGAGAATTTTTATCGTTAGCAGGTTATACTTTTCTATTCTCAGGATTTCCTTCCCTTGTTTGGTCAAAATTAAATAGAAAAATTTTAATTTTAGTTGAACTACAAGGTGCTAATGATGGGCTTAATACAGTGATTCCATTAAATCAGAAATATTATTATCGATTAAGACCAAATATAGGGATTAAAAAAAATAAAATACTTACAATTTCTGAAGATAACGGACTTCATTATAGTTTGAAAAATATTGCCAAAACATATGAAAATGGAAACCTAAAGATAGTTCAAAATTTAGGATATCCCCACGCTATTTTATCACATTTTAGATCAATTGATATATGGGAAACAGGTGGAGACGGCAAAAAACAATATAGAAATGGGTGGCTTGTAGATTCTTTAAACAAATATAGTAACAAATTATCTACAGATGCAAAAGGTATGTTTTTGGATAACTCTAATTCTATTTTCAGAGGTGGACAAAATGGTTTTTTGGGACCAACAGCTATAGGTTTAGAGCCTGAAGAGATAGAGATTAGAGACACTGTTGTTCCAGTAGATACAAAAAAAAGCTTTGGATTATTAAATGAAATAATAAAAAAAAGAAAAGAAAACTCAAGTTTATTAAAAATCTTATCTAATAAATTTAGTAAAGTTAGAAATAAATACTCGTTTGGAGGTGGTCAATTAGGCAAACAATTAACCAATGTATGTAATTTAATCGCTTCTGATTTATATATTCCTGTTTATAAAGTAGCACTAGGCAGTTTTGATACGCATAATAATCAATCAAACACTCATAGAAATTTATTAAGAGATTTAGATACCTCTCTTTCATCTACAATAAATGCTCTTAAGGACATTGGAGTTTGGAAGGATACTCTTATTATGACTTATTCTGAATTTGGAAGGAGAGCTAACGAAAATGGATCCAGAGGTACCGACCATGGTATGGCAGCCCCCCATTTTATTTTAGGTGGAAGTATTGAAGGAGGTATCACAGGTCAGTATGATGATTTAAGTAATTTGTGGAATAATAATATTAATTATAAAATTGATTACAGGTCCTTATATGAATCTGTTTTAAGAAAACATTTTAATATCAACGACAATCCTTTCTCTGAATTTAAAAATTCTGATATTATTTAGACATAAGAAACAGAAGTAAACAATTAAAGCTAATAAAACACAACTTTCCACTACCCTTAGTACGGTCATAAATGGGCATTGGTCCGTGGTTCTTGGTTGTTAAATAGCTTTACCTTGAATTAACCTTTAATTTAAATATTAATTTTGATCGGACCATGTAACCACACAAATGCATTCTCAACAATTTACTTAAGTAAGAAAGCCGGAATATATCTAAAGTTGTAAAGTGTATTTATTAAATTTTTTATCTTTTTAAGTTTTTGAATTTACTTAATAAAAATTAAAACAACGATTATTCTCTGTCACACCTCTGTCACAATTACTTTGACAAATAAGCTATAGATTGGGATTCTGTAAATATAAATTAATGGGGTGTGTTCAATAGTTTAGTTAAGTCTTATATAAAAAAGACGTGGTGCCCGGGGGCGGATTCGAACCACCGACACGAGGATTTTCAGTCCTCTGCTCTACCTACTGAGCTACCCGGGCTTTTAATAAGTTATCTATAACGCGTACATTAGGTTATGTCTAGCTATCAACCACAAAAAATCAAATGTCTTTATCGTAATCGTTCTCATTAGCTTCAATGGCATATTTTTCTCCTAGCCAATTATTTAAATCTACGTAACTACAACGCTTAGAACAGAAGGGCTTTGTTTTTAAAGTTATATCAAACTCTTTATTACATGTAAGACATTTTGCTTTATTAGATTTTGATACTGTCATCTTTTTATTTCCATCAACTCACCATGATCATCGGGAAAATCTAATCTTTCAACAATATTTATAAAAGGTGGTACCTTTCTCCTTTTTAAATTTTTGAACAAAGCTGTTCCACATAAAAATTGAATATTATTTTTTGATTTTGGTTCTTTAGATTTTCTCCACAATGATCTTATATGGTTTTGAAAGTTATATGAATTTCTATCAACATAAAAACTTTCCAATGAACCAAAATTTCTAGGAATATACATTTCATATAAAACCAACCTTGAAAAGCCAAAAAAATTAGCATCGAAAAAATATTGATTTCCTATTTCTGTAATATTTTGATGAAGATGTTTTTTCCTATTATAAGACATTCTTGGGAAATCTATTATAATCATTCCTCCAATATTTCTAAGTTTAATTTCTTTTGCACATCTAACAAATGCTCTAATACAAAATTCTAGTATTTCTTCCTCAGATTTAAGTAATAATTTATGTGTATCTATATCGATAAGTGTGGCTGCTCTAGTTTTTTCAATCCAAATAAGTCCACCGCCACTCAACTCTATTTTTGGTTGTAAAGCAGCGATAAACTGACTATCCAAGTCTAAAGTATTCCAATAAATAGCATGCATATCCTTAATAACAGGGATATTTTTTGTAAAGAAAAGATCAATTATTCTTTGTGTATCATCTAAGTTTTCATAGTTTTTTGAGTGAGCTGGTAATATTCTAGCCTGTATCGGCTTGTCTTCAAATTTTTCGCTTGTAATGATAACTCTGATTTTACTATTTACATTTAAAGATTTTGAGATACCTCTTACTGATAAGATAGTGTTATCTTCTATTTTTGCCCGTACCACGCCACCATTTAATTTTTTAATAATTATAGCACTATGAACGCCCCCAATTAATGGTGGATACTTATCAAACCAAAAAATCATTTTAATGATTTCATGACTTGAAATTTCTATAATTCTTGTTTGGTCTGCACATTTGTCTACTAAAATAAAATGATCATTAATTTTATCAATCATTATTAAAATTATATCCAATAGATAAAAGAGATCTGTATAGTTCGGCCAAAGGTAAGCCAACAACATTGCTGTAAGACCCTGACAAAAAATTTATATAAGATGCTGCTATTCCTTGTATGGCATAACCTCCAGCTTTTCCTTCCCATTCCTTGGATTTAAGATAATAATCTATTTCTTCAGGATGAAGTCTTTTAAACTTTATAGTAGACTTTATTGTTTTTACTTTAAAAGGAAAATCTGGTGAGTATAAAGCAAAACTAGTTAAAACTTTATGTCTTCTTCCTGAAATCAATTGTAGACATTCTTTAGCCATTTCTAAGTCTATGGTTTTAGGCAATATTCTCCTTCCTAACGAGACTACGGTGTCCGCAGAAAGAATTATAGATTGGGAATATTTAGTCTGAAAAACTTTATTTTTTTCAACAGACATTCTTTTTACATAATTTAGAGGTAACTCTTTAGAATGATTAGTTTCGTTAATGTCTGGAGTTAATACCAAATCAGGTTTTATGCTTATTTGATTCAATAGTTCAAGTCGTCTTTTAGAACCTGAAGCAAGTATAAATTGTTTGTTTGATTTAATTTTGTTCATAAAACAAACTTTAACGAATAAAAATTATTTAAAGCGAAAAGTAATTCTTCCTTTTGTCAAATCATAAGGAGTCATTTCTACGTTAACTCTATCACCTAGCAAAACCCTAATGCGATTTTTTCTCATTTTACCGCTTGTATGAGCAAGAACTTCGTGTTCATTGTCAAGTTTCACCCTAAACATTGCATTAGGTAAAAGTTCTTCAACAATACCAGAAAATTCAATTACACCTTCTTTAGCCATTTAACCTCTTTTAGTATTTTTAAGCTTAATCTCACTATTATAATTGATTAGTCAAGATTTTTATGAAAATAAATCATTTATTTATTCTTAATGATACAGACATAGCATGAGCATCAAGGCCTTCTGCTTTAGCTAAAGTAACTATATGTTCACCTAACTCATTAAGATTTTTCTTATTAAAGTTTACAATTGTTGTTCTTTTATAGAAATCTAACACTCCCAAACCACTTGAAAACTTTGCAGTTCCACTCGTTGGAAGAACATGATTAGGACCTGCAATATAATCTCCTACAGCTTCAGGAGTAAAGGGACCTATAAAAATAGCTCCAGCATTTTTAACTTTATTAACTAAACTTTCTGCATTTTTAAAAATTAATTGTAAATGTTCTGGAGCAATTAAGTTAACTAATTTAATCGCTTCGTTCATATCTTCTACTAGAATAATTGCACCAAAATTATTCCATGACGAGCTTGCAATTTTTGTTCTTGGAAGTTTTATAAGAAATTTTTTAATAGAAGACTCCACCTCTAGCGCAAGTTCTTCATTATCAGTTATAAGAATAGCCTGGGCTAATTCGTCATGTTCAGCTTGAGATAATAGGTCAATAGCAACATGATTTGGATTAGCAGACTTGTCACAAACTATCAAAACTTCAGAGGGCCCTGCAATTGAATCGATACCTACTTTGCCAAACACTTGTCTTTTAGCTTCTGCAACGTAAGCATTACCAGGTCCAACAATTTTATTAACGTTAGTAACTGTTTCTGTTCCATATGCAAGCGCTGCTATAGCATGAGCGCCACCCATACATATAAATTCAGTTACATCAGCCACATGAGCAGCAGCTAAGACAATTGATGATTTATGTAAATCTGAAACTGGACTTACTACAACTCTTCTTTCGACTCCAGCCACAAGTGCTGGAATTGCATTCATCAATACTGAAGATGGATAAATGGCTTTCCCACCAGGAACATAAAAGCCAGCTGAAACTATTGGAGAATGTTTAAGTCCCAACTTAACTTCCATATTATCCTTGTATTTAAGATCTATTGGTATTTGGTGTGTATGAAATTTCTTAATTCTTTTAGCGGCAATATTTAGTGCTTGCTTTTCTTCTTTCTTTAAACTGTAATAAGCTTTTTTTAATACATCTTTTGGTATGAATAACTCTTCGATTTTATTTATCTTCTTACTATCAAATTTGTTAACAAACTCAATTAACGCACTGTCACCTAATTTTTGAATTTTCTGTATTATATTAAAAACAATATTATAGAGATTTGACTGATTTTTCTGATCAACTCTCATGAGCCCGTTTAATTTATATTTAAAGTTTCTATCTTTGATATTTATAATTTTAGTATCAGTTTCAGCCATGTATTAACTCTCCAACTTTATTAATCCATGGCTGTATTATTTGTGAATTAGTTTTTAAATAACTTCTATTTACCGCTAATCTTGTGGACACCTCACAAATTTCTTCAACTTCAACTAAACCATTGGCTGTTAAAGTTGATCCGGTTTCAACCAAATCGACTATTCTTTTACATAAACCCATTGATGGAGCTAATTCCATTGCACCATTCAATTTTATACATTCTGCATGAACACCTCGTGCTTCAAAATAATTCTGTGTAATATTTGGATATTTAGTAGCAACTCTTACATGACTCCAAGTTCTAGGATCTTCATTTTCAACAGTTTCTTTTTGAGCTGCAACTACCATTCTACATTGTCCAATATTTAGATCAAATGGTGAATATACTTCAGTGTGATTAAATTCAGTTAGAACATCACTTCCCACAAATGCCATTTGAGCAGCACCGTAAGCTAAAAAAGTTACTACATCAAACGACCTTACTCTAATAATATCAATATCGCTAATATTAGTGTTAAATCTTAATTTACGATCTTTATTATCAAAAAAGGTATCTTCTGGTTCTATCCCAATTTTTGACAAAATAGGTAAAACTGCATCTAAGATTCTTCCTTTTGGTAAAGCTATAGTAAATTTACCATTTTGTTTCATATCTATTACCTATTTGACATTATGATTAGGTTTTAGCTTTGTTGGCCATGGGATATCTATATCTTCAATTAATATACTTATTTTTTTACATTTTAATATAATTTCCACAGATTTAGAAAAATGTAAGAAAATCTTATTTTCTTTATGTGTTATAGCCAAAAGATTAAGAAACGACCATTTGTTGTTATAGTTTTTGTAATTGATAGCAATAACATTTTTTATCTGTAATCCACAAACTACTCTATAATAAACTGTATTATCCTGGTTAAATTTAGCGCCTTCTTTTTCCCAACAATACCTAGATAGAGTTGCAACAAATAATTTTTTTTCTTTGTCAAAAAAAAATTCTTCTTTTGATAATATGGCATCCTGACACAAATGTGAAATTATATCCAAATCATATTCTGTAGAAGCTAGTAATTTAATTTTTTTATCAATAGTCAAAACATACCTATATTTTTACAATTTATCTTGATCTTCGAATGTTTGCACCAAGATCAGACAATTTGCCTACTAAATTTTCGTACCCTCTGTCTAAATGATATATACCATCTACTTCACTTGTGCCCAACGCTGATAGACCAGCTAAAATCAAACACATAGAAGCCCTTAAATCTGAGGCCATTACCTTAGATGCTTTTAAGTAATTAACACCTGTAATAGTTGCTGTTTGATTTTTAACGGATATTCTCGCTCCCATTCTAATTAGTTCAGGTACATGCATAAATCTATTCTCAAATATGTTTTCCCTTATTTCACACACGCCGTCTGCTATTGACATAAGTGTCATGTATTGTGCTTGAAGATCAGTAGGAAAACCCGGGTGTTCTTCTGTAAAAATATTATAAGGTAATGGTCTTTTAGAAGCACAAATATTTATTGAATTTTTATAAATTTCAACTTTACTGCCAGTGTTTTCTAAAGCTTTTAAAAACCTTTCTAAATATTTTGGTATTATATTTTTTATTTCAATATCACCCATTGTTATACTAGCTGCTATTGCAAAAGATCCCGCTTCTATCCTATCTGCTACCACCTCATGTTGGAGCTTTTTCAACTCCTCTACTCCATTTATAATGATTGTATTACTTCCCTCACCCTCAATATTTGCGCCTGCTTTATTAAGGCAAGTTACAATATCTACAATTTCAGGTTCTTGAGCTGCATTAGAAATTATTGTTTGTCCTTTTGCTAGGACTGCAGTCATAATGGCACTTTCTGTTGCTCCCACTGAAATTTTTGGAAAGTTTATTTTACCACCCCTTAAACCTTCTGAAGGCACAGAACCAACTATAAAACCTGAGTCAAATTTTATATTAGCGCCTAATGCTTCCATAACCATAACGTGTAAATCAATAGGTCTACTCCCAATAGCACATCCACCAGGAAGTGGAACTTTTGCAGAACCCTGGGAAGCAAGTAAAGGACCTAAAATAAGAATTGAAGCTCTCATTTGTCTCACAAGTTCATATGAAGCTTCATTTTTTTGGGCTATACCATTAAAATTAACATTTCCATTTTTCCATATTGATTTTATGCCTAAATCGTTTAATAGTTTTATCATCAATCTTGTGTCTGCAAGATCTGGAACATTTAATAATTTAAAGTCTTCATTAATAATTAGTGATAAGGCCATTAATGGTAAAGCTGCATTTTTAGCGCCACTTATATTAACTTTCCCATAGAGTTTCTCGCCGCCAGTTATAAAAATTCTGTCATTATTATTTTGACCAGAGTTGAACATACTAAGAATTATTACTATTTGACATTTAAATCTAACCCTGAAACACCAATTTTTTTTGTTCTTTTACCAATAATTTTTTTTTTATCTCTATCTACAATTTGTTTTTTTCTCAATTTTAAATTATTTTTTAAAGATGAAGACAATTCATCATTTTTAATATTTTTTTTTATCATATGTAATATCGCATATCTATTTTAATTATCTAAAATAAGAAATAATAATAATATTATATAATAATAAAAATACTTGTCATTAATGAAAACATAATTAAGTTGTTATTTTGAAAGTGCCGTCATAGCTCCAGCGGTAGAGCGCGTCATTGGTAATGACGAGGTCACTGGTTCAAATCCAGTTGACGGCACCATTTTTTGGTTACTCTAAAACATATATATTCACTAACGATTTTAACAGTTTATAAATTCTTGTTAATATTCTATTTTAATTTATGAAATTTATGTGTGTCAAATTTGTGTCATGACACCTTAATAATTTATTACTTAAACTTTACTATCACTTTGTCTTTATCACCTTCTAGTTCAGGGGTGTGAGCCAGATGATTGTTGTACTATGTTCTGTTCCACGTATTCGTGTAGTTCTCTTGATGTGATTTTATTGTCATTATTACTGTCAGCATCACCTTCCATACCATCTTAAACTGACACAGTTTTGTTTGCACTTCCCTAGTTAAGTATTAGAATTAGGTCATTAGATTATTTATTATATCTGTTTCTTTTTAAAATACTTTCTCACTTCAGGTTTCCCTAAATAATATAGGAATATAGATGCTGGCAGGTAAAAAATTAATGGAAAGTACTCAGACAGTTCAACTCCACGGAATAGGTAGGACAATGTGCCGACTATCGTTAACATGCCTACCATTATACCCATAAATTGAATTGGATACAGTTGTTCTGAACCAAAAAACAAATAACGGAAACTAAAATATACAAAAGTGCACATTATTGATAACCGTATAGCATGCAAACGATGTTCTGGAATATCGTATCCCTTTGTTATTGAAAACTGTGGAAATGTAATCGTATAACCACAAAAGTGTCCAACTATAGAACTTATACAAAAAAGTACTAATACTAGAATTATTAAATTTCCTATTAATTTCAATTTCACCTCGCTTAGTTTTTCACTTACTGAGTATGTAAATCATATTTAACACATAATTAAATTTTTATTTCAATATCAATATTATATTTCATATCATCTAAGTGTAATCCTACCTCATGCATGAACCACCCCAAGTGTCAACACAACTGCCATCATTTTTAATGCATAGTTCATGTGATTACACTAGCTAGTTAATAATTGCTTGTGAAGTATTAAGAGTGTGTCACACAATTATTAACAAAAAAAAAGCACACCTAAACTGGTGTGCTTAAAGTAGTCAATAATATTAATTTTATCTTTTTAGATAAGCTTTAGATGACCAAATGCTGTAGTCTTTTCTAAAAGCGTCGTAGCTAGCAGTAATTTCTTTAAATAAAGGATCACTTGCTGACTTTTCTTTTACAACTTCTTCCCAAGCTTTTCTGAACTTAGCAATTTCAGAATCAGGCCATGTTACAAATGTTACGCCTTTCTTCTCAAGCTCACGCATCGCAGGTACCTGCTTTGCATCAGATCTGACAAATGTCCAAATTGTTGTAGCATCGCAAGAAGTTTTAATGACTGACTGTTGTGTTTTTGTTAAACCATTCCAAGCTTTTTTATTTAAAAGCAACTCAATAATAGATGTTTGCTGATGCCAGCCTGGGAAATAGTTATATTTAGCTAACTGATAAAAACCATAACTTAAGTCGTGTGTAGGCATAGAAAATTCTGTTGCATCAATAACACCTTTTTCTAGTGCTGGATAAATATCTCCACCTGCTAGAAGCTGCGTTGATACACCAAGCTTAGTCATTACCATTGCGCCTAGCCCGAAGAAACGCATTTTCATACCTTTCATTTCTTCAACTTTGTTGATTTTCTTTCTAAACCAACCTGAAGTCTCTGGGGCGTGCATACCACAATTTAGGGGCATAAGACCGTATTCACCATAAATTTTTTCTTTAAGCTGGTTTCCACCACCATATTCCATCCATCCCATATATTCACTTCCACCTGGTCCAAAAGGAACAGCTGCAAAATATGAAACAGCTGGAATTTTTCCAGCATGATAACCAGGAGAAGTAAAACCTGCATCAACTGATCCGTTCTTGACAGCATCCCAAACTTCTAATGAAGGCACAAGTGCATTTGGCTCATGAAATCTTACTCTTACATCACCACCTGAAACCTCTTTCACTTTGTTAGAAAAATAGACAGCAGCTTCACCGTTAATGGCAACCTGGCTACCCCAAGTACTTTGCATTTTATATCGTAACTTTTCACCAGCTTGTGCTGAGATAGCCACTAGACTAGTCGCAGCGATAACAGCTGCACCTAAAAATAATTTCATATTGATCTCCCCAAAATTATTAATTTAAAAATTTGAAT
>CACALC010000022.1:0-21944 GCA_902533225.1 uncultured SAR116 cluster alpha proteobacterium | reverse complement strand
TTCAAAATGAGTAAAACTAATTTCAATATAGGTTCTCCCAAACAGTTAGGAGAAATTTTATTTGATAAGATGAAAATTGAAGGTGGCAAACGTTCAAAAAATGGTTCCTGGCAAACTAGTGTTGAAATATTAGAAAAAATTTCTGACATGGGATATGCAATTGGAGACGTTATTTTGAGTTGGAGACATTTTTCTAAACTTAAAAGCACTTACACGGATGCATTAGTTGAACAAATAAACTCAAAAACTCATAGAGTTCACACTAACTATTCTATGGTTGGAGCAAGTACTGGAAGGCTGTCTTCTTCAAATCCAAATTTACAAAATATACCAATTAGAACTGAAGAAGGAAGGTTAATTAGAACAGCTTTTGAGCCAAAGCAGGGCTTCAAATTAGTTTCAATGGATTATTCTCAAATTGAATTAAGGTTGATTGCTCATATTGCAGATGAAAATAAGATGTTGGATGCGTTTAATGATAATTTAGATATTCACGCCGATACTGCCTCTAAGGTGTTTGGTATACCAACAAAAGAAATGACTTCAGAGTTTAGAAGAAAGGCAAAGGCAATTAATTTTGGAATTATCTATGGTATTTCAGCATATGGTCTTGCAAAGCAGTTAAAATGTTCTGCAAATGAAGCAAAGGATTTTATTAGTTCATACTTCTACAGATTCCCAAAAATTAGAGATTATATGGAACAAATTAAATCTAATTTAGATAGAGATGGCTATGTAGAAACTTTATTTAATAGACGTGTTTATATTAATGATAGTAATTCCAAAAACCAAAAGCTGAGAGGGTTTGCAGAAAGGCAAGCTATTAATGCTCCTATTCAAGGTACTGCAGCGGACATTATTAAATTGGCGATGATTAAAATTCATAAACAGTTACTAAATAAAAAAGAAATTTCTATGCTGATGCAAGTCCATGATGAGTTAGTATTTGAAATTAGAGAAAAAAATATTGAAGAATTTACAAATGTTATATTACCCATAATGGAAACTGCTAACTTACCAATGGTACCTTTGAAAGTTAACTTAAAAGTAGATGTAGGTGTTGGAAATAATTGGGCTGAAGCTCATTGATTATATTATTTAACATAAATTAACTTAATTTAGCCTTGAATAAACCTAAATTTTCTCATCAAATAATCTTAAATAAATAATTATTTTTTTAAATGCAGGTGAAATAATGAGTGAAAAGATAATACTTGTTGATGATGATAGTAATATTTTAGCATCTGTTTCCCTTGCCTTAAGGGCAGAGGGTTGGTCAGTTGAAACTTATAATGATAGTGAACAAGGGCTTGTTGCATTACAAAGAAACTCTCCGGATATAGCTGTTTTAGACATTAAAATGCCAAAAATGGATGGTATGGAACTTTTAAAACGTCTTAGGGCTTCTAATGATGTACCAGTTATTTTTTTAACTAGTAAAGATGATGAAATAGACGAAGCAATTGGTCTTAGAATGGGTGCTGATGACTACATAACTAAGCCATTTTCGCAAAAACTACTGATAGAAAGAATAAGAGCAGTCCTTAGAAGGACTTTATTTAAAAATTCAGATTCATCAGATAAAATGATCCAAAGAAATGAATTGTCCCTTGATCCAGACAGGCATCTTTGTAAGTGGAAAGGACAAGAGATAAGGCTGACTGTTACAGAATTTTTAATACTTTATACGTTGGCACTTAGACCAGGATTAGTAAAAAATAGAGATCAACTTATAGACACAGCATATGGTGAAACTATATATGTTGATGACAGAACTATTGATAGTCATATAAAAAGAATGAGAAGAAAATTTAGAGTTTTTGATAAAGATTTTGATTGTATTGAAACTCTGTACGGTGTTGGGTATAGGTATAGAGATGTATAAAAATTGAGAAAGTTTTTTAGAATTATAAAGAGATTATATTTTCCTCTTAAAATGAGAATATTATTTATAATTTTATTACCAGTTTTATTATATCCTATCATTATAATTTACTTCAACAAGTATCAAGAAATTTTGATTAAATCTGAGTTTGTAGCTATAGAAAGACAAGGTCTTACTCTTACAAAAGCACTTGCGTTGGCAGAAAACCAATATGGCCTAATTCAAAATAATCAAATCTCTAGTCCTGCGTTACAAAGTCTTATTCCTAAAGTTGATTATGGATCTAACATTAGAGCAAGACTTTTCAATCTATACGGGAATTTAATAGCCGACACAAAAGCAAGCATGAAATATAGTCCATTTGTTAAAGTAAGTCCTTTACCATCTGTAGATAAGGATTTTTCTTTAAAAACTTATTTTACTGACTTTGTCTTTTTATTTTCAAATATTATATCAAAACCATTAAATCTTCCACTTTATGTTGATAATAGAGAATTTTCGTTAGAAGATTTTCCTGAAGTTATCATGGCTCTGAGAGGTGAAAGCACAAAAGTGCTCAGGCAAGATAAAAGTGGAAATTTATTTTTATCAGTTGCAATTCCTATTAAAAATATTCGCATGATTAGGGGCGCTGTTCTTCTATCAGTTTCGGGCAACAAAATAGAAAAAGAATTAGTAGACTTAGAAACTGAGCTTTTTAAAGCATTTGGGGTAATTCTATTAGCAACCATTACTCTTGCTCTTTATTTTGGAAGATCAATAACCAACCCTATAGTAAAGTTATCAAATGAGGCTGATAAAATAGCAGAAGACAAAATGATGAAAACTTTTAATTTAAGTGAATTTAGATTTAGAAAGGACGAAATAGGTAAATTAGCGAGATCATTTTTTAAAATGACTAATGAATTACAAAAAAGAATTGATCACATAGCAGAATTTGCTGCAGATGTCGCACATGAGTTAAAAAATCCTATAACATCAGTGAGGTCTGCTTCAGAAACAATTAGTAAAGTAGGAAATGCAAGTGAACAGAAAAAATTAATCAAGGTTATCCAAAATGATGTTGAGAGAATTGATAGACTAATTAACGATATTTCTGCAGCTTCAAGACTAGATTCAGAATTATCTAGAATAAAAATGAAAAAAATAAATATTTCGAATCTACTTGAAACTCTGGTTGATGTAAGATCATCTACGGTTAATTGTAATATAAATTTTTTAAAGTATTCCGAAGATATTTTTATTTTTGGTAATGAAAATAAAATTGCGCAGGTTTTTGATAATTTAATACAAAATGCGGTTTCTTTTTCAACTGGTAAACAGATTATAAATATACGTTTAGAAAAAAGTTTAGAACATGTTATTATTCAAGTTGAAGATAGTGGCCCAGGATTCTCAAATGGATCTCTAAACAAAGTTTTTGATAGATTTTATACAGACAGACCTAAGGATGAAAAGTTTGGTAATCATTCTGGTTTGGGTTTATCAATTTCAAAACAAATAGTCCTAGCGCATGGAGGGACTATTGAAGCTTTAAATAGATTTAACCAAAAGAATGAATGTGTTGGAGGTAGTGTTAAAGTAAGTTTTCTAGAAATATAAAAGTATAAAAATTAAAAAGTAATAAATTCACAGTTTTCAAAAGATTGTTAGAGTGTTATAGAAGTATAAAAAATTTTTAAGGATTATTATGAAAGATTATTCAATATCAGATATTAGCCTTGCCGAATGGGGAAAAAAAGAAATATCAATTGCTGAGACAGAGATGCCAGGATTGACTGCCTGTAGAGAATTATATGGAAAAGAACAACCATTAAAAGGGACTAGAATAGCTGGCTGTTTACATATGACTATACAAACAGCCGTACTAATTGAAACTTTGGTAAGTCTTGGAGCAACTGTGAGATGGGCTAGTTGTAATATATTTTCAACACAAGATCATGCTGCTTCTGCTATTGCTGAACAAAATATTCCAGTTTTTGCTAAAAAGGGAGAAACTCTAAAAGAGTATTGGGAGTATGTTGATAAAATATTTACATGGTCTGAAGATACTTTTGCTAATATGATTCTAGATGATGGTGGAGATGCCACACTTTACATAATTTTGGGAGCTAAAGCTGAAAGTGGAGAAAAGGTACTTCCGTCACCAGCTAATGAAGAAGAAGAGGCGCTTAAAGCTCAAATTATGTCAAGACTTAAATCTTCCCCAGGTTGGTTTACTAAGGTTAAAAACAGTATTAACGGAGTAACAGAAGAAACAACCACAGGTGTTTTAAGATTATATCAAATGGCTGAAAAGGGTGATCTTCCTTTTCCGGCGATAAATGTAAATGACTCTGTTACAAAATCTAAGTTTGACAATTTATACGGATGTAGAGAATCTTTAGTTGACGGTGTTAGAAGGGCTACTGATGTAATGTTATCAGGTAAAGTAGCTGTAGTAGCTGGATTTGGTGATGTAGGTAAAGGTTCAGCAGCTTCCCTTCGACAGGGTGGAGCAAGAGTGATTGTAACAGAAATTGACCCAATTTGCGCATTACAAGCTGCAATGGAAGGTTATGAGGTGTGTTCAATGGAAGAAGCTTGTCCAAGAGGAGATATTTTTGTAACCGCAACTGGTAATAAAGATGTAATTACGGTTGACCACATGAGAGATATGAAAGATAGAGCTATAGTTTGTAATATAGGTCATTTTGATTCTGAGATACAGGTTGAATCATTACAAAATATGAAGTGGACAGAAGTTAAACCTCAAGTGGATGAAGTTGAGTTTCAAGATGGTAAACGATTAATTGTGTTAGCAAAGGGAAGATTAGTTAATTTGGGTTGCGCAACTGGGCACCCTAGCTTTGTAATGAGTGCTTCATTTACCAATCAAGTTTTAGCACAGATTGAAATTTGGCAAAATTCTAAAAACTATGAAAATAAGGTCTATACGTTACCAAGACATCTAGATGAAAAAGTCGCCACATTACATTTGGAAAAAGTAGGGGCGACTTTATCTAAATTATCAAATGAGCAAGCTGATTATATTGGTGTTCCAGTTCAAGGTCCTTTCAAATCTGATAATTATAGATATTGAGTATGAAGGCATTATCAGAAATTATTGTTAAATCTGAAAATGAAATGAAAAATATTGGTGGTTTGATATCAAGATTATTAAAAGCAAACGATCTAATTACTTTTGAAGGTGATTTGGGAGTTGGTAAGACTTTTCTTTGTAAGTCTATTATAAATAGTATTACAAATATAAAAGAAATACCAAGTCCAACATTTAACCTCGTTCAAACTTATCCTTTGAATAAAGTTATAGAAATATGGCATTGTGATTTTTATAGAATTAATAACTTTGAAGAAGTTGAAGAAATCGGTGTCTTTGAAGATCTAAAAAAAAAAATTATTTTGCTAGAATGGCCAAGATTTAATTTAGAAATTAAAAATTTGGACCCCTTAAATATTACTATCTCTTTTATTGGTCGCAATGAGAAGCAATTTTCAGAATTAAGAAAAGTTTCACTATTTGGATCTGTAAATTGGTTTAATAGGATAAAAGAGCTTTCCTTAAAGTTGGATATGACTAAATGAGTATGAATTTTGTTTTTTATGATTTGGAGACTACAGGAAGAAATTCTACTTGGGATCAAATTATTCAAGTTGCTGCAATCTTAGTCGATAAGAATTTTAATGAGCTTGAAAGATTTGAAGAAAGATGTAATTTAAGAACAGGTTTGGTTCCCGAACCTGGTGCTTTGTTAGTTAATAAAACATCAATAGAGATGTTAAACAATGTTAATTTGTCACATTATGGTTTAATAAAAAAGCTTCAGGATAAATTTAAAAAATGGTCTCCAGCTATATTTATTGGATATAATACTATTTCTTTTGATGAAGAGTTTCTTAGAAAAACTTTTTTTAAATTACTTTTAGAACCATATATAACTCAATTTAATGGAAATAAAAGGGCAGATGTTTTAGGAATAACAAGATCATCTAAATATTATTATCCGGAATGTTTAGAAGTTGGTATGAATGAAAAAGGGAATCAAATATTCAAACTAGATAATTTGACTGAGTTGAACAAGATTATTCATAATGCACATGACGCTATGGGTGATGTAGAAGCCACTATGGAAATTACAAAAATTTTACAAAAAAAAGCAAACATAATTTGGGATTCTGCTTTAAATAACAGCACTAAAATTGATGTTGATAACTTCCTAATTAACAATAGTATTGTTTGTATGGATGAATATTTTTTTGGTAAATTCAACACTCACGTAGTCACTTACTTATGCAAAAATCATTTTAACTATCCTCAGTGTTTTGATTTGCTTCATGATCCTGTTGATTATTTTGATATGTCAATAAAAGATTTAAAAATTAGAATGAAACAAAGACCAAAACTAATAAGAGAAATAAAAAATAATAAAAATCCTGTATTATTGGATGCAAGCCACATTGAAAAAATACCTCTTTATAAATCTATAGGAATTGAAGTTCTTCACAAAAGAGCAGAGATGATCAAAAATAACCCAGATTTTAAAAATAAAATACAGAGAATATTATTTGAAGAAAATGAAGAAAAGGAAATTTATAAATCTCAGATTGATTTACAACCTGAAGATAGCTTATATTCTGGTGGATTTCCAGATAACAATGATAAATCAAAAATGATAGATTTTCATAATGCCGATTGGGAAGAAAGGTTTTATATATCAAACCATTTTAAAGATCAAAGATATAAATACTTTGCTCAAAGATTAATCTATGAAGAAGCACCTTTAGTACTTCCCAAATCTGATCATGATATTATTCATAAAATTATTGCAAAACAAATTTTAAGTACTGATAATGAAAAATGGAACACAATACCAAAATCATATCATGAATTAGATACTTTTAGAGAACAATTTGAGATCAAGGGTGATGACGAAAAACTAATATTTTTAGAAGAATTAGACATGTTTCTTCAAGATCTAGAAAAGAAATATCAATAAATTATAATTAGCAAAGAAAGTTAGGAGATAAAAAAAATGCCAACCAATAAAACTAATGACCAAAAATTTAAAGAAGATGTTTTAGAATCAAAAGAACCAGTTTTAGTTGATTTTTGGGCAGAGTGGTGTGGCCCCTGTAAAGCCATTGGTCCGTCTCTTGAGGAATTATCTGAAGAAATGGCTACCAAACTGAAAATAGTGAAAATAAATGTTGACGAGAATCCTTCAACATCGCAAGCTTATGGTATAAGAAGTATTCCAGCTTTAATGATTTTCAAAGATGGTCAAAAAATATCTGAAAAAATGGGTGCGTTACCAAAATCAGCTCTTCAATCTTGGGTTAACGAGACAATTTAATCAATCTTTGTTTTATTAAATTTTAAAGTATTTCCTGCTAAATAAAGTGATCCAGTAATTAAAAGAGGTATATCTTTTTCAGCATGTTGCAAGGCATTTTCCAAATTTTGTGCAGGAAGTACTTCTAACCCTATTTTTTTTAATTTTACAATTATTTCATCTGGAGAATATGATGACTCTACTTCAGGAATAGCCATAGCAAACACTTTATTAATATGATTTTTGAATATTTTTACAAAATTTTCAACGTCTCTATTTTTCAACATGCCAATTATTAAATTCCATTTTCCTATAGATTTTTTATTTAAATAATGATTCAACACATATGCACTATCATTATTATGTGCACCGTCTAAGATTGTTATGTTATTTCTATAATTGATAATTTTTCCTTGTCTTATTTGATGAATTCTTCCAGGCCAATTCGCTTTTTTTAATGCTAAATTTGTCTTTGACAAGGATATTAACGGTAATATTTTTTTTGCAGCAGTATAAGCAGTAGATGCATTCTCATATTGATGATCACCACATAATCCAAGTTTTGTATTTGTAGAAATATTTTCAATATCAATTATCCCAGTTTTTAAATTTTTTGCGCATGCTAAAAGTGTCTGACGTGCTTTTATATTCTTTTGCTTTGCAATAATAACTGGGGTATTTTCTCTAAAAATTCCAGCCTTTTCACGTGCTATCTCTTCAATTTTTTCTCCAAGAAACTCAATATGATCAAAACCTATTTTAGTTACTATAGTAAGTTTTTTATTTTCAATAATATTTGTGGCATCTAATCTACCACCCAAGCCTGTTTCAAATATATTCACATCACTTGGTTGTCTTTCAAAAGCAATAATAGCTGCCGCTGTCGTTATTTCAAAAAATGTAATTGGGTTATTAGCATTTTTTGCTTCTACTTCTTCTAAAATTTCAATCAGTCTTTCATCTGAAATTAATTTATTATTAATCCTTATACGTTCATTAAAATTAATTAAATGAGGTGATGTGTATAAATTTACTGATAATTTATGATTTTCCAATATTTCCTTGAGAAATGACGCTGTTGAACCTTTTCCATTAGTACCTGCAATATGAATTACATTTTGTAACCTATTTTGAGGGTTGTTAAATTTTTTCATTAATAATTTTAATCTGGAAAGATCGAAGTCAATCAGCTTTGGGTGAAGCGAAAACATTCTATTTAATGTGTGTGATAATTTGTCTTTTTTGATCATTTTATTAAAAAATATTAATCTTTATTGTTAATTAATATAGAAAGTTAGTGTTTTTAATAAATGTGAAATTTTTTCTTTTTGCTCAGATCTAGGAATAACAATGTCTATCATGCCATGAGATTTCAAATATTCTGCTGTTTGAAAATTTTCTGGAAGATTTTCTTTAACAGTTTCTTCAATAACTCTTCTTCCAGCAAATCCAACTATTGCCCCTGGTTCTGCTATATGGACGTCTCCAAGCATCGCAAAACTTGCTGTAACTCCGCCAGTTGTAGGATTGGCAAGTAGAACAATATAGGGTAAATTTTCCTTTTTAACTTTGTTTATTGCAATTGTTGTTCTTGGCATTTGCATCAAGGAAAATATACCCTCCTGCATCCTTGCTCCACCTGAAGACGGCACTACTATTAAAGAGCATTTTCTTTTTATCGCTTCTTTAGCAGCTACTATCAATCCATCTCCTACATATCTTCCCATAGATCCAGCCATAAATGAAAAGTCAAAACATGCTAATACTACTGGTATTTTATTTACAAGACCAAAACTTACCAACAATGCGTCTTCTAATTTTGTTTTATTTTGAGCATCTTTTATACGATCAATATACTTTTTTTTATCTTTGAAATTAATAGGGTCTAATTTTAATTTTGGTATTAAGATATCTTCAATATTATCCTTGTCTAAAAGAAAATTAATTCTTTCTCTTGCAGACAGATGGTCGTGAAAACCACAGGATTTACAAACATTATTGCTTTCATGAAATTCTTTATGAAATATCATTTGAGAACATGATTTACATTTAATCCATAAGATTTCTTCAGGCTCTTTTATTTTAACAAAAGCCTTGAACTTAGGTAATACTGTTTCTTTAATCCAATTCAATTCTAAACTCCTTATTTTTTACATAAATATACAATAAGGCTTAATTATGTTTAACATTTTCTGACACTTTACTTATAAAATCTAAACATGAGTTAAGTGTTTGTTTCGTTGGATTATCGTCATTATCTAATGATGATTTTATTAAATCAACCACCGCAGACCCTACGACTATACCATCTGAAATATTAGCCATGGATGATGCTTGAGAAGGTGATCTAATTCCAAATCCTATAACTACTGGTAGATCAGTAACAGTTGTTATTTTTTTCAAATTTATTGATACATTCGCTACATTTGGGGCCTGTGTTCCAGTAATTCCAGTTATTGAGACATAATACACAAACCCAGTTGCATTGAATAATATTTTATTCAGCCTTTTCTCATCGGTCGTAGGTGTAACTAGTCTGATTACACACAGTTTATTTCTTTCAGCTTCAATATAAAATTCTTCATCTTCTTCTGGCGGTAAATCAACAATAATTAGGCCATCAACTCCAATATCAAGGCATTTATTTATAAAATTTTTTTTACCAAATTTGTATATGGGGTTGTAATATCCCATCAAGATAATTGGTGTATGATTATTTTTTTTTCTAAAGTTTTCTACTAGAGAAAAACATTTTATTAAGTTTGTGCCTGATTTAAGGGCTCTTTGACTTGATAGTTGAATTGAAGGTCCGTCAGCCATTGGATCAGAAAAGGGCATTCCAATTTCAATAAAATCTACACCGTTTTCGGGTAATTTTTTTATTAGATTAAGAGAACTTTTAAAATCAGGATCTCCAGCTGTTAAAAAAATTCCAACAGCTTTTTTATTATTTTTTTTTAGTCTGCTAAAAGTTTCTTTAATACGGTTCATCAGCTTTTACCAATTTTATTTCTTCATTATTAATGGTAATACTGATGACAAATCCTTATCTCCTCTACCACACATATTCATAATTATAATCTGACCTTTTCTTTTAGTAGCAAGTTCACCAGTAATATGTAAAGCATGAGCTGGTTCAAGTGCAGGTATAATTCCTTCTAATCTACTACAAAGCTTAAAAGCTGCCAAACTTTCCTCATCAGTTGTTGATAAATATTTAATTCTACCAATATCGTACAACCAAGAATGCTCGGGACCTATTCCAGGATAGTCAAGCCCGGCAGAAATTGAGTGTGCGTCATTTATTTGTCCATTATTGTCTTGAAGTAAATAAGTTCTGTTGCCATGAAGTATGCCAGGAGATCCAGCTGAGAGGGAAGCAGCGTGAAAGTCAGATTTCAGACCTTTACCGGCAGCTTCCACACCAAAAATTTCGACCTCTTTATCATCAAGAAAAGGATGAAATAATCCCAAAGCATTAGATCCACCCCCAATACACGCAACTAAAACATCAGGCAGTCTATTTTCTTTTTCTAAAATTTGTTTTTTTGCTTCTTCTCCTATTACAGATTGGAAGTCTCGGACCATTTTTGGATAAGGATGAGGTCCAGCAGCAGTACCAATAATATAAAAATGTGTATTAGCGTTTGACACCCAAAATCTTAACGCATCATTCATTGCATCTTTTAAAGTACCAGTTCCTGAAGTTACTGGGGTAATTTTAGCACCTAATAATTGCATTCTTTGAACATTAGGTTTTTGTCTTTCAATATCCATTGCACCCATAAAAACTTCACACTCAAATCCGAATAGGGCACATGCCGTTGCAGTTGCTACACCATGTTGACCTGCACCAGTTTCAGCAATTATTTTATTTTTACCCATTTTTTTAGCTAATAAAATTTGGCCTATTACATTATTAATTTTATGCGCTCCAGTATGATTAAGCTCGTCTCTTTTTAGGTAGATTTTAGCTCCACCAAAATGTTCAGATAATCTTTCTGCAAAATATAAAGGGCTAGGTCTTCCTATGTAATCTCTTCTATACATTTCTAATTCATTAATAAAAGATTGATTTTTAATTGCCTTTTCATATGAATTTTCTACTTCAAGAATAAGTGGCATTAATGTTTCTGCAACAAATCTTCCACCATGAATTCCAAATTTACCATTTGAATCAGGTCCTTTTTTTAAACTATTTAAATTAATTTCTGACATAATTAATCCATTATAAATTTCTACATTTTAAAACAAAGTTTTTAATTAATTGAGGATCCTTAACACCTTTTATTGTTTCAAGTCCAGATGAAATATCAATCGCCGGTGGCTTAGTTATATCAATTGCTTCACTTATATTATTTATATTTAAACCACCAGCAAGCATCCATTTTTTTTTTGATTTATAATTTTTTAAAATTTTCCAATCAAATTTCTTACCATTACCACCGGGTAATTCTTCTGACGGTGCGTCTAATATTAAAATATCACAAATTTCCGCATATGATTTAATGCACTTTTTTAAATTTATATTCTTATTTACACCAATCCCTTTTATTAGAGGAATGTTAAATTTATCTCTGATATTTTCACATCTGATAGGTGTTTCTTCTCCATGTAGTTGAATATAATCTGGATTTATATATTCTATAATTTTTTGTAAAAAAATATCGTCAGGATTCACAGTTAAAGCAACTATTTTAGAACTTTTAGTTCTATTTTTTGTTAGTAATTTAGCTCTCGTTATTGATAAATTTCTTGGAGATTTGTGATAAAAAACTAAACCAATGTAGTTTACCCCAATATTTATAGCAGCATTCATAGAAACTTGATCATTTATACCACAAATCTTAATCTCAAATGAATGTTTCATAAAATATAAACTAGAGGAAAAATCAAACTTTTAAGTATCATTTGTTGATACGATCTTTCATTGATTTACCCATTCTAAAGAAAGGAATATTTTTTGATGGCACAGCTACAACGGCTCCATTTTTAGGATTTCTAGCGATTCTAGCTTCTCTTTTCTTAACGTCAAACACTCCAAATCCTCGCAATTCAACTCTTTCATTTTTACTTAATGCTAAGCTAAGGGTGTTGAAAAATACATTAATTATTTTGCTTGCATCTTTTTGATACAATTCAGGATTAATATTAGCAATTTTTATTATTAAATCAGATTTATTCAATATTATGACCCTTTAATTATGCTATGAAGAATTTTTGTCTTTTTTAGCTAATGCAGCTCCCAAAATGTCACCTAAACTTGCACCGCTGTCAGACGATCCATACTCAGCCATAGCTTTCTTTTCTTCTTCTATTTCTTTTGCTTTAATTGAAAGTGCAATTTTTCTACCTTTTTTGTCAATATTAATAACTGAAGCATCAATTTTATCACCCACACCATATCTATCAGTTTTTTGATCTGCTCTTTCACGCGATAGGTCACTTTTCTTTATAAATCCTTTTAAATTATCTCCAACGTTTACCTCAAGACCGTTATCAATAATATTTGAAATTGTACAAGTAACTGTTGAACCTTTTCTAATATTTCCTATTTCAGTAGCAGTTACGTCTTCAGTTAATTGCTTAATTCCAAGAGAAATTCGCTCTTTATCTATATCAATATCTAATATTTTTGCCTTGATCAAAGTACCTTTGGAATAAGTTTTTATTAATTCATCCCCATTTCCATCCCAACTTAAATCTGAAAGATGAACTAGACCGTCTATATCTTCAGATAGACCTATAAATAAACCAAATTCAGTAATATTCCTTATCTCACCCTCAATTGTTTCACCAACTTTATTGTTTGATTTATATTCTTCCCATGGGTTGTCTACACATTGTTTTATTCCCAAAGAAATTCTTCTTTTTTGAACATCTATTTCTAAAACCATTACTTCAACTTTTTCGGAGCTTGATACTATTTTGCCTGGGTGGACATTTTTTTTTGTCCAACTCATTTCAGAAACATGAACTAAACCTTCTATGCCATCTTCTAGTTCAACAAAAGAACCATAATCTGTAATATTTGTTACAATGCCTGTCATTTTTGAACCAACTGGGAACCGTTCAAAAACCTGTACCCATGGATCCTCAGTAAGTTGTTTTATTCCTAATGAAATTCTTTGTGTTTCATCATTAAATTTTATAACTTTAACTTGAACAGATTGACCAATCTGCAAAGCTTCTGACGGATGGTTAATTCTTTTCCATGAAATATCTGTTACATGCAATAGACCATCTACACCGCCTAAATCAACAAAAGCACCATAATCAGTAATATTTTTAATAACACCTTGTAGAACTTGGCCTTCTTCAAGATTAGCAACTAATTCAGATCTTGCTTCTGCTCTACTATCTTCTAAAACAGCTCTTCGTGATACAACAATATTACCTCTTCTTCTATCCATTTTCAAAATCTGAAATGGTTGAGGCGTTCCCATCAAAACACCTAAATCTTTAATAGGCCTGATATCAACTTGACTTCCGGGTAAGAAAGCAGTTGCGCCTTCAAGATCAACTGTAAATCCACCTTTTACTCTACCGAATATAACTCCATTAACCCTTTGTTGTTTTTCGAGAGCTTTTTCTAGGTTAACCCAGGACTCTTCTCGCCTTGCTTTTTCCCTACTTAATATGGCATGTCCGTTTATATCTTCTAACCTTTCAATATAAACTTCAACCACGTCTCCAGCATTTATTTTAATATCTTCTTCATTATTTCCAAATTCTCTTAATGGAACTCTTCCTTCAGACTTCAGTCCTACATCAATCAAAATCATATCTTTTTCAACTGACAATACTGTGCCAGCAACAACTGAACCTTCAATGCTTGTCATTTCTTGAAAGCTTTGATCTAGTAAATCTGCAAAGCTTTCATTCGCAGGTGAGGCTGTTACATCAGCTTGGGACAATATTTTCTCCTATCTTTGTTAGCATATAAGCAATTTACTGAGGTTATAATTATGGAAACAAAAGAAATCAATCTAATAATTATAATAAAATAAATTTTCAGTAGGTTGTTTGTTTATTTAATTTGCTAAAACCTCCATTTTTTTAGCATCTCATTTTTCTCTTTCAATAATATCGGCAACTTTTAACAATAATTCTTGAGGATTAATTGAGGTAGTATCGATAACATAAGCATCTTTAGCTGGAACTAAAGGTGATATTTTTCTGTTACTATCCAGTCTATCCCTTTCCCTCATATTATTCATTAAAGCCTGCAACATACACTTTTCATCATTTTCATGCAAGAAAGATATGTTTTTTTCTAACAATCTTCTTTTAGCTCTTATTTCTAATGACGCAGTAATAAAGAACTTAAAATCTGCATTTGGGAGAATTGTTGTACCAATATCTCTTCCATCTAAAATACAACCACCAAATTTTTTTTTACTTGAATTGTTAAATTCTTTTTGTTTGTTATTTAAAATCTTTCTAAGATTAGGAAAAGTAGCAATTTTTGATGCAAGTCTGGCAACATCTTCAGTTCTTAAGTTTGTATTTTTCAATTCTTTAAAATTTAAAATCATTGCAAAATTACAACTGGTTTGTTCTAATTTTGTCTTGTTGACTTTATTATTCTTTATAATATCGTAAGCAACTTTACGATACAACATACCTGTATCTAAATAAGGAAAGCTATATTTAACAGACAGTTTTTTGCCTAATGTTCCTTTGCCAGAAGCTGCTGTACCATCAATTGCTATTTCTATCATTAAAAACTATCTTTTCTGTTATTTAAAAAAATTTAAGTTAGCACCTATCTTATTCATTTTTTGCATAAAAAAAGGAAAAGAAGAATTAATTGTATCTGTGTTTCTTACGATAATTCCCTTTTCTGTAATCAATCCCAAACATAAAAAAGACATAGCAATTCTATGGTCTAAGTTGGAATCAATTTCTATATTGCCAATTATTTTTGCTTTGGGACCTTTTCCCTCTATAATCAAAGTATCTTTTGATTCATGAGTAATCACACCTATTTTTTGTAAACCCTCACAAACTGTTTTTATCCTGTCAGTTTCCTTATATCTAAGCTCTTCAACTCCTTCCATTACTGTATTTCCTGTTGCTCTGGTTGCTGCTATTGATAATATAGGATATTCATCAATCATAGATGCAGCTCTTGATTTAGGAACGGTTATTCCTTTCAATCTACTTGAACTAGCAGTAATATCAGCAATCAATTCACCATTCTTTTCTCTATGATTAGAAAACTGAATATTGGCACCCATTTCAATCAGAGTTTTATATAAACCAGTCCTAAGATCGTTTATGCACACATTCACAACCTTAATTTTACTATTAGGAGTTATTATAGTAGAAACTATTGGAAATGCCGCACTAGATGGGTCTGCTGGAATACTGAGATTTAATGGCTTTAGTTCAGGGATACCGTCTAAAGTTATTTCCCATGACATATCATCTAATTGATGTGTTGAAATATTAGCACCAAAAAATTTCAGCATTCTTTCCGTATGATCCCTCGATAAAGTTGGTTCTATAATTGTTGTTTTTCCTAATGAGGATAACCCTGCAAGTAATATACTGGATTTTACTTGAGCAGATGAAACAGGGCTTTGATATTTAATTGGTAAAGGAATTTTACTACCTTGTATTTTAATTGGTAAATTAATAGTTTGACCCTTTATTACTGCACCTGTTTTTTTTAAGGGTATTGTTACTCTTTTCATTGGTCTTTTTGATAAAGACTCGTCTCCTATAAATGTAGCTTCAACGTCAGATCCTGCTACTAAACCCATTAGCAATCTAGCCCCAGTTCCAGAATTACCCATATTAAGCGTATAGTTAGAGCCAAAAAAATTACCTATTCCACTACCAAATACCTCCCATTTATCATTTAATTTATTTATTTTAACTCCTAGAATTTTTAGAGCTTCAGCTGTTGCAATAACGTCTTCACTTTCTAAAAGATTATTTATTTCAATTCTGCCACTGACTAAAGAACCAATGATCAACGATCTATGTGAAATAGATTTATCTCCAGGAACACTCAAATTTCCAGATAAATTTATAGATTTACTTGACGATATTGAATTCATTAATGCTCACTATATCTCATTAAGATTGCCAATATATATCTAATTTAATAAATGTTAACAAAATTATTAAAAAATCTTTTGACAGAATTAAATTTTTTAGTCTAATCCCATATTGGAAATAATTTTGCGGGAGTTTGATAATGGCAAAACCAGAATGGGGTAAAAAAAGAATTTGTCTTGCTTGTAATACAAAATACTATGATTTTAATAAATGTCCTATTATTTGTCCTTCATGTGGTAGCGAGTTTGATCCAGATATTTATCTAAAGACTAGAAAAGGTAAAAATTTATCAACAAAAGCAGTTTCTGAAAAAAATCAAAACATGTCCGAAGATATGACAAATATAGATGATATTGAAACTGATACGGACGATGAAGTTGTATCAGACGACGATCCTTTACTTGATTTAAATACAAAAAATCAGGATACTGAAACTGAAGCAGGAGTTGAATTAAATATAGACGAAGATATTTCTTTTATTGACGAAGATGATATTAATGAAGATGATGATGTTAATGAAGAAATTATTGATGAAAAGAAATAAAGATTTAATGTAAGGGGCTATAGCTCAGTTGGGAGAGCGCTACACTGGCAGTGTAGAGGTCAGCGGTTCGAACCCGCTTAGCTCCACCATTAATAATTAATAAGTAAGGTATTTATTTAACATAAATATTTTGAAGTTTTAAAAAAATAATCCTTAAACTAAAGGATAATTAAATATGCCAGTTGTTGGTTTTTTTAGTAAAAATGCTACCATAAAGCTTCAAAATGAATGGGAAAAAAGATTACGGGTCCATTTGTCATCGATAAAGTTGGTTCCATTATTATCTGCTGATGCAGAAAAAGCAACATCGGCACTCATATGGAAAGCTCCTCTAGAGAGATTGGAGGATATCAATAACCTCAAGGGGTTAATATCATTGGGTCAAGGTGTAGATCATATTCTTAAAAAAGACTTAATTCCGAAAAAAATCCCAATTGTTAGAATAGTTGATCCCTATATGGCAAAATCTATGAGTCATTGGGTTATTCTTTCTATCCTTAATTTTGTCAGGGATACTTATGGTTATTACAATCAAGAAAAAATAAAATTATACAAATCCAGAAAAGAATTAAATTTTTTATTCTTAAAAATTGGTATATATGGAGTTGGAGCAATTGGCAGTGTAGTAGCAAAAGATTTATATAATTTAGGATTTAAAGTAGAAGGGTGGAGTAGAACTAAAAAAGAAATTGAAGGTGTTAATTGTAATTACGGAAAAAATTCAATTGAAAAATTAATAAAGAATTGTGATATCCACGTTTGTCTTTTACCACTTACGCCGTCAACAACTAATATTTTTAACAAATCAACCTTTGCTAAAATGAGACGCGGATCTTGTTTTATAAATGCAGGCAGAGGTGAGCACGTTGTTGAAGATGATTTAATCGAAAATTGTAAATCAGGACACATCTCAAATGCCATTTTAGATGTTTACAGGAATGAACCATTACCAAAAGATCATAAATTATGGGAGCAAAAAAATATTAGAATATGGCCACATGTAGCCGCTGAAACAAATCCTGAGACAGCTGCTAAACAGATAGCAAATGCAATAAAATGTATTGATAAGGGAGAAATACCGCCTAATACAGTAAATCGCAATTTAGGTTATTAGCTTACCTAATATTTTAAGGAGATTTTCATGAGCTTAAAAAAACAAATCACTGACTTGAATAATATCCGAGGCGCAATGATTTTTGAATTTTTTAGCCCAGGTATACCTATTATTTTAAAAAATGCGGGTTGCCAATTTATAATTTTTGACATGGAACATGGTGGTCTTTCCCTAGAGCAATTTAAAACTCTTGCAATTATAAGCAATGCTAACGGAATATCACCTTTAATACGAATACCTGAAGTTAATTACAATTATGTAGCAAGAGCCTTAGATTTAGGAGCTGCGGGCATTATGGCCCCAATGGTAAATACACAAGAGGAAGCATTAAAAATTGTTCAATCGTCTAAATATCCTCCAAATGGAATTAGGGGTGCAGGTTTTGGTTTTGCTCATGATAATTATAAAAATGAAAGTCCTTTATCTTATATAGATAAGGCAAATGCTAACTTAATAAATATTATCCAAATAGAATCTAAACAAGCCCTGGAAAATGTTGAAGAAATAGCGGCCATTGATGGTGTGGACTGTTTATGGGTTGGTCATTTTGACTTAACAAATTTTTTGGGAATTCCTAGCCAATTTAACTCAGATATTTACTTTAATTCTATAAAAAGAGTTGTGGTTGCTGCCAAAATAAATAAAAAAAGTCTTGGAATAATGGTAAATAATCAAGATGAGCTTAAAATGTATTCCGACCTTGGTTTCAATATGATAGCTGTAGGTACAGAAATGAGCATTTTATCAAGATCAATTTCTCAAATACTGCAATAATTCTTAATTAAAATTTATGGAGAATTTATGATGTTTAAAGTTGGTATTTCTGGAGATTTATTAAATAGTGAGAATGAACCATGTTTTGGCAATGATCCATTAGAACTTTTAAAAAATAGAAAAGATATAGAAATATCTTGGATGGATAAGACAATATCTGAAATAACTCCTGAAATGACGTCGGAGTATGATGCGATACTTCTTAATTTACCTAAAGCAAATGCTCATTCTGTATCTAACAATGATTGCAAATTAAAAATTATATCTAGATTTGGTGTTGGATTTGATTCTGTTGATATTGAGGCTATGAAAAGAAAAAATATTATTGTCACAAACACACCAAATGCAGTGAGAAGACCTGTTGCAGTTGCGACATTAACGATGATATTTGGTTTAGCGGGTAAATTAATTAAAAAAGATAAACTTGTAAGGTCTGGAAATTGGAATCAGAGAACGAATTTTATGGGGGTTGGACTTAGTAGGAAAACTTTGGGTGTTGTTGGCGTAGGGAGTATTGGTACTGAAACGATCAAATTGTCTAAACCTTTTTTTAAAAATATACTAGCTTTTGATCCATTTTTGTCAGAAGAAGAAATTTCTCAAAAAGGTGCAGTCAAAACTGAGCTTTTCGAGTTAGCATCAAAATCTGATTTCATAGTGATACTTTGCAATCTTGACAGTTCTACTGCATCTATGATTGATTCAGAATTTTTCTCAAATATGAAAACGAGTGGATATATTTGTAATTTATCAAGAGGACCTGTCATTAACGAAATTGACTTAGAGAAAGCATTAGAAGATAAAAAAATTGCGGGGGCTGGTTTAGACGTAACCAACATAGAGCCACTTGATACAAATAGTAAATTACTTAATTATGATAATGTTATAATTACTCCACATGCACTTTGTTGGACTGATGAATGTTTTAATGATATTGCTACTGAAGCTATAAGTTCAATCTTAAATTTTATTGATGAAAAACCAATATTAAATCAAGTTAATAAGTAATTAAGCAGCTTTCTCGCGGACTGATTGAGAAATTACGGCAAAAGCACTTTCAGTGTTTTTGCAACCTCTTAATTTAGTTGTTAGCTCTTTGTTTCTGAGTAATCGTGAAACTAATGCTAAAGCTTGCAAATGTTCTGATCCACTATTGTCAGGTGCTAATAGTAAAAATATTATATCAACTGGTTGGTCGTCATTAGCATTAAAATCTAAACTATTTGATAGCAACGCCACAAATACTTTTGGCTTATCTATATCTGGACAATTAACATGAGGAATAGCTATTCCATTACCAACGGCGGTAGATCCTAATTTTTCACGTTTGGTTAGTGCTTCAAGTAGGTTTCGTGAATCAATTTTAATATCTTTTTCAGCCAATTTAGATAGCTCATCAAGTACGTTTTTTTTGCTACTCGCTTCAAAATTAACCAAAAAAGATTTATTAGACAACATATCTTTAATATTCATTTTGTACCTTAATAAGTGAGTTGAATATTTAGGGGATGTTAATTAGTATTAACTGAGATATCAGTCAAGTTTATATTACAATTATTTTTATTTAAAAATTATTTCCAAGATAAACATCTCGAACTCTTTTATCAGATTTAATTTGGTCTGGATTTCCAGACATTATAACAGATCCTTCAAAAAGTATATATGCTTTGTCAATAATTCCAAGTGTTTCACGGACATTATGATCTGTTATAAGCACACCAATATTTTTAGATTTTAATTTATGAATTAAATTTTTCACATCATCAATAGCTATTGGATCAATTCCAGCAAGGGGTTCATCAAGCAGTATATAACTAGGGTTTGTAGCCAAAGCCCTAGCAATTTCTGTACGTCTTCTTTCACCTCCAGATAACGTTGCTCCATATGAATTTCTTATCTTGCCAATATTAAATTCAGACATTAATTCTTCTAAAATTTGAAATTTTTCATTTTTAGTATATTTCTGAATTTCCAAAACTGATAAAATGTTTTGTTCAACTGTTAAACCTCTAAAGATAGATGATTCTTGTGGCAAATATCCTATACCATTTTTGGCACGTATATGCATTGGCAAGTGATTAATTCTTGACTGGTCAAGTATTATATCTCCTTCATCAGGGTTAACAAGACCAGCTATCATGTAAAAACATGTAGTTTTACCGGCTCCATTAGGTCCAAGAAGTCCAATTGCTTCCCCTTTTTGTAAATTTAGAGAAACTTTATTGACAACCTTCCTTTTATCATAAGTTTTAGAAATAGATCTTATAACTAAACCTTTTTTAATGTTGTTTGCTTCATTATTGTTTTTTGATTGTTTGAAATTACTATAATCTTCAATTTTTTGAAAAGAAGGTGATTTTAGCCTTTTTAGTTCTTCTTCTAAATTACTCAATTTTACCTCATTTATTCGATTTTTTTACGGAAGAGAAAACACCTTTAACTCTTTTTTTCTTTTTGGAGTCGCCAATAATATTACTTATACCAGTTTTAAGATTAGTTATTCCTTTTGATCCACTAATTTTAGAATTCTGGTTAATTATTGCTACATTTCCTGAAAGTCTTATAATCTCATCTGATGAATTATAGATACCCATATCGGCTTTTGATTTTCTTCCTTTTTCTTTATTTTCTATAATGACATTTCCTTTTACAATAGCTTTTTGTAATGATTTATCTTTTGAAGTAAAATCGGCTTTAACATTATCAGCATAAATTACACTTTCGTTTGATAAAATGATTTTAACATTACCATTTGCTTCTGCTTTATTTTTTAAATCATCAAACATTATAATTTTTTTTGATTCAACATATCCAGTTGGAGAAGAAAAGGTTTGAAAAGAACCAGATATGATTGCAATTTTTTTTTCAACATCATATGTCATGAATTGACCAGTTGCCCTAGTATTGTCTTTAGTAACAATAACATTTTCTTTTGCTATTAAATTTTTAAGTACATTCTCCCCATTTTTGATATCATAGTTAGCTCTAACAATATTGGCTTTCAAAGTAAGGCCATCTTTTTTCAAAATAACGTTACCTTTTGCCAGATAATATTTTTCTTTTTCGAACCATTCAAGAGATATATCAGCCTCTACAGACAAATCGGAGCTATTATTATGGTTGACCTGTTTTGCTAAAACATTAAGAGAATAAGATATTAATAAAATAAGAGAAAATATATATATTTTTATATTTTTCATTTTTTACTTGATAAAACCATGT
>CACALC010000021.1:0-25662 GCA_902533225.1 uncultured SAR116 cluster alpha proteobacterium | reverse complement strand
ATCTTTTATTATCGAAAGATTTTTCTCAAGATAAAAGTCTAACTACTTTTTTAAAAACAATGATTGAAAATAACTCAGCAAACATTTTTATGGTTAGGTGTGAAAAGGGCATGTTTCTTTTAATTAAGAGAAAAGATCATGACACCGACTTAAACCATAAATATTTAGAAGACCTTGGTGGAAGCATATTTCATAAGACTAAGTCTATAGGATGTTCTGAAATTAGAATTTTTGAAAATAGTCTGCACATAAATAAACAAATTGCCTTAGGCATTCTATTAGGTTCATACAAATTTGCTAACTATAAAAAAAATGTTTCAAAAGACATTATTGATATAAAAAATGTTACATTTATTTGTGATGAACCAAAAAAACATTCTCAAAATATTCAAGAGATTAGAAATATTGCAAGCGGCGTTTTTACTGCTAGAGATCTTGTCTGGCAACCACCAAACATACTTTACCCATCAAGCTTTGCTGATGAATGTAAAAAACTCAAAAAAATTGGTGTTAAGGTTACTATATATAATGAAAAACAATTAGAAAAACTCGGTATGGAAGCTTTATTAGCAGTTGGGCGAGGTTCAAGAAAAGATAGTAAAGTTGTTGTTATGGAATGGTCAGGTGCAAAAAAAGTAATCTCTCCTATGGCTTTTGTTGGAAAAGGTGTGTGTTTTGACTCAGGTGGACTATCTTTAAAACCATCAAAGTCAATGGAGGACATGAAATGGGATATGGGTGGAGCAGCAACAGTAACAGGATTAATTGAAGCTGCTGCATTATCTAAAATCAAACAAAATCTAATTGGTGTAATAGGACTTGTTGAAAACATGCCTGATGGTGATGCACAAAGGCCTGGAGATGTTATTAAGTCACTATCAGGACAAACAATTGAAGTTTTGAACACAGATGCAGAAGGAAGACTAGTATTAGCCGATATACTTTCTTGGACTGAAAAAAAATATAAACCAGAGTTTATGATAGATCTAGCTACATTAACTGGAGCTATGATAGTTGCTTTAGGTAATACAAGGGCAGGGTTGTTTTCAAATAATAAAGATGTTTCTAAAGCTATTTTTGATGCTGGTGAGATAACTGGAGAAAAAGTTTGGGAAATGCCTATGGATGATGATTATGATCAATTAATAAAAACTGAGATTGCAGATATGAAAAATATTGGAGGTGCTGGTGCAGGATCTATTACAGCAGCTTGTTTTTTAAAAAGACATGTGAAGAAAACCCCATGGGCTCATTTAGATATTGCAGGTGTAACATGGAAAAATAAATCTTCACCTTCAGTTCCCTCTGGTGGTGTGGGATGGGGAGTTAAAATGTTATACCAGCTAGTTAAAACTTATTATTAAATTTGATGTAAAACTTTAAAAATTTTTTTTCAAAATACATTGATTTTTATCTTCAATACATATACTAAATTCCTTTTTGGAGAATAATATGACAATTGAGAATACCTTATCAATAATTAAACCAGATGCTACAAGACGAAATCTAACTGGTTCTATAAATGCTAAATTTGAACAAGCTGGTCTAAATATAATTGCACAAAAACGATTACAACTGACGAAAGATATGGCTCAAAAATTTTACGAAATTCACAAAGATAGGCCATTTTTTAATGATTTAGTTGATTTTATGATTTCTGGACCTGTTATCACTCAGGTACTTAGAGGTGAAAATGCTGTAAAGGTGAATAGAGAAGTTATGGGAGCAACTAACCCAAAAGACGCAGAAAAAGGTACAATCAGAAAAGAGTTTGCAGAGAGCATAGAAGCAAATTCTGTTCATGGCTCTGATAGTCTTGAAAACGCAAAATCTGAAATATCATTTTTTTTTGCAGAGATTGAGTTAATTTATTAATTTTTAAACTAAAAATATTGCCATTAATGCAACAATCGTAATCACAATTACTGTGCTATAAGTAGTATATTTTAAAAAATTTTCGTAAAATAATTTATGTTCTTCTGTTTGTTTGTCAATTTTATTACTCACAATTCACTCCTTAAGTTTATAAATATTAGTCATAAAGCAACCTGGTTGATTATATAATATAAAATTGCTAAAAATATTAATGTTTTAAATGCATTTTAACAAAAATTAAAGTTCCCATCCATCAAATAAAACACTTCTATTCGATATGTTTTCTATCATTCTACCAATTATAAATGAATTATAACCAGCTTCGTTTAAGTTTGTCATGACTGTCTCTTTGTCTTTTTTATTTACAAAAATTAAAAGTCCAATTCCGCAGTTGAAAGTTTTTGCTAACTCAAAAAAAGAGATATTAGCTTTGCTTTGGAGCCATTTAAATAAAGGTGGAAGTTTATAATTCTTCATATCAAACTTTATTGATAGATTGGAGTTAAATGCTCTTGGAGGATTTTCTATCAAACCTCCACCAGTTATATGACTTATAGACTTTATTTCATGGTTTTTATTTCCCGCTAAAAATGCCTTAGTATATAACATTGTAGGCTCCATCAATATATCAGCAAGTATTTTTGTTTTATCAAATTCAGCTTCTTGAAATATATTAATTGAATAAGCCTCTAGTATTTTTCTTACTAGTGAATATCCATTAGAATGTATCCCACTACTTGACAAGCCAATAACATAATCACCACTCTCAACTGAGCTTTTTTTAAAAAGGTTATTTCTTTCTACAGCACCGACACAAAAGCCAGCTAAGTCAAAATTGTTACTTTCATAATGCCCAGGCATTTCAGCAGTCTCACCTCCAATAAGAGCGCATTTAGATTGTTTGCAGCCTTCTGCTATTCCCTTAATAACTTCTATAGCTATATTTTTATTTAATTTACCTGTAGCATAGTAATCCATGAAAAAAAGTGGTACGGCGCCTTGTGCTAATACATCATTTGCACACATGGCCACTAAATCAATCCCAATATTAAAATATGACTTAGTCTTAATAGCTAATTTTAATTTAGTTCCAACTCCATCTGTACTGGAAACAAGAATGGGATCTTGAAATCCAGTTTTTTTTAAATCAAATAATCCACCAAATCCTCCTAATTTACCTGTAGCACCATTTATTGCAGTACCTTTTGTGATATGAGAAATTTCAGAAATAAGATTATTTCCTTCATCGATATTCACACCTGAGTCCAAGTAAGTTATTGATTTATTGGTCATGTTATTTGGTTTTTTTACCATTTTAATGTTATTTTGATATAAGAAGTCATTACAACTAATACTTAATGAAAAATTATTCTTAAATTCATATATTGATATATCGATGTTATACTTACATATCAATCAAAAAAGTCAGGTACTTGTTCAATGCCGCCTATTTACTTAAAAACAATTCTTACTTTAATATTAAAATCATTTTTTTTTGTTTCCACACCTTTTGCCTCAACAAATGAAGATTGTCAGAATTCATCGTTTTATGTAAGAAATATAAACGTTGATTTAACAAAAGCATCAATTAATGAAGCTAGGTTTCAAGCCGAAAATAAAGCAAAATTATTAGGTATAGGAAGGCTGATTAATAGACTGATTTTAGACAATAATAATGTAAAATTTAAAAAAAATGATATTTCTACTTTAGTTGATTATTTAAAAATTAATAATGAAGCTAATAGTGATAAGAGATATTTAGCCAATTTTGACATTTGTTTTAATAGAAACTTAGTTATTAATTTTTTTCGTAAAAATAAGCTAAAATATTCTGAAACTTACAGAGAACCTATTTCTATCCTCCCAATATTTAAAGGGCCTAGAGGATTTGTAATGTGGGACGAAAAAGATGAATGGTATAAAAAGTGGAAAAAAAATTTAAAATTAGTTGACGGATTAGTCAAACTAAAACTTGCCCAAGGTAACTTTCAGTTAAATAGAATTTTAAGCACTAATCTTCTATTAAATTCTAACAAAAATCTTATTAACAAATTGATTGAAAATGAAAAAACTAATTCTTTATTACTTGTAATAGCTGAACCTATTTTGCAAACAAATGGAAAAACCTATTTAAATACCTATGCCAAATATTACAATCTTAATGGAAAATTAGTTAACACAGTTTATAGAAATAAAACTCCTCTTAAAAAAACCTCTTCTATATATAATATCGATCCAACTTTAATAACAAAAGAGATATTAAAAATAATTAGTTCAATGGAAAAAAACTGGAAACAAAATAATTTAATTGATACTAGCATTTTAAATGAAGTAGATTTAATAATACCAATTACCTCTATATTGTCTTCTAAACTTCAAAATGAATTATTATTTAACGATAAAAAAGTATATGTGAAATCAACCGAAGGATTTCTTGATACAGGATTAATTCAAATAGAAAATGAAATTATTTTTTATAAAAATAAAACATTTAACAGTTTCGAAAATATTACAAGAAGTATGTTTAGCTCTTCAAAGCAATTGAAATATGAAAAGAATATTGCTGTTAATCAGAAAGATATAAGTATTTGGCCTATGGTTCTTAAAAAATTAGAAAATTTACCATTTGTTATTGAAGTTATGGTAATTTCTATCACAGAAAAACGAGGAAGAATTATAGTTAAATTCATGGGAAATAAAAAAACATTTTTTCAGGCTGCAAATGAAAAAAAATTAACATTCAAGAATTTAAATTCTAGACAATACACACTTGTTTATTAAGTAAAAATGAGGTTCCCAAAATGTATGACTTTTTTAAAAAAAATTATCTTTATATATTTATAATCTTATTATTATTTATAACGATATACTTATTCGAGGTTTTAACTCCATTTGCAATAGCTTTTATAATTGCTTATTTAATAAATCCATTGAAAATAATATTTGACAAGTACATGAATAAAACATTTTCAAGTTTTTTATCTGTAATAATTTTTGTTTTAGGTTTTCTCTCTGTTTTGATTTTAATTTTACCAATTATTCTACATCAAATACAAAATTTTATTACTGTTTTACCGGAATACATTAGTTATGCTAAAGATCTTATAATAGAAATTAATGATAAATATTTATTCAGTGAAAAAATAAAAAATATAGATTATACAAGTTTTTTCAAACCATTATCTAGTAATATTGTTTCCTCTGGCAATAATTTAATAACTAATGGAATAGAAGTTTTTAATGGTGTGTTCAATATTGTCTTTATATTTATCATCACATTTTATATGAGTTTGCAATTTAATAAAATAAAACTTTTTTTATATGATTTTGCAGATAAATCTCGTTTTGAAGATTTCCCAATTTTAATAAAAGAGATAGATAAAGTTTTATCAAAATTTATACGTGGTCAAGGTTTAGTATGTCTTACTTTATCGATTTTTTATGGAATATCATTATTTTTGGTAGGTATGAAATTTGGAATTTTACTTGGTATTTTTGCAGGGATTATATCTTTCGTACCTTTTATAGGTTCTTTTTTAGGAGGAGGGCTTACTATAATTTTGGGTTTTTCACAATTTGGGTTATCTTTTGAGTTAACAATATTATTATTAATTTTTGTATTTGGACAATTGCTTGAGAGTTATTACTTAACACCAAAATTAGTTGGAGATGCGATAAAGTTGAGTCCAATTTGGATTATATTTGCCTTGTCAACAGGAGCTTTTTTGTCAGGTTTTGTTGGAGTGTTGATATCTCTGCCTGTTGCTGCGGTTTTAGGTGTTATAGTTAGATACTATTTTATTAAATTATCTTAATGACATTAGTTGTATGACTTCAAAAATAAGAAATATTAATAAATATACTTTTAATAAACAAATGGCACTGCCATTAACTTTTAAAACAATAAAGAATAGAGATAATTTCATTATTTCAAAATGTAATGAAGAGGCTGTTAGGTTATTAGAAAATTCATCTTTTTGGCAAAATAAAAGAAAAACTAATTCTATTCCAGCAGCCATTATCTTTGGACCAAAAGGTTCAGGTAAAACACATTTGTCCCATATATTTAAAGAACGTAACCGGTGTGAATATTTATCTTCTTTATCTAGTTTTAATTTAGATGAAATAGAAGAAGGTAAAAAATTTATAATAGATGATTTTATACCTGGTGAAAAATATCCATCAAAATTAGTTATGCATTTTTTAAACAGAGTCACATATCAAGACGGTTCAGTTTTATTTTTATCAAATTTATCACCTTCAAAGATGGATTGGAAACTTGATGATTTAAATTCAAGAATACGTAGTTTAATTTGTAGTGAAATAAAGTTACCAGATGATGTGCTCTTGTATTCCTTTATGGTTAAATATTCTAACGATAAAAAACTATTTATAGATGATAAACAACTTATATATATACTAGAAAGGATAAATAGAAATTTTGATAGTGTTATTAAAGTAATTGATAAACTAGATACTCATTCTTTAGAAACGAAAAAAAAAATTAGCTATAAAATCATAAAGTCTATATTGGGCGAAATTTAATCATAACTAAAAACTTATTTTTTTAACTTTATAATTTTCAATTGTAAATCCTAATTTACCTTCTAATAATAAATCAACAACTTTACCAAAAACATCATACCGCCACCCTTCAAAAACTTTTAGTCCTTCTCTTTTACCATTTAAGATAGATTTAAGATCATCTGTGTCAGCAATTAACTTTTCGGCTAATCCACTTTCTTCAGAGCAGTATACGAGTAAAAGTTTTAAAAAATCTAAACTACATTTATTTACGTTAGATTTTTTATTAAATTTAGTAACTTTTGGCCAAGTACTAGGATCGATCTTTTCTGCATCTTTAATTATTTTCACTATTTCATTTAAATCACTAACAGAGACGTTTTTAGGCATACCTCTAATTTTATAAAACAAATCGATTTTATTAGGTTTAAATAGAGATATTTTTACTAAAGTTTCATCTCTAATTAATCTATTTCTAGGAATATTTTTTTCTTTACATTTATTTTCTCGCCACTTTGCTAAAATTTTAAGTATATTTAATGTTTCAGATTTAGAGTATTTTATTTTAATTCTTTTCCAAGCTTCTTCTGGATTTACATTGTATAAATCTTTTTTGTAAAGTTGTTCAATCTCTTTAGTAACCCATTCTTGTCTGCCAGCTTCAAGAATTAATTTATTAACTGATGGAAATATTTTTATTAAATGAGTAACATCTGAAATCGCATAATCTAATTGACTTTTTGTCAGTGGTCTTTGTAACCAATTTGTAAATTGATTTTCTTTATTAATTGATAAGTTTAAAAACTTGTCCACTAACTTCTCATAACTTACTTGGTCACCTAATCCACAAAACATTGCGGCTATTTGAGTGTCATAAATTGGCTTGGGTATTTTACCATTTAAATTCAAGAAAATTTCTATATCTTGCCTTCCAGAGTGAAAAACTTTTAAAATTTTTTCATTTGAAAGTAAATCCCATACTGGATTCATATCAATTTCAGAAAGTGGATCAATTGCAGCTGCAAAGTCTTTACCTGCGATTTGAACCAAACATAATATAGGATAGTAAGTGTTATCTCTAATAAATTCAGTATCGATTGCCAATACTTTTTGTTTTAAACATTTATTAATAAATTCTTTTAATGTATCATTATCTACAATTAATTTATTTATTTTGACCATACTTAACAATCTAACTTATTTCTTCTGAAAATATTAATAACATGATATTAATAAAGGGGTGTAAAATGTTTTTTAAAAATTATATATATCTTCTGTCTGTTTTTTTAATTATTTCCAGCCCATCTTTTGGTATTAAGCTTTTATCTCATAAAGCTACTTATACACTTAATGTAGAGGATATAGAAGAAAACAGTTTTCTTGAAGGTGGGCAAGGACAAACTTATTTTGAAATCATAGAAAATTGTGAAGGTTGGAATGTCAAAGAAGATTATGTACTTATATATGAGTTACCTAATAAAAAAACTACTAATAGTTATTCAAGCTATTCAACATTTGAAAATTTTTCAGGTACAAAACATAGTTTTGAATTAAATGAAAAAAGTGAATTAAATGGAGACAACTCATATCAAGGTTTTGTTGAAAAAAATAATATTAATATTTCTGGTTCAGTAATTAACAATTCCATCAAACAATTATCGTTCAAAAAAGATATTTTATTACCTATAGAACATTTAAAAAAACTTATTGAAGCTGCAAAAAATGAAAAAAAAATATTCACACAAAAAGTTTTTTTTGGGAATGAGGACAAAGAATATATAAAAATTGTATCTGCATTTATAGGTACAAAAAGAAATTCTACATTTAAAGATTTTGACTATTTTAAAAATAAAATTATTTGGCCAATGAAAATAGCTTTTTACAAGGAAAATTCTAAATCGGAAAACCCTGACTATGAAATTAGCTTAGAGTTAGATGAATTTGGAGTTGTTCATTCTTACGATGTAAATTATGGAAGTTTTAAAATCAAAGCAGTTTTAAAAGATTTTAATATTATGAAAAAGAAGAGCTGTAACTAATATATTTTTACTTAATTTTAGCTTCTTTAAACAATACATGCTTGCGGACTTTAGGATCATATTTCATAAGTTCTAATTTTTCTGGCTTAGTTCTAGGATTTTTTTTAGTAACATAAAAAAAACCAGTATCCGCAGAACTCAGTAGTTTTATTTGTAAAGTAGCTGGTTTAGCCATCAATAACTCCTATATTTAAGTGAAATTTAGCTTTTTTTTTGATAAAGTCAAGGTGCACAATTTTATTTTTAATTTAATTTCTTTTCTTTCTTTTGTTTTCCCATCTTATTACTTATAAATTTAACAGTAATGCTTCCGGTTAAAGGAACAACTTCTACAATCTTTACCTTTAATTCCATTCCGACATTAAATTTATTACCACTACGTTCTCCAACTAATGTTTTTTTTATTTGGTCAAAATCATACCAGTCATTGGGAAGCTCTCTTATAGGAAGTAATGCGTCAGCAATACCATTATCTATAGACACAAAAACACCAAATTTATGTATTGATATTATTGAGCAATCGACAATTTCATTTATCTTATTTTGGTATAATAATGAAATATATCTATCAACAGTTTTTCTTTCGGCAACGATTGATTTCCTTTCAGTATTTGATATATGATCACATATTGATTTAAGTTCATTATTTTCATTTTTTTGAATTAACGTTTTATTAATTATTGAAATAATTTGTCTATGAACTAATAAATCAGCATACCTTCTTATAGGTGAGGTGAAATGAACATAGTTTTTAAGAGCTAAACCGAAATGTGATTTGTTTTTATTCTCGTATTTTGCTTGAGATTGACTTCGCAAGATTGACTGATTAACAGACTCATATTCAGGAGAACCTTTACTTTGATCTAAAATTTTATTCATCAATGAAGGATGAGGTACTTTACCAATTAAGATTTTTGATAAAGGTTGTCCTACCAAATCTATCAATGATTTATATTTTTCTGGGCTTGGAGGTTCGTGAGATCGGTAAATTGATTGATTTGTTGCCTTATTTATTTCTTCAGCAGCAGCTACGTTTGCCAATATCATTAATTCTTCAATGATTTTATTACTTATTACTCCATAAATATTTTTGATATCTTGAGGCCAACCATTCTCATCAAACAAAATTTTTTTTTCGGGTATTTCTAGATTCAAAGCACCTCTTTTTTCTCTGATATTTTCCAAAATTTTATAAACATCTTGAAGAGACTTAATTACTTTTAAAATATTTGGTTCAATACTTTGATCTATAAATTTATTATTGATAATATTTTCAACTTCATTATAGGTTAGGCGTTTTTTTGAGTTAATTATAGATTTGTAAAAAGAATGAGACTTTTTTAATCCATTTTTATCAAGAATAATTTCAACTGTTAAGCATGCTCGATCAAGATTGGGTTTAAGAGAGCATAGGTTGTTTGATAACTCTTCAGGGAGCATTGGAATCACATAGTTGGGGAGATATACTGAATTTCCTCTAAGTCTTGCTTCTTTGTCAATATAAGAGTTTTCTTTTACAAAATGTGACACGTCAGCAATAGACACTAGAACACGCCATCCTTCTTTTTGACTTAATTGTTCCGCATAAACAGCATCATCAAAATCTTTTGCATCTTCTCCATCTATTGTAACAAAGGACATTTCTCTTAAGTCCATTCGTGAATTTGTATCAATGATATCTAGTTTTTTAACTTCATCTTTTATATTAATATCAAAATTATTTCTTAAGTCGTGTTCTTTTATAGCAAGATAAGAAAAAACTCTAGGATCTAAAGATGACCCAATAACTTCTAAAATTTCAGCATAAGTTTTTTGAATTCTAGTTTTAAATTTAAGCCTTTTGTTGATTTTAATTTTTTTTATTTTTAATTTTTTTAAAGCTTGTCCAGAAGCAATCTGAGCTTTAACTACATCACCTTTTTTAATTAAAAGGTCTTCAGGTATTATTGGTTCAATAACTTCTTTACTTTGAATTCCTCTTTCTAAAACTTGAAGAATAAACTTGTTTTTTGAACTCAATTTTACTTTTGCAAAAAAATATTTTTTATCAATTTCAATTTTTTTTATTATTTTTATTAATTTATATTTTTTATTTTTTGACTCTAATTCTACTAATAGATGATCGTTAACGCTAAAGCTTATATTGTTTTTATTAAAAGGTATCTGTATTTTTTTTGATGGATGATTGCTTTCAGAAATTTTGCCAACTGCATTACCATCATAATCCAATGTTATTACTTTTAAAGATAAAATTTCTTTGTTAGTTAATTCCAAGCTATTAATATATTTTTATAATCATTATTAAAAAATTACCAAAATTTAACATTATTTTTTCTTAGTGAGCTTCTTTTTTGGTCTAGGAGGTTTTGCTGCTTTTGCAATTATTAATTCTATTGCTTGTTCAAGTTTAATCTCTTCGAGAGATACAGATTTTGGCAAAGTAGCCCTAATTTTATTATATTCAACATATGGTCCAAATCTTCCTGATTTTGCTAGTACTTTACCATTACCGTCAGGATGGTCACCTAAAATTTTGCCTAGCTTGTCACTGTTTTCACCTATCAAAACCACAGCATGATTTAAACCAATATTTATTACAGTTTCATCAGCCGGTATACTTATAAAATTTATATCATATTTTAAATAGGGGCCATATCTTCCAATTCCTGCAGAGATATCTTTACCTGTTTCTGGATGTTTACCTATTAGTCTTGGTAAAGAAAGGAATGCAAGAGCTTTTTGAAGATCAATTCCCTGGGCGTCTACCAATTTAGGAATACTAGTTCTTTTGGGTTTTTTCTCTTCACCTAACTGAAGATAAATACCATAGGGACCTTTTTTGATTATGGCGTTTAGACCACTTTCAGGGTCAACACCTAATACACCGTCATTTTCTGGCATAAACGTATTGTTGGCATCATTCTCCTCTTTGCTTTGATTACTTGCAATTTGTTTAGTGAATTTACATTCAGGATAATTTGAACATCCAATAAAAGCGCCATATTTTCCAAGCTCTAAACCTAATTTCCCATTAGAGCAAGTAGGACAAATTTTATTTGGTTGGCCATCATTATTTAAATTTTCATTAGGAAAAAATAAATATGATAGTTCGGTTTCAAGAGCCTCAAGAATTTTGTCTCTTTCTAAGTTCGACATTTTATTTAAATGTGGCTTAAATCCGTCCCAAAACTCTTTTAACAATTTTTTGTAATTTAATTTTCCATCTGACACTTTATCTAACTTTTTTTCTAAATCAGCTGTAAAATCATATTCTATATATTGTCCAAAGAAATTATTTAAAAAGGCAGTAAGAATTCTTCCTCGTTCTTGAGGTAAATGTTTACCTTTCTCTTTTTCAACATAACTTCTATTTATAAGAACTTGTAGGATAGATGCGTATGTAGAAGGTCTTCCAATACCTAACTCTTCCATTTTTTTTATAAGGCTTGCATCTGTATATCTAGGAGGAGGTTGTGTGAAATGTTGTTCTCCATCAGCCTTTTGTAGATCAACTTTATCATTTTCTAATAATTTTGGTAATATTTTATCATCTTCTCTATCCCTATAAATAAAGAAACCTGGGAATAATACTTGTGATCCGTTTGCTCGAAAAACAATACTCATATCTTTATTTGAAATATCAGCTGAAGTTTCATCTAGCTCAGCTGATTGCATTTGACTTGAAATAGTTCTTTTCCAAATCAATTCATAAAGTTTTAATTGTTCTGTATCTAGGTATTGCGACATATCCTCTGGATCACGTGAAATTGATGTTGGCCTAATTGCTTCATGAGCTTCTTGGGCATTAGCCGCTTTAGATTTATATACTCTTGGTATTTGAGGAATATAATCTTTACCATGACGGTTAATTATTTCTTCTCGTAATTCCTCAATAGCCTGAGAACTTAATTGGACACCATCTGTTCTCATATAAGTTATTAAACCAGTCGTTTCACTCCCAATATTTACACCTTCATATAATTTTTGGGCTATTCTCATTGTTCTTGACGCACCAAAACCTAATTTGTTTGAAGCTTCTTGTTGAAGTGTTGAAGTAGTGAAAGGTGCTAAAGGATTCCGTTTAACTCGCTTACTAACAATTTTAGTTATATTAAATGAAGATTTTCTAACTTTATCTAAAGCATTATTAGCTTCGTCTTGATTTTTAATATCCATTTTGGCTAATTTTTTACTATCAAGTATAATAAGCCTTGCTAAGAAATTTTCATGATTATTGTTTAAAAAAATCGAAGATATCGACCAATATTCTTCAATATTAAATTTTTCAATTTCAATTTCTCTTTCACAGATAAGTTTTAATGCAACGGATTGAACTCGGCCTGCAGATTTTGAGCCTGGAAGCTTTCTCCATAATATTGGAGAAATTGAAAAGCCAATCAAATGATCTAAAGCTCTCCTTGCCAAATATGCTTCAACCAACTCTGAATTAATTTTTCTTGGTTTTTTCATTGCGTCTAAAACAGCATTTTTTGTTATTTCATTAAAAACAACTCTTTCAACTGGTTTACCCAAAATAGTTATTTTTGAATCTAAAATTTCTTTTAAATGCCAACTAATAGCTTCTCCTTCTCTGTCAGGATCTGTAGCTAAAATCAATCTATCAGCAGATTTTAACTCCCCAATAATTTCTTTAACAACTTTTTCTTTATCTTTATGCATTTCCCATGACATTTTAAAATTATCGTCAGGAAGAACTGCTCCATCCTTAGATGGTAAATCTCTTATGTGGCCAACAGATGCAATTACCTTGTAGTCATTTCCAAGATATTTATTAATAGTTTGAGCTTTTGCTGGAGATTCAACTATTACTAACTTCATTTGTTTTTAGCCTAAAATATTAAAATTCTAAATTATTATTTAAGTGCAGATAACACTACTTTTAAAAAATAACAATAATTATGTTTTTATATTTTAGCTTCTGATCCATTTAGTAATCTCTTTATATTTTCTCTATGTTGTAAGTAACAAATTAATGAAATCAAAACAGAAGCTATAAAAAATGATTTTTCAGAAGCGAAGAAAAACATTGAAATTGGAATAAATAAATATGAGATCAACGCCGACAAAGAGCTTATTCTAAATAATTTTGCAATTGATACCCATATCAAAAGTGCTATCACTCCTACATACATGTTAAGAAAAATTATAGTGCCAAAACCAGTTGCAACACCTTTACCACCTTTGAAATTTAACCATATCGGGAAACAATGTCCAATTACAGCAGATACAGCAACTAAAGATTGAAAAAGATTAATATTGTTAGTCAAATGAAATTCTATAAAACTTGGAGAAATACTTACAACATAGATAGCAAGCGCACCTTTGGTACCGTCTAGGATTAGAGTCAAGAGTGCTATTTTTTTATTTCCAGTTCTTAATACATTTGTGGCACCAATATTTCCACTTCCAATTTTTCTTATATCACCCAAACCAGATAGTTTAGAAAGTAATAAACCAAATGGTATTGATCCCATACAATATCCAAAAAGGAAAACACTTAAAAAAAGTAAATGACTATGATCAAAATTCATTTTATAATTTTATCTTTAAGTATTTGGTTTATATGTGCTACTTGACCATTTATGAATGTGCCCAGAATTTTCCCTTTTATTTTTCTACGGTCAAAGGGTGTAGGACTAGTTTTTAAATTATTTTGATTTATAACATCATGACAATTTTCATCAAAAATTATAAAATCAGCAAGTCCGTCTTTTTCTAAACTTGGTTTTTCCATTTTGAGTACATCTGCTGGATTAATAGTTAATAATGAAATTGCCTTATTTATATCTATAATTTTTTTATGTACTAACTCTAGCGTCATTAAAAATAAAGTTTCTATTCCAGATGCTCCAACGGATGCAGCTGAAAAAGGTTGTGCTTTTGTATCTTTTGATCGAGCTCTATGATCGGAAGCAATGGCATCAATTGTTCCATCTTGAATGCCTTCAATTACTGCTAATCTATCATCTTCTTTTCTTAGTGGAGGAGACAATTTAAACGCAGTATTATAACTTAATAAAGAAGTTTCATTTAAAGCAAAATAAGGTGGAGCAGTATCACATGTTACTTTAAGACCTATTTTCTTCGCTTCTCTGATTACATTGATTGAATCGCGTGTTGATATATGAGCAACATGATAACTAGCCCCGGTTAATTTAGCTAGTCTTATATCTCTCTCAACAATAATAACTTCTGCACATGAAGGTATACCAATTAACCCAAGACGAGTGGAAATTTCGCCTTCATTCATTTCACCGTTAATTAATGTAGTTGATGCTTTGTTTAAGCCAGATAAATCTTCATCTTCTGCATGTTGAATAATTGGACGATTAATCATAGCTGCATAACTCATTAAACGTCTCATAACCAAACTATTTTTTATACTTTTATTTCCATTTGTAAAACCAATGGCCCCCATTTCTGACATAAGACCTATTTCACTCATTTCTAAACCATGAACGTCTTTAGTGGCAGCACCATAGATATTTACTTTAGTAAGGTTAGGGGTTTCAGACTGTCTTTTAATATGATCTATTATTGAGGGGTTATTTAATTTAGGAGTTTGATTTGGAAGGATTACCATCGAAGTAATACCATTTTCGGCGGCAATTTTTTGAATAGCTGTCAAATTTTCAGTTTTTCCAATATTAACTCGCATATCTATTAGTCCAGGCGACATAGTCAAACCATTACAATCATAGATATTAATTTGTCTATCTTGATATGAAACATCAGTTTTAAAATCCTTACAAATTGAAAAAATTTTGTCATTACAAATGATAACATCTGAGATTTCATTGAAATATGTCTTAGGATTTATAACTTTGATTGATTTTAAAACTGTAAAGGTCATTTTTAATTTTTCATCATATTATTTTTTGTATGATTTAAAGCTTCAATTATAGACATTCTTACTGCAACGCCCATTTCAACTTGAGTCTTGATTAAACTTCTATTTGTATCATCCGCAAGTGCAGATGCAATTTCCACTCCTCGGTTCATAGGACCTGGGTGCATAATAACAGCATTCGGGTTGGCTAGAGCAAGCTTGGCTTCATCAAGGCCGAAAAAATTAAAATATTCTCTCTCAGAAGGATTTTCAGTTCCTGTCATTCTTTCATTTTGTAAGCGTAAAAGCATAACAACATCAGCATCTTTAATACCCATTTTCATGTTACTAAAACACTTCACCCCTAAATTTTCTAAATTTGAGGGCATTAATGTGGAAGGAGCAACACATCTTACCTCTGCTCCCATTGTTGTTAATAAATGTATATTTGATCTTGCCACTCTACTATTAGCTATATCTCCGCATATACTAATTTTTAATCCCTCTAAATAACCTACTCTTCTTTTTATGGTTAAGGCGTCTAACAAAGCTTGTGTAGGATGTTCGTGTCTACCATCACCAGCATTTATAATGCTACAATTTAAATAATCTGCAAATAATAGTGGGGCACCACTATGAGGATGTCTGACTATTAATAAATCTGGCCTCATAGCATTTAATGTGCTTGCAGTATCTAGCAAACTTTCTCCCTTTTTAATAGATGAATTTATAAGTGATATATTAATAACTTCTGCACCAAGTCTTCTTGCAGCAAGTTCAAATGAGACTCTTGTACGAGTTGAGTTCTCAAAAAATACATTAAGTACAACGTAACCTTGAAGTACTTTTGTATTAGTATGTTTATCTAAATTTGCAAAATAATCAGCTCTTTCAATCAATTTCTGGATTTCAGACTTTTCCATTCCTTCAATGGCTAACAGATGATTTGATGATAATTTTATAGGAGAAGAAAAGAAGCCTTTATTCTTATTTTTTTTTAATTCATTCATTAAAAATATCTTACTACATCTTTTTTTGTAATCCGTCTAGTGCAGTTTGTAATATCCAACATGCAGCAAGTTGGTCTTTTCTAACACTTCTTTTCTTCCTAGTCATATCTTCTATGATCATTGGTCTTTCAATTGCCATAGTAGACATTCTTTCGTCTTGAAAAAAAATTGGTAAATCCTTAACTTTCAAAATACTTTTTGTGAAATCACGAACAGAATCACATCTTGGCCCCAGACTTCCATCCATATTTAATGGCCAACCCATAATTAAACCTGCAATATCGTAATAATTAAATACTGACAATAGTTCATTTATGTCAGATGCAAGTTTTTTTCGCTTAATTGTTTTAATTGGTGAAGCAACAGTTAGATCAGTGTTACTCACTGCAATTCCTAGTGTTTTTTTTCCTGGATCAATGCCTATAAGCCTTTTTTTTGGCAAAATATTTAACAAAAATTCATCAAGCTTGAAGATAGGCATAATTGATGCTAACAGATTTCCTTATTAATTAAAAATTATCAGTGAAATGAAGGATCAAAAATGTCCAATAAAGAATCAATCGTTGATATTTCTACTGTAAACAAAATAGCTAGATTATCTCGTTTAAATATTCCAGAAGCTAGTAAACAAAATCTTACTAATGATTTAAATAATATACTAGGTTTTGTAGCACAATTAGACGAAGTTAATACTTCAGACGTAAAACCTTTAGCTTCAGTAACAGGACATAAGTTACCTCTAAGAAGCGACAAAGTAACGGACGGAAACATTGAAGATTTAGTTTTAAAAAATGCTCCCGAAAGTTCTAGTGGATTTTTTGTTGTTCCAAAGGTTATTGAATAATGTCTGATTTACTCAAATTTGATTTATTAAGTGCGTCTATTGCGCTTAAGAATAAAGAATTTTCTTCATTAGAATTAACTAATGCTTACTTTGAAGCAATTGAACAGACATCAGCATTAGGAGCTTATTTAGAAATCGTAAAAGATCATTCTATAAATATGGCAAAAGCATCAGACAAAAATTTTAAAGATGGAACTGCAAGGCCACTAGAGGGTCTTCCGATTGGTGTGAAAGATATGTTTTGTACTAAAGATATTAAAACTACTGCATCTTCAAAAATACTTGAAAACTTTTGTCCTACTTATGAAAGTACTGTTACTCAAAATCTTTGGGATGATGGAGCTGTTATGCTAGGTAAATTATCTTGCGATGAATTTGCAATGGGATCTAGTAACGAAACAGCTGCTAGAGGAAATGTTGTTAACCCATGGCTAAAAAATAGTAAAATGTCGCCAGGGGGATCATCAGGCGGATCAGCTTCAGCAGTAGCTGCAAGGTCAGCACTTGCTGCTACTGGTACAGATACAGGTGGATCAATCCGGCAACCAGCAGCATTTTGTGGTATCACTGGCTTGAAACCAACTTATGGTCGATGCTCAAGATGGGGAATAGTTGCTTTTTCTTCTTCTTTAGATCAAGCAGGACCACTGACGAGGACAGTTAGTGATGCTGCTCTTATGCTTAATTCTATGGCTGGTCACGATAAAAAAGATTCAACCTCGGCTAATTTAGAAATGCCTGATTTAATGAATTACTTAGATAAAGGAATAAAAGGAAAAAAAATAGGCATACCCAAAGAATATACTCAAGATGGTATTTCAGACGATATTGTCACGTTCTACGAAAAATCAATCAATTGGTTAAAAGAATCTGGCGCAGAGATTTTGCCAGTTTCTTTACCGCATACAAAGTATGCTTTACCTGTTTATTATATAATAGCTCCTGCTGAAGCCTCTAGTAATCTAGCTAGATATGATGGCGTAAGATATGGAAAAAGGAATGAAGCTGCAAGTCTAGATGAAATGTATGAAGTTACACGCGGAAATGGTTTTGGTGAAGAAGTAAAAAGAAGAATAATGATTGGAACATATGTTCTATCCTCTGGATACTATGATGCATATTACCTTAAAGCTCAAAAAGTTAGGAGATTAATAAAAGAAGATTTCGACAATGTTTTTGAAGAGGTTGATTATATTTTAACTCCGTCAACACCAACAACTTCTTTTGAATTAGGTAAAAAACAAGACCCTTTAAGCATGTACTTAAATGATATTTTTACCGTACCAGCGAGCTTGGCTGGTTTGCCAGGTATATCCTTACCGGTAGGTTTAGATAAATTGGGTTTACCTATTGGCATACAATTAATTGCAAACTCTTTTGATGAACCGGGTTTAATAAGTACAGCTAGAGTTTTAGAAAGAAGTGCTGAATTTAATTTTATAGCCGATGGAGCTGCAAAATGAATGAATCTTTTAATTTAAAGCCTGGTCAAATCAATGGAGAGACAGGTATTTGGGAAATGGTTATTGGTCTTGAAATTCATGCACAAATTTCAAGTAAATCCAAACTTTTTTCTGGTGCGTCTGCTTCTTTTGGAGCAGAAGCGAATTCTAATGTTTCCTTAGTTGATGCGGCAATGCCAGGAATGTTACCTGTTATTAATGAGTTTTGTGTTGAGCAGGCTGTAAAAACTGGATTAGCGCTTAATGCAAAAATTAATAATGTTTCGATTTTTGATAGAAAAAATTACTTTTATGCAGATCTACCACAAGGGTATCAGATAAGTCAGTTTACAAAACCAATTGTTGGAGAGGGTGAAATTATAATTGATTTAGATGACGGTTCACAAACTACTATAGGGATAGAACGTTTGCATCTTGAACAAGATGCAGGAAAATCTCTACACGATCAACATCCTAGTAAATCTTATATTGATTTAAATAGAACAGGTGTTGCATTAATGGAAATTGTATCTAAACCTGATATTAGATCACCACAGGAAGCAGGTGCTTATGTTAAGAAAATTAGATCTATTTTGAGATATGTGGGGGCCTGTGATGGAAATATGGAAGAAGGTTCACTAAGAGCCGACTGTAACGTCTCAGTAAGAAAATCTGGTGAGGAGTTTGGAACAAGGTGTGAAATTAAAAATTTAAACTCTGTTAGATTTATAATTCAGGCAATTCAATCTGAAGCCGAAAGACAAGTAGAAATACTAGAAGAAGGTGGTAAGATAAATCAAGAAACTAGGCTTTTTGACACTTCTACGGGTGAAACCAAATCTATGAGAAGTAAAGAAGATGCTCATGATTATAGATATTTTCCAGACCCAGACCTTTTGCCTCTTGAATTTAGTGATAGTTGGGTTCAAAAAATTAGAGAAACACTCCCTGAACTCCCTGATTTACTCAAAAAAAGATTAGTTACCGATTTTGGCATTACTCCTTATGACGCCTCAATTTTAGTTGAAGAAAAAGATTATGTTAATTTTTACCAAAAAGCTGCAAACGGTAAAGATGGAAAGTTAACTGCTAATTGGATGATTACAGAGCTATTTGGTGCTTTAAAAAAAGAGAATATATCATTATCCAACAGTCCTATTTCGCCTGAGAACCTTGGTCAATTGATTGCTTTAATTTCTGATGGCACAATTTCTGGCAAAATAGCAAAAGATGTATTTGCAGAAATGATGATAAGTAAAAAATCTCCATCAAATATCGTAAAAGATAAAGGTCTTGAGCAAGTTTCAGATGATACAGAAATTTTAAAATTAATAGATAAGGTTATTTCAGAGAATGAAGATAAGGTTAAAGATTATCTGGGTGGTAAGGATAAGCTTTTTGGTTTCTTTGTAGGTCAGGTTATGAAATTGTCCCAAGGAAAAGCAAATCCAGGCATAGTCAACAAATTACTTAAGGAAAAACTTAAATAATTTATTTTTAAGTTATTTTTTGTCTTTTCCAATTTGCTAATATTATAGCTACCACTATTGAGACAAACCCTATAATTAACTTAAAAGTTATTTCTTCATTAAGTATTATTGATCCAAGTAAAATAGCTGATAAAGGATTAAATCCAAGAGATATTGCAGCTTGAGTTGGTGAAATTAATTGAAGCGCTTTTCCCCAGCAATACATCATTAGAACTCCACCAGGTATAATTAACATCAATAAAGCTGCAACTTCAAATTCATTAATTTCTAAAAGATTTTTAATAGAGTTACCAAAAATTATAGATATGAAAAAATTAAATATTGTACCAATTAAAATAACATAAATCATTACAGGTATGTTACCATATTTCTTTAAATATTTACCTGAAAATACTGTAAAGCATGATGCTGATAAAACACCAATCATCATAAGAAAGTCACCTTTTAATGTAGAGGCAAAGTTCTCATCTACTTTTTCTGACATACAAAATGATACTCCTGCAATAGCAAGTAGGACAGCGATAGATTTGTTAATCGTAATTTCTTCAATATTAAAAAAATAAGCAATAATTATTGTACATAAAGGCATTGTTGCATAAAGTAATCCTGCTCTTGCAGCAGTTGTATGTTCTAGACCTAAAGCCATAAAATTTGGAAAAAGAGTAATCATAGCTAAACCAAGTAAACTCATAGGAATTAAATCTGTCTTGAAAAACTTCTTTTTCATATAAATTGACATGGATAGTAAAAATAGAATTAAACCAGTTAAACCATAACGCAAAAAACTTAATGTGAATGGATCTATGCTATCAAGAACATATCTTGTAAATACAAATGTGGATCCTCCTAACATCGCGGATAAAGAAGCAAAAAATGATCCTAGCAGTAGAGTTTTGAGGATTGTTTTGTCTTTATTCATTATAAATTTTCTAATAAGTTGTAGTAAGGGCATAACTTTAAAATTAACCTAATACAACTTTTAACAATTAAAGATAATAAGATTATGAAAAAAAATAAATTAGGAAGAACAGGATTAGATATTTCGCAGGTTATACTTGGAGGAGGATGGGTAGGTGGACTTTTTATTGATCCCAAATATGAAACTATGGAAAAAGCTATAGAATTTTCAATTGAGTCAGGGATCAACTGGATTGATACAGCAGAAAGTTATAGTGATGGCCAATCAGAAAAAAATATTGGTGATTTGTTAAGTTCCCTCTCAGGTGAGAACAAGCTACAAGTCTCATCAAAAGCAAGACTAGATCCCACAAGTTCAGAAACATTTGAATCTCAACTTGATAGAAAATTAGATAACAGTCTTAAAAGATTAAAATTAGACAAACTAGAATTATATCAGTTACATAATAAAATAACACTCGAAGAAAGTGATGAAACTTTAACATCTGCTCAAATTTTAAAGACTAATAGTGTCTCTGAAATTATGGAAAAAATTAAAGAGGACGGTAGGGTAGATAGTATTGGCTTTACTGCTTTGGGGGACACTGTTCCCATTAAAGATGTAGTCAACACAGGCTCTTTTGATACCGTCCAAATATATTATAATCTTTTAAATCCAACAGCTAATTTTGATGATAAAGGTTTGTGGAATGATCATGACTTTTCTGGCTTGATATCAGATTGTCAAAAACAAAATATGGGTATAATGGGTATAAGAATTTTTGCTGCTGGTCTACTTGCAACTGATATAAGACATGGGAGAGAAATTCCTGTTACACATCTTATTGATACAAGTGAACAAGAAAAACGAGTTAAAAAAATATTTGAACTTGTAGGTGAAGCTCATGGTAACAGAGCCCAATTTTCTCTAAGGTATGGATTATCAAATAATAATTTGCATTCTGTTGTATTAGGTTTAGCGTCATTAGATCATCTTGAAAATTCAATTCAAGCAGTTGAAATGGGTCCATTACCTAAAGATGTTTTAGAGGAAATTTTAAAACTACAAAAAACAAATTTTATTTGAGTAAGATTTAATTGAATTCAAATAGATTGAGGTCTTAATGAAAATATTAATTTTGGGAGTAGGTGGCATCGGAGGCTTTTTTGGAGGTTACCTTCAACAAAGTGGTGCAGATGTCACTTTTTTAGTAAGACCTAAAAGAAAAAATTTGTTATTAAAAAATTGTTTAAAAGTAATTAGTCCGCTTGGAAACCTTAAACTAAAACCAAATCTAGTCTTAGCAAATGAACTAAAGCCAATCTACGACATAATATTAATTTCTTGTAAAACATATGATTTAGATCAGGCTATACTTGATTTAGAACTTATCAAAGGGAAAGGTATTATTATACCTTTTTTAAACGGTATGACTCACTTAAAAAAGTTAGATGAAGCGTTTGGAAGTGAAAACGTTATGGGTGGTGTTGCTCATATAAGTTCAACTATTAACAAAGATGGAACAATAGAACACTTTAGTGAATTCAAAAAACTTACTTTTGGAAACAGAATACCTAGCCAAAATTATCTTTTAAAACCATTTTTAGATATGTGTGAAAAAACTAAATTTGATACTGTTATTAGTGAAGATATAACTCTAGATTTATGGAAAAAATGGATTTTTATTGCCACTGTTGCAGGAGCAACAACTCTTTTTGGTTCAACTTTGGGAGAGATTAGTAATTATGAAGTTGGTAAAAAAACTTTGACGGATTTGTATAAAGAATGTAGATCAATTGCTGAATTTAATGGTTATACACTTGATGATAATGAATCAAATAATGTCTTGAAAAATATTACATTTAGAGATTCCACTATTAAAGCGTCTATGCAAAGAGATGTTGAAAAAAATGCCTTTACAGAGCATGAGGAAATATTTGGGCATTTGATCTCTAAAGCAAAAAATTATAATTTTGATAGCCCTATATTAATCTCATGCTATTTAAAAATGAAGCTATACAAAGAAAAATTAAATTAGTTTTATGTTCCAATTTTAAACGAAGATTTTAAGCCTCTTAAACAAGCTACAACACTTAAACCAGTAATTTTGCCTGTTCCTGGATTCTCAGGTGTTTGAACATTTTGAATAGACATTTCAAAAACAGCGCTGTCTGAGTCAACTTGAACTTTATGGGTGTTTTTCTTTAAATTAGGATCAGCCCATATTTCAAGTTTTGTTTTATCCGCGCCAATTCCAGCTAGACCCACCGCTGCAGCAACATTTACATTAGCTGGAAAAGCTTTTGCACCGTCGGTTGCAGACCCTTTGAATATTAATTTTGGTTCTATTAAATTATTTAATTGAATATTATTATTAATAACATACAGAGCATTAGTCAGTGCATTAGGTGGTTTACGTGTAATCATTGTGACAGAATTAATGTTAGACTCTGAAGCGGCTCTTAGGGCATCTAACCCTAAAATTGCTCCTGTGGCTAAAATAATTTGAGAGTTGTTAGTCTTTGCCAATTTCTCCAGGTCCAAATTATCAAGTATTCCTGAGCCACTTACAGTTATTAATTTTCTTTGTTTATTAATACATTTAGTAGCAATTTCTCTAAAAGCCTCTTTGGGAGCGCAGTCAATAATTATTTCACAATTATCAACAAGGTTATCTAAATCATAAATTTTTATATTTTTATTTAATTTAGCAATATTTTTTAGAGCGTTAGCTTTACTTCTTGATGTGATACCATAAAAAGAAAAATCTTCTACCCCTTTAATAAGTGCTTTAGCAACTTCTGTTCCTATAGACCCAAATCCAACAATCCCTACATTCATAATTTTATCCTATTTTATTCATCGTCCAATTGCATACCCTTGCATGAATCTTGGATTTGCGGCGCCTTTTAAAATTCCATTTTCCTTAGAAGCAGCTGTCATTCTTCCAAGGCTCCAGTTATTATCAACAGAAACTTTATGACCTTTTTTCTTTAGTTCATCAATAGACTTTGAAGGAAATCGGCTTTCAACTGCTAAGTGACCTATATCAGTTTCTCTTGGATAAAAGGAGTTCGGAAAGTGAGCGGTACTAAAACCTGGGGCATCAATTGCCTCTTGAAGATTCATTCCAAAGTGGACATGTCTCAAAAACAAGTGAAGTGACCATTGATCTTGCTGGTCGCCGCCAGGTGTTCCAAATACCATGTATGGAACGCCATTTTTTAGTGCTAAGCTAGGAGATAAAGTCGTTCTAGGCCTCCTCTTTGGTCCTATACAAGCAGGTGATTTATTATCTAACCAAAACATTTGACCTCTATTGGATAAGCAAAAGCCTAGTTCTGGTATAATGGGAGAACTTTGTAACCATCCACCACTTGGTGTTCCTGCGATCATGTTGCCCCATTTGTCTATTATATCAAAATGAGTGGTATCTCCTTTAGTATTCCCTAAGCTGTTTGGATTTGGTTCATCAAATCTAGCAACTGTAGGTTCGCCTATGTCAAATTTAGAAAAAGATTCTGGAGTTGTCCCCTTTGGTCTTATCGATAATTCTCCTCCAAAGCCAGGAATGTTTCCAGGCCTAACTTCCATTGAGGCTCTTTCAGAAATTAAACTTCTACGTTGAATATTATATTTTTCACTCAGTAATATATCCATCGGTATTTCATTAAAGTTAGTATCCCCATAAAAAGCTTCTCTATCTGCAAAAGCTAATTTGGTTGCCTCAACAACTAAGTGAACAAACTCTGATGATTTTTCATCTAGAGCATCTAAATCAAATTTTTTTAATAAAGCTAATTGTTGAAGGAAAGTTGGTCCTTGTCCCCACGGACCAGTTTTACAAACAGTATAGTTTTTGTAATCATAGGATAATGGTTTTTCAATTGTTGCGGACCAATTGGCTATATCATTGGCCGTAAGTAAGCCTTTATGTTTACTTTCTGTTGTGTCCATTACATGATTATTTTTACAATAGTTTCCAATTTCTTCTGCGACGAAACCTTTGCTCCATATTTCTCTGGCTTGATTTATCTGTTCTTTTTTATCTATTGACTTTCCTTCTGCTTCTTTAATGATTTTTAAATAAGTTTCTGCCATTTTTTTATTAGTAAAAAAATCACCCTCTTGAGGCAACCTGCCTCCTGGAAGATATATTTCTGCAGAGCTTGTCCACTCATTTCTAAATAATTCTTCAACAGACTTTATGGTATTAATTATATTTGGGACTAAGTGATAACCTTTCGTTGCAATGTAAATAGATGGTTCCAAGACATCTCTTAATGACATGGTTCCAAAATTTAATAATAATAACATCCAAGCATCAAAAGCACCTGGGACAACAGCTGGTAACAAACCACTACCTGGAACTATATTTAATCCAAGATCATTGAAACTCTCTAACGTTGCCAACTCTGGGGCAACTCCTTGACCACATATAACAATTGGATCTTTATTATTCGGAGCTAAGATCAAAGGTACCTCACCACCAGGACCATTTAGATGAGGTTCGACAACTTGAAGAGTGAATCCTGTAGCAACTGCCGCATCAAATGCATTACCTCCTTTTTCTAATATTGACATTCCAACTGCCGAAGCAACCCAATGAGTAGATGTTACAATGCCAAAATTTCCAACAATCTCAGGTCTTGTAGTAAAGTTTTTCATTTAAAGCTCATTAAAAATATAA
>CACALC010000020.1:0-35270 GCA_902533225.1 uncultured SAR116 cluster alpha proteobacterium | reverse complement strand
TTTTCTGTAGGTGTTTTTTCGTAATATAACCAAAATAGAATCATAATGGTCGTTATCGGAAGTGCAGCAACCAGACCTCCCATACGCTCATTCGTTTTAGCAATTTCACTAATAATAACTATTAAAAATGCAGTGATTAAAATTTTGGAAATCAGGTATATCATTTTTTAAATAACTTTTAACTGAAGGGAATAGTTCATTTAATTTTTTATCATATTATCAATCTAATTATAATAAAAATTAATACTATTTTACTGATCACTAAAATTATTTAATTATCAAGTGACTCGATAATTTGCGTTATTGGTTTTGTTTCTTTGAATGATTCTCTATCTTTATGTATGTTCCAATATTTCAATAAATTTTTGTACTTATTTCTCCATTTAAATTCGGGAAATCTTAGGTCAAGATATTCCAAACAAGAAAACCCACTTACATCAGCAATATTAAAATGATTACCAACAAAGTACATTTTTTCATCCAAGTGTTGTGAGAGATATTCAACTCCTTCAAATATTTTTTTCTCTTGTCTTCTGATCCAAGTTTTGCTTCTTAAAGCTACTGTTCTTGAATTTTCAAGGAATATTAAAACGACGGCATCACATATTCCGTCTGCTACGGTTTCAATTAACCGTGCAGAAATATTTTCTTTTAAGTCTTTAGGATAGAAGAGAGGTTTTGATCTATAGTAATCTAGATATTGAGCAATGACTTTACTATCAAACAATGGTTCAAGATTGTCATTAATCAGTATTGGGATTTTTCCTAGAGGATTAACCCCATCAGTAAGTGTCTCTGAATTCCATGGAACATCAATAATTTCTTCAAAATTTATATTTTTTTCACGCAATATTACTCTTACTTTTCGTGCAAACGGACTAGGAGTGGCGATTATTATTTTCATAACTCAGTCTAGTCAAAATAAATATTAAAGGTAAAGATTATTTATATTATTTAATTTAAACATTTATAGAAATAATAATTTAAATTATAAAAAGACTAAAATTATTTCAAAATTTTGAAGTGTAGCTTTTGATTTCAAGGTTTTTTAAAAAATAAAACTTATTTACTTCATAAAGGGAAGTTTTTATTTTTCTAATATGAATTTTGGATCAAATTTCATAATAAAGTTTTTAAATAATTTAATTTTATTATTTGGAATTGGCAAATATAAACAATTTAAAGCAGCTTTATTAGCAATATCTGCAATGATTTTATATTCAGCATCGTTATCATACTTTTTTCGATCTAAAATGCTTGTACTATTTATTAATCCGTCATTATTAACAAAAATTTGAAGAGAAACTGTAGGATGATTTTTTAAATTATTTATAGATGGAAAGTTTAATTTAAAACATTTATTCATATGAACTTGTACAATATTTTTTAAATTTTTTAATTCAAAATTTGGTACATCTTTTAATTCAATCAAAATATTTTTTATATTTTTTATCGATATATAGGTAGTTTCAGAACTTAGGCAATCATAAGTATGTTTTGGACTTGTTTGTTCACCTGATTTTGTATTCTCAAAATTATAAAACCATCCATTACCAGAAGGATGAATTATTATTTGATAATTATTGTATTTTTCTCCTCCCCAATCCCAGTAATGTTGAACACCTTTACGAGAATATATAGCAAGTTTTTTTTCTTTTGTATCATTTAACAAAGACATTCCAATTTTACTATTGTGGTCAATTTTTCGAAATTCCGGGAAATATCCAACTGTATAGGCAAGTTGTCTATATTTATTTAACCAGTGGGATTTATAACATTTCCATTGAACAAATTTATATTCAATAACATCTTTTTTTATTTCATTTTGAGATACACCTACTTTTGTCTCTATTTCAGGAAAATCATTATTTTTTTGAGTTGTCACACAACTACTCAATAAATTAAATAAAAAAAATATTACAAAAAATTTATTCATTTTTAAATCTTAACGAAAAATGCATTAAAATAACAACAATGTTTAATAATTAAACATGTTAAATGCTTTTATTTAATGTAAAAATATTCTAATATTGATTTGAGGTAAGGAGATATAGTGCAAAAATCAATCTATGATAATTGGAATATTGTTATGAACCATAACAAAAACCCTCTAAAAAATATTCCAGACACCAATACAAGACATATGATCATGCAGGTTTTAGCATGGATGTGGTGTATTATTTTTTCAATGTATTTTACTAGTATGTGGATATTTGGAATAACAACAATTGCACATATACTTTTATTAAGTGCAATTGCTATCACAGTAGCTACTTTTGAGACTGCTAAGAGAAAACCAAGGTATTTTGGAAATTATTATACACCAAGTCGAAGCCGTGCAATATATGTTGATGGAAAAAGAATAGAATTAGATCCTAATGATAGAGGTGGAGAGCATGAATAATATTTTCAAATTGGAATATTTCTATCTTGATAATGTCTAAGTTTGTTAATTAATATTGATAATTCTTAAAAAATATTATATACATAAGGTATGTGTATTGGTTCATCATCTAGTTTTTTATCAACATTTCTTTTAGCTCTTTCATGCTTTATTGGTATTTGGAATTATACTAAAATTAAAAATTATATATCCAATATCATTTTTAAGTTTATTCTGAAAAAATCAAACATTCAATAATCTTAAATTAATTAAATGTTTAAAATTATTATTTTTTTAACTATTACGTTTACTGTTTGTTTTTTATTATTGAACTTAATAAAAATTAATAAAAAACATGAATCTTTAAAATATATAATTCCAATTTCTCTAACATTAATAATTGTTGGAATAATATTTATTATATTACCGAGATTAGGAATAAATCCGTTCAATTTAATTCAAACTCTAATTTCTAAGATAATTCCTTTATTTACTATGCTTAGAGGCATCACCATCAATTAGAGTAAAGAGATTAATTCTTGTCAGTTTTCATAGGTGGGTGGTTTGTATGTGATATAATATAATATAATGTTAGTTATTAAATTAGGTTTTCATTTTAGTTATTAGGTAGTGGGTGTCCCTAAATTATGCCTAAATTGGATGCCCCATTCACCTTTTGAATAGACAGTAATCCATATTACCTGAATAACAAGATCTGTAATGCCTGATTTATTTATTCTTCTCATTATTAGTTTATAAACAACTGATGAATTAGAACGTGCCACTTCTTCAATTTTGTCCATCTCTGTATGCGACCAATTTTCTTCTGTTTCCTTAATTATATTCCATGGCATTCTATAATTAATTTTATAATCTTCTTTATCTTTAATTGTTATCGAAACACCATTATAATTCTGATATGTAAATGGAAACTTGACAGTATCAAGATAACCCGTTTCATCTTGAGAATTGATCGCTTCATGATGTTTATAAACTATATTTTCCGAAGTATTATGCATAAAAATTTCTTTCAGAATACTATCTTGATGTTTTAATTATTAGGTTTTACTACTGACTTTTTTATCATTTTTATATATTCCAGAATGTTCTTCAAGGATATTTCCTGATACCGAATAATATTCCCAAATACCATTCTTTTTCCCATTATCAAAATTACCTTTGTATTCTAATTGTCCATTATAATAGTAAGCAATCCAAAGCCCCACTTTTTTACCGTTCATGAAATCACCTTTGTAATTGATTTCACCATTTTCAAAAAAACGTATCCAAGGACCTTCTTCAAGGTCATTTTTGTATTTACCTTTTTCTATTAACATTCCTTTATTATTATAAGTAATCCATGCACCATCTTTTCTTCCCGTATTATAATTTGAAATAGAAAACAACTGTCCATTTTCATAATAACGAACCCATGTTCCTTCTTTTTTCCCATTTTTAATTAGACCTTTAATATCTCCATTAACTTTTCCATTGAAGGGGACATCAGAAAATTTCTTATAGTAGTTTCCATCTCTCCAAATTAAGTCTTCCATTGTTTCACTCCAAACCATAGAAGCAGATAAGCAAAGGAGAATTGTAAGTCCTAAAAATAAAAAGAACTTTTTATAAACCTCTATCATTTTTTGAACCCTTTAAACTCACCAAATTTTTTTCCTAACATCGATCCATCATCAATATAAATTTTACCTCTTAATGAACCATCAGTATATTCTCGTAATTGAAGATTACCTTCTGCATATCTGTCATTCCACCTAAACCAATATCCTGCTTGATTAGTACCTGTTAAAATAATATGACCTTTTTCAATTTCACTATTTAATATATAGTAGAATTTTCCTTGTGAATAATCATCAGTGAATGCGAAACTCAATCCAACATCTTGCTCATATCTATAAAAAATTCCTTGATATTTATGGTCAAATTTCTTTTCCCAATTAATAATTGGAGGAATTGTTAATTTGTAAGGTTTTATTTCAGATATTTGACTAACAACAACTGCATTATCTTTACTACAATTTTGAAGAAAACCTAATATCAATATAAATAATAATAATCTCATATAATTAACTTAATGATTCGTAAAAATTTTTTCAAAAAAAAAAGGGGAAGGTACACTCTCCTTGATTTTTTTTAGTAAGGAAGAAAATTAATTTGAATAGATATAATTCTATTAATATTAGAGTTTAAAATATATGTTTAGATTCAGATCATTAAAAAGGAAAGATAATTGAAGAATATTATTTTGAGTAGAAAAGGCTTTGATTCTACTGCAGGTGGAGTTGCTTCTCCTATTCTTGATAATGGGAATATTTTTTCAATACCTATCCCACAGAAATCTCCATCACCTCATAAATATAAAGATCTTTTTTTTAATGGAATTTCTGGGAAAGATTTACTTAAAGTATCCTCTGCAAAATCTGTGACATCTGAAAGTTATTGTCATTTTGATCCTTTATTGACTGAGGAAATTGGCATTTTTGGACAAGCAAATTCATCACAAACAGAATTAAAAAAACAACATGTAAACACCGGAGACTTATTTTTATTTTTTGGTTGGTTTAAACAGTTTTCTAGAAAAGGAAAACATCTACATCATATATTTGGATGGTTGCAAATTGATAAGGTAGTTGAAGGAAGAGATAATATAATAACTCATTTAGATCAATTAGGAACAACTCATCCTCATGGTTTTGGGGATGTATCAAGATATTCTAATAATACTATTTACATAAGCAAAAAGAATTTAACTTTTAATAACAAAGAAATTGAATGTAGAGGTCATGGTCTTTTTAGAAAAACACATAAAGATCTAGTACTAACAGAGAAAAATAGTTCAAGATCTAATTGGAAATTACCAAAAAAATTTTTTTATAAAACAAACAATCTTTTTCTCAACAGATTAAAATGGAAAGATGAAGCAAATTGTCTTGTAGATTGTTTAGGTTATGGTCAAGAATTTATCTTAAATGCAGAAAAAAATCCAAATATTATTGATTGGGCGGTAAAGTTAATAAAAGATTATGGATAAAAATTATTTAAAACTTTTCAAATAGATTTTCCGTTATTTAATTGTTTTGGATTTCCAATAACTTTTTCACATCTAGTTTTTATAGAAATTACTTTATGTATTTCTTTATAGGGAAAATCATAGGTTTTAGAATCTTTTATACATTGTTTGTAAGTTGCTTTAGGCAATCTTATTTCGAATGATGAAGGTTCTTTACCTAAACCCATCGTTACAATTATGACTAATACAAATTCACTCATTTGAATAAATTAAAAATATGGTTAAAACAACACTAATTATTATGCACGTTACTACTGGAAATAAGAAAGTTGAGTTTCCAGACTTAAATATAACATCTCCAGGCAATTGTCCTAAGCCTATTTTTTTGATGTAAGGATAAAGTAATCCAATCACTAAATAACTATTCCTAAAATTATTAAAATTTTTTGCATAATTATTTCATTATTAAATACATCATAATGCATACCAAAATTGAATTAATGATAATCATAGTTTTAGTTTTGACTTTCTTTTTTAAGAGTGGGACATTCCATTTATTAGCATAATCCAAGTCAACCTCACCTTTTGCAAATTTTGTTAATAAATCTTTTTCCCTAGTTCTTCTTTCTTTCAAATAATTTTCTTTGGGTAATTTGATTTTAAATTTTTTGAAATATTTTTTTATATTTAGCATTTAAGTCTATTTGTTTGAAAAGCGTATACCTGAATAATTTTCTTACTTTATGTATATTTAGTCCACATTTCTGCAATAAAAACGTATGCACCATAACCATATAGACAATACATACAAAATTTTAATATTTTATTCATAGAATCATCTGAGGTATATGCCCAATGATGATATTTTTTATCTTCGACTATATTTTCACTTTTTCTTTTATTCCATAATAATAGCCAGTAAGGAATATTAAGAATTATATAAAAAGAAATTACAATTGTAAGTAGACCTAAACCTAATATTATACCAGTACTCATTTGTTAAATTCACTCCTCGACAAGACTGCAAACTTTTTATGCATTAACCTAATATAATATTGTTGGTAAAAATATTATAAATAATCCAAACAAAATTAATTCCAACCTATTCAATTTACAACTATTTCTTTATAAGTTTTTAAAGGAACAGTACATTGACTAGTTTCACCACTACAACAGTCATCAACAACTCTTTTGCAAGTCAAACATTGGTAATGCGATTGGACATAGATAAATCCTTTTGAACTGCTACAATATGGACAAGGAGGATTAATATTCATCCAAAAATAATAACCAAAAAAAAACAAAAAGAAAATAATTCTTAAAACAATAAATAAAAGTATTTACTATCACTCAACTGGTACAAGTATTTGAACTAAAAAAAAATATCACACGGGGGAGGTGTGATATTTTTTATAACTACACTAGGGAGAAAGTGTTACGTAATTTTGTCATAAATAAACAGAATATTTAATTGAGAAGATCTACCAAAAAAAAATTTTGTAAAAATGATTAAAACTAAAGCAATAAAAATTCAAAAAAAAGTTTATGACTAAGATGTGTACATAAATATTTTGTCATTATGTAATAGAAGCCATTTACAAAATATATTTGGAAACTTGATAATCAAACTCTTTGGTTTTAGACAAATATATTTAAATGGTTTTCTTAGGAAAAAAGAAAGCAGAACTGAATTTTATTTTCCATTTATTATCTTCTTTAATAAAGATATAAAATGAACTTATTTCTTCAAGTGGTTCATTATTATCTTTAACTCTCAATGCCTCTTTTAAAACTAAATGGGCTTTTTCTTCGTTAATTTCTACAACGTCAATATTAAGTGCAATTGTATCTCTGTAACCTCTATTTTTTAATTCATTTAGGTTAGAATGAAACTTACTAAATTCTTTTATTTCACCATCAAGAAATCTATAGTTGGGAAAACTTAAATGGTTTTCAACTTCTTTTGTATCTCCTTTTATAAATGCCTTAACATAAGCATCATAAGCATCCAAGACCTCCTGCTTAAGAATTAACTTATTCATTCTGTAGCTCTTCTAAATTGTCACCTCTTATTAGATCCAATACTCTAATCTTTCCAATTTTTGAAACAAGTTCTCTTATCGTTACTCCCTTAGCACGAATTTTTGGAGGACTAAGATACTCAGAAATTGGGCTAATGGATAAAAATCTTTTTCTCTCTTGAGGATACTTTCTTGAATGAAAAACAGGAATAGTATCAGACTCTAAATCAGCAAATTCACCTGGATAATCTTGTAAATTAAGGACTGCTAATGGTGGTATTTGTACGTTAAAGTTTTGCTTGCAATAATCGGGCTGTATCATAAACACATTATTTTGATAGTTAATATGATCAACTGCAAAACAAGAGAAGCAATTTTTACAATAAATTCTCGTTGAACTTGCGTCACCTCTTAATTGTGTTGCAATCATATTTTGGATACCATTATAACTCTGAATATCTGAACGAAAATATACCGAATAGACTATATCCTTAGGTTTTTTACCTCCATTCATTTCTGCCCATCGTAATGCCTGCCTACAATCTTCACAAGCGCACATTACTGAATATTTAGGTAACGGGTCATTTAAAAACAATTGGCATGAACCACAAGAACAAGAAATTTTATTTTTTTCATCCATATTTATAGTGTAATCAAAATAGATCGACGGAGTAAAGGGTAATTGATATTGTTTTGTCTATATTATCGTGGATTTTAGTATTAGGTTTTGGTTATCAGTTTTGAGAGAATAAATCTTGATCATTAGTTCTTAGACAAAATACTAAAATAAATTAAAATTTGTCTGTTTTTCATTTATTTAAACTTTAAATCTAAATCTTGTAATCCTTTTGAAACTTCTACTTCACAATTTCCTTCAAACCTTGTTACTTGACCGCCCATATCTTTTATTTGGTTCCAAAATTTTTCCGATTTATTTTTTCTAACCTCTTCCATTTCTTTTTTTGTTCTAAAAACATGAAATATTTCAACTTGATTTTCTGTTCTATCGACAAAACACCTAAACATTAACCCATTATTTTGAAAAAGATCATGACTCCAGTCTTTTAATGCAAGTATGATTGCTTTTTTTGCTAATTCATTTTGCACTTTAATTGTGACATTTACTGCAAACATCTGAACCTCTTTTATTTATTTTATATAATCAGTGGTTAAATCATACTTTATTTTAAGTTTTAATTGAACTTCTCTCTTGTCTTGTCTTAACTAATCCTACTGATATTGTTTTGCCAGAAAGAGACTTAAATGCTTTCTTGTAAATTTTTCTACATTCCAAAACACATACAGTACAGAGCAAAAACCAACTTCTATCATGTTTTTCATATTTACAATTGTAGAGTTTTTTCGAAGGAAGTTTGCATCTAGGGCAATAATGATATTTCATAATCAAAACATATCAATAGTTAAAATCTAACATATTAATAGACCTACTTGATGTTCTTTTAATATTTATTTTATTAAAATAATCTTCATGTTTTTTTTGAAAATTTTTTATTTCTTCTACACTTTTTTCAAATGCTATTTCATCTTTATACTCGAAGATTGAGGATAAGGCAAAACCTCCACCCTTATTCCAAACCTGATTAACTCTCCAACGCAAAAGTCCATATTTTTTTAATTTTTTATACATTTCATCTCCATGTTTTTCCATAAAATGTAGAAATGATTCCATTTCGATTTCAGTAGAAAAATCATTTAAAGTGTAACTAATTAGTTTTGCTTCAGACATATTTTAACTTGTCTCCATGATCATTAGATAATTAAGTCTAACCAAATTATATATTAAAGGTAAAGAGTAATTGATATTTCTCTTTGGGTGTTATTGTGGTTTATAGATTAGGTTTTGCTTGTAAGTTTTGGGTAGAGTGAATGTTATTTTTGTAATAATATATCAAGAAAAATAAGTCAGGATAATTTATAAATGATTACATCTATTGACCATATAGTTTTAACATCTAAAGATGTAAACAAAACTATTTTTTTTTACCGCGATATCCTAGGAATGAAACTTGAAGAAAATATTGATGAATACAAAGGTAAAAAGAGAATATATTTAAAATTTGGAAGTCAAAAAATCAATATTCATTCAGAAAAAAAACCTTTTATTCCTCATGCTAAAAATCCTATTTCAGGTGCAGTGGATGTTTGTTTTTTAAGTTCTTTACCAATAAAAGATTGGATGAAAGTTCTAAAGAAAAAAGAAATAGAAGTAGAAATAGGACCTGTTCAAAGAGAAGGTGCAACGGGTAAATTAAATTCTATATATTTAAGAGATCCTGATATGAATTTGATAGAAATTTCAAACAAAATATAACAATCTGTCCTAAACTTATTTTTATTAAATAGCAACATAAGTTATATAAAAAAATCCTACTTATATTTATCTAGTTCTTTAACTAACTCTGGCATAGGAATAAGTTCATCTTGATCATCGCCTGATGAATGAACGACAACCCATATACAATCTTTTTTACTTTGATTAAAAGGAGTATGTGGTACATTTTCAGGAATAAATATTTGTTCACCTTTTTTAACTAATGTTTGTTTTTCTAATTTATTTCCGTGAAACAAAGTACATTCACCTTCTAACAAATAAGCAATAGTTTCAATTTCTTTATGAATGTGAGGTATAGAGTGAACACCTGGTGGCATCGGCAAAACATTCATACATACCTTTTGAGAGCCTGCTGTATTTCTTGAGACACCGGAATTATAGGTGACACCTTGCGCACCTAAATATGTATCGCCTGGTTTGATTAACTTAACATTTTTGCCCATTTAATTAAAATTCATATTTAGTTATTATTCATTTTAGTCAAAGTATACATCTCATGTTCTAGTCCAAGTTTAGGCGCTATTTCTGGTATTCTTTCTGACATTATCTTTTCCATTTTTTACCCCTTTAATATTCTTTTTAATACATTTTGTATTTATAATTTTTGATTTCAATAAACGTATTACCTTATTGAATGATAAATTATTCCTCCAGGACTAATAACTTTTCCATAATTGTGAAGTATATTACCAAATTCTTCAAAATAATCATTTTTCATAGCATTCTCTATATGACGTTGAACACTTTCTAATGAAGTAAATCTCTCATTTATTGTAAAAACTATATTTCCAGTTTCGCCTTTTGAAGGATCAGTTGGATCAACAAACTCAGGTGCTTTAGTAAAATAAGAATTTAATAGGTGTTTTTGTCCATCACTATCTGCTGAATAGAATTTCTCCATCCACGATGCATGTTTGTTAAATATACCTTCAACTTCTTCGGCATTTTCTTTTGGAACTACATATCCTAAGTTAATACATCTTATTTCTTTTGACATTAAATTTCTCCTCTAAATTATTTAATAAATATTAATCGTTTTGAATATTTATAAAACCTGTAATTTATAAATTCCAATGTTTGCTTAATATTTATTCAAGATATTTTTCATCTTTTATTCTAATTTCACCTATTAAAAATTCTTTTTTAAATTTTTCTTATTTTCGAAATAATAGGTTTTCATATATTACAATTGTATTAAAGAAATCGGATTTATAAATGATAGACTCATAAGTCAGATTGAAAACATTAAACGAATGATAAGATGTAGATTGAAATTATCTAATTTAGAATTACCTATATTATACAAATTAAAGTATGAGGTGATTTATTGTTATGAGTAAAGATTTTAAAGTTTTTTTGGGTGTAATCAGTTTTTTTGTTTTATTAAAAGGTTATATATTTTTTAATATTAACCCTTCAATGTATCTTAACCCGATGGGGTTTTAACCTAAGTTATTTTCCAAAATTAACAAACCATTCAGTTACATCTAATTTAGTCTTAAATGTTTCTTTAAAACTTCTCCGTGCAGTTATTCTAACTTGAGTGTTCCAAGCCTTCCTCTTTTAAGAACAACCCATAATTTGACACCTTGTGCTGTGTCAAATATGTGTCAAAACTGATTATTCTTTGAGATGTATTTAGTTTCTATTTTATTTTACTGATATTAATAAAGAATTGGTGCGCTCGAGAAGATTCGAACTCCTGACCCCTAGATTCGTAGTCTAGTGCTCTATCCAGCTGAGCTACGAGCGCATTTAATATTAGAACTTACCTCATAGTTATCGATTAAAATAATTATAATCAAGTAAGAAATTTATATTATAATACTGCAGATTTTAGTATGATACATTTATTAAAAATATGAGATAAATATTATGAACAACATAAATACATACGAAAAGTCTTTTCCTGTTTCTTGGGAAGAACTTCATAGAAATAGTAAAGCTCTAGCCTGGCGACTGTCCGAGATGCAACCTTACAAAGGTATCATTGCAGTTACTAGAGGAGGTCTAGTTCCCGCTGCGATTGTTGCTAGAGAATTAGACATAAGACTAATAGATACAGTTTGTGTATTGTCATATAATCAAAAAACAAAGGGCGAAGTTAACGTTTTAAAAGAATCAACAATTGCAAATAACGGACAAGATTGGTTAATAGTAGATGATCTTGTCGATACAGGTGAGACAATAAAAGCTATAAGACTCAATCTACCTAAAGCACATTACGCAACAGTTTATGCTAAACCGAGTGGAAGAGAGCAGGTTGACACGTTTATAACGGAAGTTTCCCAAGACACATGGATATATTTTCCTTGGGACATGGAAATGAAACCTGCACCTACTATTTCTGAACGAACTCAGAAATAATCATATTGACTAATTATGGCAAAGTGTTTAATAAATACTCAGAATAATATAAGAGGCTGTATTAATACAGGATTATAATGAAACGTACATTTCAACCAAGTAACTTAGTCAGAAAAAGAAGACATGGATATAGAAGTCGAATGTCTACCGTAGGTGGAAGAAATGTTATTCGTAATAGAAGAGCCAAAGGCAGAAAAAAGCTTTCCGCTTAACAAAAATTCAAAATTAATTTTATTTTATTTTATTTTGTCAAATTTGCATAAGAGCTGATAAAATGAAAATCCAAACTTTAAAAAAAAGAAAAGACTTTGTTTTATCTAACAAGTTTGGGAAAAAAATATTCAACAAAAATTTTATTCTTCAGAAATTTAGCCGACCAGATTGTACAATCTTAGATCTAAAGTTTGGTTTCACTGCTACAAAGAAAATTGGAAATGCCGTAAAAAGAAATAGAGCTAAGAGAAGAATGAGATCTTTAATATCAGTTTTTTTAAAAGAAAGTGCTTTTTTATTTGATGATACTAGCACTTATATTTTAATAGCTAAAAAGTCATTAATAAAAGCATCTTTCTACGATTTGAAAGTTGAAATGAGAGAGTGTCTTAATAAATTATGATAAAAAAGTTATTAATATTTTGCGTAATCAACTTAATTAATTTTTATAAATATCTGATCTCACCCTTATTAGGTAATAATTGTAGGTTTTTACCTACTTGTTCTGAATATACAAAAGAGGCTATATTAAAGTTTGGATTAATTAAGGGTATTTCTTTAGGTTTTAAAAGAATTATTAAATGTCATCCTTGGGGGAAAAGTGGGCATGATCCGATTAAATAATTTAATTTTTTCAGTTCTTTGAATAATATGAACTTTAGTTTAAACAGGTGTAATTGAAATATTTTAAATATTTTAAATTTATTATAAATTAAGTGAGATAAAATGAATCCAGAAACTCGAAATTTAGTTGCAGCGATTTCTCTATCTATGGCTGTATTGATAGGTTATCAACTATTATTTGTAGAACCTAAAAAAGACATAGCTCAAAACGAGAATATTGTAAAAGAAAGTAATGATAGTTCCAATATTCCTATACCTCAAAACTTAGATAATGGAATAGTAGCTTCAGACACCACAGAAACCAAAAGTTCTAATAAGCCTGTACCAAGAATTTCAATGATAAGTAAAGAAGTATCAGGATCCATATCTTTGAAGGGTGCTAGAATAGACGATATAACTCTCACACAATATAAAGAGACTTTAGAACCAGAGAGTGAATTAATAAAATTATTATTAAAATCTAATGGTGATTCTCCCTATTTTATTGAATTTGGATGGAGTAGCCCTGACGGAATTAAGGTTCCAAATGGTAAATCGTTATGGAAGTCGTCGAGTAATATTTTATCACCAGATAAAAATATAACACTTGAGTGGGATAACGGAGAAAATATTACTTTTTACCAAGATATCAGTGTCGATGATAGTTTTATGATAACAGTAAATCAAAGGGTAGAAAATAGCTCAAATAATTCTGTAACATTATACCCATATGGATTGATAAGAAGGGCAGGAGAGCCAAAAACAATCGACTTTTTTGTTTTGCATGAAGGTCCTTTAGGAGTTTTTGATGGTACTTTATCTGAAAAAAGTTATGGAGATCTGACAGAGGCAGGAAAAAAAGGAATCAACATTAAACCAAATGAAACTGGTGGTTGGATTGGACTAACTGATAAATATTGGCTGACTGCTTTATTGCCTGATCAAAATGAAAAATATAATTTCACTTACAGAAAACTGAATTCTAATGGAGGTCAATATCAAACTGATTTTTTAGGTAAAGCAGTCACTATTCCATCAAATTCAAAAGGTGAATTTTTATCAAGAACCTTTGCCGGAGCTAAAAGATTGGCTCTATTTGACGACTATGAAGAAAGATTTAACATAAAGCACTTTGATCTAGCAATTGATTTTGGGTGGTTTTATTTCCTTACTAAACCCTTCTTTTATGCTTTGTCTTGGGCAAATGATTATTTAGGTAATTTTGGTTTAGCAATTTTGGCAATTACGGTAATTGTAAAATTACTATTTTTCCCATTAGCGAATAAATCTTACAAAAGCATGGCTAAAATGAGGATACTTACTCCACAAATTCAAAAATTGAGAGAAAGAGTTGGAGACGACCGTCAAAAATTAAATCAAGAGATGATGAATCTATATAAAAAAGAGAAGGTTAATCCAGCTGCGGGATGTTTACCCATTTTAGTACAAATACCAGTTTTCTTTGCACTTTATAAAGTTTTGTTTGTATCTATTGAAATGAGACAAACGCCTTTTTTTGGATGGATTGAAGACTTATCTGTTCAAGATCCAACTAGCATTTTTAATTTATTTGGATTATTGCCTTATAGCACATCTATACTTCCTGATTTTTTAAATATAGGGATATGGCCTTTGTTAATGGGTGTGACAATGTTCCTACAGCAACGTTTAAATCCAACACCTCCAGATCCAATCCAAGCCAAAATTTTTGCATGGATGCCAGTTGCTTTTACATTTTTATTAGCTACGTTCCCAGCTGGATTAGTCATATACTGGACATGGAATAACCTACTTTCCATATGTCAGCAATGGGTAATAATGAATAAGATGAATAAAGAGTCTAAATAAGAAAGTTTTAAAAACTTGTTGTATGAAGATGCAGAAATTGAAAAAGCTAGGAAAATTTTTTCTGGTGAATGTAAGTTTATTGCTGCAGCTCTTAATTCTAATGCTATTCCACCTGAAGAAGGTAACGAAGTTGCTTTTGCAGGTAGATCCAATGTTGGGAAAAGTTCACTTGTAAATGCATTAACAAATAGAAAAACATTAGCAAGAACTAGCCAAACACCAGGAAGAACAAGACAATTAATTTTTTTTGATCTTATTTACCGATCTAATAAGCTCAGATTAGTAGATTTACCAGGATATGGTTATGCAAAAGCTCCTAAAAAAGATATACAATCTTGGACTTCTTTAACCGTAAAATATTTAAAGGGTAGGCCTTCTCTTAGAACAGTATGTTTATTAGTTGATTGTAGAAGAGGAATTGGAGATTTTGACAAATTAATAATGAATGAATTAGATAAGGCTGCGGTTAGTTGGATTTTAGTGCTTACTAAAACTGATAAAATGAATATTGAAGAAATTAATAAAATTAAAGATGTATCTAATAAAGTTATATCTAAACATCCAGCTGCTTATCCTGAAATAATAATGACCTCTAGTCTTAAAAATAATGGTATCGAAATACTTAGGACATATTTAGCAAGTTTTGCATAAAAAAAGGATAAAATGATAATTGAATTATAAATTTTATGATACTAAGTATAATAATTAATTTAAAAAATGGTTGATGCATTGACTGAAAATAAAGACAAAATCCAATCGGAGTGGCTTAAAAAAGCTGATTTCCTTACTGAGACGTTACCTTTTATGAAGCGTTATGCAAATAAGGTGATAGTTGTGAAGTTTGGTGGTAATGCAATGGGCAAAAAAGAATATGTTAATAATTTTGCTAAAGATATTGTTTTATTACAACAAGTTGGCATGTTACCAATTGTTGTTCATGGAGGTGGTCCGCAAATAGGTGAAATGTTATCTAAGTTAAAGATAAAAACTGAGTTCATAAATGGACTAAGAATTACAGACGCTGCAACAATTGATGTGGTTGAAATGGTTCTTAGCGGAGTAACAAATAAATCAATAGTGACTGCTATCTCAAATTCTGGAGCTAAGTCAGTTGGAATTTCAGGTAAAGATGGGAATTTAATAACAGCTAAAAGATTACTAAAAGTAGATGATAAATCTGATTCGAACGTAGTAAAAGCTGTTGACCTTGGTTATGTTGGTGAACCAGAAAAAATTGATCCTAAGGTGATTAATGCTCTTATTAATGAAAAAATGATACCGGTTATTGCTCCTGTTGGTATGGGCTTAGATGGACAAACATATAATATAAATGCTGATACTGCTGCAGGCGCTATATCTGCTGCTATGAAAGCATCTAGAATGATAATGCTAACAGATGTTTCGGGTGTTCTTGATCAAAATGGCAATCTAATTTCAGAGTTAACAATTAGCCAAGCTGAAGATCTCATAAAAAATAAAATTGTTGTTGGAGGTATGATACCTAAACTCAGAACATGTATTGAGGCAGTTCTAGGTGGTGCTGAAGCTTCAGTAATTATGGATGGAAGAATGTCACATTCATTGTTATTGGAATTATTCACTGAGCATGGAGTGGGTACAATTATACGAAGAGATTCAAAATAAATTAATGAATAACTTGCAGTCTATAAATTTTAGAAATAATTATGATTATTGGATTTTTGACCTTGATAATACTATTTATGACTTCAACTTAGGATTATTTAGAAGAATTTCACAAAGGATGACAATTTATATAAAAGATTTTTTTAATTTAAACCACGCTGATGCACTTAACTTACAAAAAAATATGTATAAAAAGTATGGTTTGACCTTAAGAGGTCTTATAATTGAAAAAAAAATGAATCCAGAACCATTTCTTGAATTTGTTCACGATGTAGATTTTGATGATTTAAAAAAAGATCATGAATTAAAAAGATTGTTATCTAAAATTAATGGTCAAAAGCATATCTATACCAATGCATCATTCAAGCATGCAAAAAATATATTGACTTCAATGGGAATATTTGAAGAGTTTGAAATTATTTTTGACATAAAAGATTCTAATTATATAGCAAAACCAGATCATAACTCTTACATAATGATGAAAGAAAAACTTGGTCTAAATGACAAAAATATTAATAAAAGTATTTTTTTTGAAGATACTGCAAAAAACTTAAAGCCTGCTAGTGAACTAGGTATGAGTACTGTTTGGATAGAAAATGATTTCAATAGAGTAGAGGCGAACATTTTAAAGGAATATATTAATTTCACTGGATCAGATATAAAATCTATTCTAAGTAATATGCTGGATTCTTAAAACTAAAAGCTATTAAAGTTAAATTGAGGGACAAGTGATGAACATTGAAAAAATAAAATCAGTAATTGACAGAGTGTTTGATAACAATGAGGACGTAAATCCAAACACATCTGGCGAAATTAGAGCTTCTATTGAAACTGCTTTGGATTGTTTAGATAAAGGTGAGTTAAGAGTTGCTGAACCACTTGGGAATAGTAAATGGCAAGTTAATCAGTGGCTTAAGAAGGCTGTTTTATTATCTTTTAAAATAAATGACATGGACGTAATATCAGGTGGTCCTCAAAGTCCAAATAGTGGCCCAACAAATTGGTGGGATAAAATTCCTTCTAAATTTTCTGGATGGAATAAAAAAGAATTTAAACAAGCAGGTTTTCGTGCAGTACCAGGAAGTGTTGTAAGACATTCTGCTTACATTGCACCTAGTGTTGTATTAATGCCTTCTTTTGTGAATATAGGTGCTTATGTAGACTCTGGAAGTATGATTGACACTTGGGCAACTGTTGGGTCTTGTGCACAAATAGGTAAAAATGTTCATATATCAGGTGGTGCTGGTATTGGTGGAGTATTAGAGCCTATTCAAGCAGGACCAGTCATAATTGAAGATGACTGTTTTGTGGGAGCAAGATCTGAAGTTGCAGAAGGTGTTGTAATTGAAACAGGCGCAGTTTTATCAATGGGAGTGTTTATTGGAGCTTCAACAAAAGTTGTTGATAGGAATACAGGAGAAGTTTTTGTTGGAAGGGTACCAGCATACTCTGTTGTAGTACCTGGTTCGCTCCCAGGAAAATCATTGCCAGATGGTTCACAGGGTCCAAGCTTATATTGTGCTGTTATAGTCAAAAAAGTTGATGCGCAGACACGTTCCAAAACATCTGTTAACGAATTGCTAAGGGATTAGATATGGATTTTTATGTCTAATATAATAAACCCTGTAGAATTAACGTCTAAGTTAATTAAATGTGAAAGTATTACTCCAAAATCTGCTGGATCCATTGATCTTATAATTTCTTTGTTAGAACCATTGGGATTTAGTTGTAAAAAAGTTGATTTTGGAGAAGGTACTGAAAAAGTTGAAAATTTATATGCAAGATTTGGTAAATTAGAGCCTAATATTTGTTTTGGTGGACATGTAGACGTGGTTCCAACAGGTGACATTGAGAACTGGTCTATAAACCCATTTGGTGGGGAAGTTAAAAAAGGTAAAATTTGGGGTAGGGGTGCTGCTGATATGAAATCTGGAATAGCAGCATTTATAGCTGCTGTTTCAGAGTTTTTGGAAGTCAATAAAGATTTTAATGATTTAGGAAGCATTTCTCTTATCATTACAAGTGATGAAGAAGGAAAAGCAATAAACGGAACAAAAAAAGTAGTTGATTGGCTAATAAGTAAAGGAGAGTCTATATCAGGATGTATTGTTGGAGAACCTACTAACGTAAACAAAATGGGTGATACAATAAAAATTGGAAGAAGAGGAAGTTATACTGGTTCTCTAGTTGTTAAAGGTATCCAAGGACATGTTGGATATCCACATTTAGCTGAAAACCCAATAAATTCATTATTAAAAATGCTAGAACCTTTATTAAAAATTTATTTAGATGATGGGACTAAAGAATTTCAACCTAGCTCTGCTATGATTACTAGCATTGATGTAAATAATGATGCCAGCAATGTCATTCCAGGAGACGTTAAAGCCAAATTTAATATACGGTTTAACACTTTGCACTCAATTGACTCACTTACCGCTATGTTAAAAAAACAATTTGATGCTATTACATCAAAATATAAATTTGAATTTTTTTGCAATGCTGAACCATTTCTAACGAGTGATGAATTACTCCGATCAACACTTCAAAAGGCAATTGAAAAAGTTGTAAAACTTAATCCACAAAACTCTACTTCAGGAGGAACTTCAGACGCTAGATTTATTACTAAAATATGTCCAGTTATTGAGTTTGGTCTAGTTGGGAAAACAATGCATAAGATAGACGAAAATGTTGAGGTAAATGATATTATAAAATTAACAAATATTTATAATACGTTTCTATACAATTATTTTGGAGTAAAAAAAATTGATTAATCCACCTCCTAGTCCTTTTGTTGTGAAGGATGGTTTTGTATCTGCTTTTAAATTCATGTCAAAGAAAGACAACGTAAGTAGTATTTTTAAATTAAATAATAATGGTTTTTGGGATAGTTGTTGGATTGTTTTTTTTGTTAATGCAGTTGTCTCTACACTTGCTTCATACGGTATTAAAGCTAATCTTGATGGTGATATTCAAAGTGGAATATTGCCAAGATTACTTTTAATTACAGTCATAGACATTTGTTTATTCTCAATTTTAGTAAATACAATTTTTGAAAAAATTGGTAAAGGCGAATTCTTTTATAAATTTATTATTCCTTTTAACTGGATACAATCTTTTCAAGCAATTTTAATGCTATCATTTGCTATTTTAGGATTGATCTTACCGCCATCAATTTTTGTTTTTTTTGGGATTGGTGTTGTAATATGGGTAACTTTCTCTCTCTGGAGGATTGGTAAAGAAGAGGTTGGCTTATCAGGATGGGGAGCAACAGGAATGATTTTCTTATCAGTTGTTATAGAAGCAAGTTTAGGTATGTTTTCTAGATCATTATCAATGACAATGTAAAAGCTAATTATGTTGTTGCTCGTTATATATCATTGGCCACGTATCATTCAATAAGTTTTCGGGGTATTTCACTTTTTCTAAATAAAGACCATATGCTGGGGCAGTAGGACCTGCTAAATTTCTATTTTTACCTTTAAGAATAGTTAAAATTTTATCAGGTTTCCACGTGCCGTCCCCTATCTTAACTATAGTCCCAGTAATTATTCTTACCTGACTATGCAAAAAACTTTTAGCAGAAACTTTCATTACTACTTCTTCATTCTCCCTAGAAAAGGAAATTTCATCTATAGTTCTTATAGCAGATTTAGCTTGACATTTTATTGTTCTAAAACTTGTGAAATCGTGTCTTCCAATCAAATGTCCAACACCTTCTTCCATTAAACTGATATTTAATTTTTTTCTAAAATGCCACACTTTGCCATTGTCTAAGCCAGGAGGAGCTGCTCTACAGAGAATTCTGTATTTGTAAAAACGTTTAATTGCGCTAAATCTGGCATTAAATTCTGGTTTAACAGGTTTGGCAGAAATTACTCTTATATTGGTATCTCTCAATAAAGAGTTGAAGGCAGAGATAATATAAAAAGGATGTCTTGATGTTAATCTATGACCTTTTGGTAAATTTATATGTGCAATTTGACCAAGGGCATGTACCCCAGCATCGGTGCGGCCTGAACCTTGAATATCAAAATCTTGATTGAAAATATTTTTTGCAGCTTCTTCAAGACTGCTTTGTACGGACATACCTTCATTTTGTTTCTGCCACCCGACCAGATCGTTACCATTATACTCGATTAATAATGCGTATTTTATGCTATTTTCAATATCCAAATTTTTCACCAACATTTATCTTTGTACCATTTAAAAAATCGTTCGCTGAGATCATTCTCTTTCCTGGTTTTTGGAGAAGTTTTATTTCTAAAGTGGATTTATTCCCACAGGCTATAATAATTTTTTGATCGGTATTAATTATAGTTCCTGGTTCAGAATTATGAGTAATATCACTAAGGCTAGTCTCTATAACTTTTATAATTTTACTTGAATATCGAGTATAGGTTCCTGGAAAAGGATCAAATGCTCTAACTTTATTAAATATTTCAATGGAGGTTAATTCCCAATTAATTTCAGCTTCATTTTTATGAATTTTGTTAGCATATTTAATACCATCAAGTTTTTGATTTATTGGGGAAACAATCCCTTCTTCGTAATTTTTAATAGCTTGAACAAGCAATTTTGCAGTAATCTCAGACAATTCATCATGAATTATTTTAGAAGTATCATGTTTTCTTATATCAATAATTTCAGATGATATTATTGGCCCTGTATCCATTCCTTTTTCCATTAACATAATACAAGTTCCTGTCTTATTATCACCAGCTTCTATAGCTCTTTGAATTGGAGCTGCCCCACGCCATCTAGGTAAAAGACTAGCGTGGCCATTTATACATCCATATTTTGGAACTTTAAGATATTTTTCTGGAAGGAGTAGTCCATATGCTACAACGACTACTATATCAGGTTTAAGTAGATTAAATTCAGAAAATACATCTTTGTTTTTTAAAGTGATAGGAGTTAAAACATTTAGATTTAATTCTCTTGCAGCAATCTCTACAGAAGATTTTTTTGATTTCATCCCCCTTCCGTTAGGACGGGCAGGTTGAGAAAATACAGTTATGACATTGAAATTAGACGCAACTAATTTTAGGCTTGGGACTGCAAAATCTGGTGTCCCCATAAATATTATATTCAATTATTCCTCATATTTATAAACATTTTAATTTTTTGCATATTCTCTAATAGCTTTTTTAAGAATTATTTCTCTTTTTAGTTTAGAGATATGGTCAATAAAAAGAATACCATTTAAATGATCTATTTCATGTTGTATACAAGTTGCCAGCAAACCGTTAGCCTCAAGAGTTTTATTTTTTTTATTTTCATCTGTATAGGTTACTTTTATAGATGAAGGCCTTTTAACATTTGCATTGTATCCAGGTATAGATAAGCAACCTTCTTCTCTTTCCTTTAAGTTTTTATCAAAAGAAATTATTTCTGGATTAATCATTTTGATTGGAAAAGGTTCAATTTTTTCATTTTTAATTTTCTCATTATATTCTTCTTCTGACATATCTTTAGGGTCAAAATTTGTTTTTCCACAATCCATTACAATTAACCGTTTATCAATTGCTATCTGTGTAGCAGCAAGACCTATCCCATTTGCGTTGTACATAGTCTCCAACATATCATCTAAAATAGTTATAATATTTTTATCAATATCAATTACTGGTTTTGCCGTAATTTTTAAAAAAGGATTAGGTACTTTTATTATTTCCTTAATGCTCATTTCTAAGACACCTTATGAAAAATTATTTTATAGTAGTTAATTTATAATCAATTTATATTATTATACTATTTACAAATGGAGTTAAAATGGATTTCAAATATTTAATAATATTTATTATAATTCTTATTACACTCTCAATTATAATTTTTTTTATATGTAAAACTTATTTTCAAAATAAAAAAAACATTGATGATCAAAATATTTCCCCTAAAGATGAAATAAATCAAATATCTGAATTAAAAGGCGCAGTCTCTCAATTAAGCAGTACTATAGAAGAAAGATTAGGAAATTTTGGATCGACAATTGGTAACACCTTAACTCAGCAAACACAAAATACGCAAAATTCTTTGAAGGAAATGCATGAAAGACTGGCCGTAATAGATAGAGCTCAAGAGAATATAAATTCTTTATCTAATCAAGTTAATGATTTGCAGAATATTTTATCAAATAAACAATTAAGAGGTGCTTTTGGTGAGGTTCAACTTGAAAATATAGTCAAAGATGCACTCCCACAAAACGCTTACCAATTCCAACACACGCTTATGTCTAATAGTAGGGTAGACTGTATAGTTAAAATGCCTGAACCTCCAGGCCCTATTTGTATTGACTCTAAATTTCCATTAGAAGATTATAAAAAATTTACCGGCTCTACAAACGACCAAGAAAAAAAAGATAATCTAAAGTTATTTCACAATGCAGTTCAAAGACATATAAGAGATATTTCTGAAAAATATATATTACCTGGTGAGACTGCAGATTCAGCGATTATGTTTTTACCAAGTGAATCTATTTATTCTGAAATAAATATTAGATTTCCTAAATTAGTAAACGAAAGTAGAAATAAAAAAGTATATATGGCTGGCCCAGATAATTTAATGCTTCTTCTGCACACTGTTAGGGCAATTTTAAGAGACGTTACAATGAGTCAAACAGCTGGAAAAATACAAATTGAAGTTGATAAATTAGGTAATGATTTAAATTTATTGGCTGACAGAATATTTAAGTTAGATAAACATTTTGACTTAGCAAGAAGAGATTTGGATGAAATAAAAATTTCGCATAGGAAAATTGAAAATAGAGGGAACGTAATTACTTCAATCGATGTAAATGAAAAAAAGCAATTAAGTGACTAGACTATAATAGGTTTCTTGCTTTTAAAGCTTGCGCAATTGTTCCGTCATCAAGAAAGTCCAATTCACCTCCTACAGGTAAACCATGAGCGAGTCTTGTTATCTTGATGTCAAATTTACCTAATCTTTCTGCAAGATAATGAGCTGTAGTTTGTCCATCAAGTGTAGCTGATATAGCAATAATTACTTCTGTAAATATCTTACTTTCAAGTTTTTTTTCTAAAGAATCTATATTCAATTGATCAGGATTAATGCCATCTATAGCCGACAAAACTCCCCCTAGAATATGATATCTTCCATTATAAACGTTAGATCTTTCTAGAGCCCACAAATCTGCAACAGTTTCGACAACACATAATAATGTTTCATTTCTAGATGAATTTTTACATATGTGACAAATATCATTTTCATCTAAATTACCACATTCCATGCACTTTTTTATATTATTTGCAACATTATTCATATCTTCGATAAGAGGAAGAAGTAAAGTTTCTTTATCTTTAAGTAAATGTAAAACTACCCTTCTAGATGATCTAGGTCCTAAGCCAGGAAGCTTGGCTACTTTTTTTATTAATTTTTCAAGAACTTGTTCTGACATCCGTATTTCCCAAGTATAACCTCAGCTAGAATCTTTATCTTCAATCGAAGTAATTTCAGCTTGAGGAAAATGTTTAAATACTTCTGCAAAATGAGGATTAGATTTTATTTGTTCTTTATTTTTATCTAATTCACTATTCTGTTTTTCTACAATTGTTTTTTCACCTTCTTCTTCAGATTGAGATACAAGCCATTTAGTCTTGGTTATATTTTCAAGAGTAGAAGACAATTTTTTTAGTATTTCTGTGTCTGTATTATCTTTTAATCTTATCTCAATAGATCCTTCAGAATACGAGATTAAATGTACATTATTTATAATTTGAGCGTGAAGTAACGCCTCTTTATGAACTAATAGTAGATTTAACACTTCTTCAAAAGTTTTTGGAAAATCAATATTCTTTGTTTCGTCATTCTCAGGACTTTCAAAAGGTTTTACTTCTTTCAAGTGATTTTCAAAATTAGATTTTACATTATTAGTATTATTATTGTTTAAATTATCTTTAGTTTGATTTGAAATTTTTTCTAAAAACTCACTAGGGTCTGGCATTAACGATCCATAACACAATTTAATGATTGCCATTGAGCCTGCTTGTTGTTCGTTTGGAGCATATCTTAATTCTTCTACACTCTTAATTAAAATTTGCCAAAATTTAACTATTTTGGGTAGACCATACGACGAAATTTTAGAAATATTTACCTGTAAAGCTTCAGTAATATTTGGATCAAATTTAATAATATTTACCCTAGATGCTAAGTGACTAATTTCCAATAAATTTGATATAATTTGGACAGGTTGTATACCATTTTGTAAAATATCATCATAGACTTTAAGAGCTTCTTCACATTTATTAAGAAGACATAACTCAAACAATTCTAAGTTTTTTTCATAACCATTTAAACCTAGCATGCTCAAGACAATCTCATCTTTAATATTATCTTGGCATAGCGAAGCTGCCTGATCTAGAAGAGACAATGCGTCTCTAACAGAGCCTTCACTTGCTCTACATATTTGATAAATTGAATCATTTTCATATGATATATTTTCAGCTTTACAAATTCGGTTTAAATGATTTGTTAATGTTTCTATATCAACTCTTTGTAGATCAAATCTTTGACATCTAGAAATTATAGTAGCAGGAATTTTTTTTATTTCTGTAGTTGCAAAAATAAATTTAACATTTTGTGGAGGTTCTTCTAAAGTTTTCAATAGAGCATTAAAAGCTGCATTAGACAACATATGTACTTCATCTATAATATAGACTTTGTATCTTGCGTTATTCGGTGAATACATAACGGAGTCAATTATTTCTCTGATTCCATCGACCCCTGTTCTACTAGCAGCATCAACTTCAATAACGTCAAGAAAATTCCCGTTATTTATTGATTTGCACGGAGAACATTTATTACATATTTCAAAAGTTGGCTCTTTTTTATTCCCATCTGAGACGCAGTTAAGAGCTTTAGCTATGATTCTTGCCGTAGTCGTTTTACCAACACCTCTTATCCCTGTTAAAAGAAAAGCATGGGCCAATCTGCCATTATTAAGAGAATTATTAAAAGTTTTTACAAGCGTATCTTGGCCAATGAGTTCACTAAAATCGTTGGGACGATACTTACGAGCTAAAACTCTGTAACTTTTTATTTCATTAATATTGGTTATTTGAAATCTCGTTTTTAAACTTTGAAACGAAGGGCCTCACAACCCGCTATCATTGTTACGGCTGCTTCCTTTCGGACCTGACCGGATTGGCAAGAATTACGTCCGTGTGACCCCTCATAAATATATATGTTATAAAACACAATAATATGCAAGAAAATCTATGTTTCGAGGACTAACTTTTTCTTGTTCGGCTATAAGTTCCAATAATTTTAACTGAATTAGGTTCACTATAAAAATACATTTCTTCTAGCGCGTTTTTCATAGCCGTTGTCTCTGGATGTCCCTCAGCATCAACATAAAACCTTGCTGCATTCATCTCCTTGCCACCTATATAACTCTCAAGTTTTGTAAGGTTTATTCCGTTTGTAGCAAATCCTCCCAAAACTTTATATAAAGCTGCTGGAACAGATCTTACTTCGAAAATGATAGTTGTTACTGGTATAGATATCTTAATGGATGGTACCTGAGGTTTTTTTGCCATTATCAAAAATCTAGTAGTATTATGTTCTGCATCTTCAATATTACTTTTTAACACCTTTAAGTTATATATTTTTGCTGACATATTAGAAGCTATTGCAGCAATCGAAGGGTCACCTAATTTTGATATCTCTTCTGCCGCTCCAGCGGTATCTATATGTTGAACAGGTAATAAATTTTGTTTTTTAATAAAATTTCTACATTGAGCAAGGCCTTGAGCGTGACTTTTTACATATTTTAAATCCTCTAAATTAGAATTTTTAAGTCCTAACAATTGATGGTTAACTCTTTGAAAATGTTCACCTACAATGAACAAACCACTCTCTGGAATTAAATGATGAATATCTGCCACCCTTCCTGCTAAAGAATTTTCAACAGGAACCATTGAATAATCTGTTGTCCCATTTTTGGTAGAATGCAGCATATCTTCAAATGAATTACAGGCTAAGGTTTTAGAATTTGGGAAGTAAGCCTCACAAGCCATATTTGAATATGCTCCTGCCATGCCCTGAAAAGCAACTATTAACTCGTGGTTTTCCTTATTCATATTTTATCTCTATTTTATTTAATCTTTTTTAATTATATGAATAGTTAAGATATGTCTTTAAAATAATTTTCAGCTTTCTTCAAATCTGAATGAGTATCTACACCAATTGGGTGTTCTGACGTGATTACAGTATATATATTTATTCCAGCTTCAAGTGCACGAAGCTGTTCAAGCTTTTCTGACAGTTCTAGTGGTGAAGGTTTTAAACTTATAAATCTCTCTAATATATTTCTTTGCCAAGCATAAATACCGATATGATGCCATACAATAGCATTTCCAGTAGGTATACAAGCTCTACTAAAATACATAGCCTTTCCAAGATCGTTTATCTCAGGTTTATCTTTTGAGAAAGCCGCTGCTACTTTTACAACGGACTGATCATGAAACTCTTCTGGTGTTGCCTTTACTATAACAGTGACAATCTCTTTTATTGGATCATTGATTACTTTTGCTAATTTTCTTATCAAATTACCGGAAATATTAGGGAGATCACCTTGGAGATGAATGATTTTTTTATATTTCTTGTAAGGATCAAATTCTTCAATAGCCTCAAAAATTCTGTCAGATCCACTTACATGCTGATTTGAAGTCATCAGAGCTATACCTCCATAATCCTTAATTATATTAGCAATTACTTCATCGTCAGTAGCAACTATAATAGGGACATTTAGATTTGCTTCCTTTGCGCAATTATAAGCATGAATTATTAAGGGTGTACCATTAATTTTTAATAAAGGTTTTTTTGGCAATCTCGAGGACCCTAATCTTGCAGGTATCATTATAATAGTGTCAGAATAATTCAATTTAATAACTCCCCAGATATCTTTAATGATGCCTCATTATTTCAAAAACTAAATAATTAGCTTTTTCAACTTTATACTTGATGAAAGCATTTCTTGCATGTAAATAATTACATTAAATATTATTTGCATGGATTAATTTATGGACGCTTTAAGATTTAATAAAATAGCCGCAGCATTACTGTCAGGTGTTCTACTTATAATGGTTTTTGGAAAAATTGGAAATATTCTTGTAAATCCCAAAACAGAAATCTCTAATGCATATCCAATAGAAGTTCCTGAAAAAAACGAAACAAAATCAAAAGTGGCTGAAGAAGTTATCATTGAACCAGTTTTGGCCCTTTTAGCAACTGCCGACTTAGAAAGCGGATTAAAAATTTCAAAAAAATGTGTTGCCTGTCATGGGTTTGATGCTGGTGGTCCAAATAAAATTGGTCCTAACCTTTATAATATTGTAAATAAAGATCAAGGAAAGGCGGATTATGCTTATTCAAAAGTCCTAGCCTCACTCTCTGGTAAATGGACATACGAAGAATTAAATAAATTTTTGTACAAACCCAAATTATATTCTAAAGGAACAAAAATGAATTATGCTGGTTTGTCTAAAACAAAAGATCGGGCTAATTTGATAGCCTGGTTAAGAACTAAAAGTGACAGCCCAGTTTCCCTTCCTTAGATTATTTAATAGTACTTAGTCATTGCAAAGGTTAAGTTATGAATGAGGCTGAATTTAAAGAAATTTCGGATTTTATACACATATTAGCCGATGAATCAAAAAAAATAACCCTTAATGGTTTCTTATCACATAAATCTTTGAAAATAAAAGATGATGGAAGTCCAGTTACTGAATTTGACATAAACGCTGAAAATATTATGTGTAAACTAATATCAAAAAAATTTCCTGATCATAGTATATTAACTGAAGAAGAAGGGTCAAAAAAATTAGATTCTGATTACACATGGATTTTAGATCCAATTGATGGCACTAGGAGTTTTATAATAGGAAGACCTTTGTGGGGAACTTTAATTTGTCTAGTTTATAAAGATCTTCCTATAATTGGTTTGGCGGACTTCCCGGCTTTAAATGAGAGATGGCTAGGTTATAAGAATAATTGTTTTTTAAACAACTCTAAATTTAAATCGAATCACATATTTACTAATAAAATATCAGAGGCAACTATCGGTTCTACAGGCCCAAATTTATTTTCTAAAGATGGTAAAAAAAAATATGAACGCTTAACTAATGCAACTAGATATCACGTTTGGTCAGGTGATTGTCACAATTACTGCTTGATTTTGAAAGGAGGTCTTGATTTAGTTGTAGAACAAGGGCTTGCTGCCTATGATATTTTTCCCCTTGTTCCAATTCTCAAGTCCCAGGAGATAACTATAACAGATTGGAATGGCGAACAATTATCTTTTGATAAAAATTATACGGATAAATATTCAACATTAGTTGCAAAGAGTACTGAAATATACAAATCTGCAATAGATATTTTAAAGTAGCTTCTATAATATATTTATTTCTTCTGTGAATATTTTATTATCATATTTACAATATTTCTTAATCCCATTGCCTCACCTCCAATAGGAAACCCAGGCCTCGAGCTTGTGTTCCAAGCCATTAAATCAACATGAGCCCAATTAGTTTTTTCATTTATAAATTTGTTAAGGAATAATGCAGCTGTTATAGCTCCTCCAGTACCAGAAGATCCTGTACTACTTAAAATGCCAGAATTTTTTTCAAGTTGTTTTTCATAAGATTTAAATAAAGGTAATTTCCACATAGGATCAATCTGCTCTATTCCCTCATTAATAATATCGTTTCCTAACTTTTCATTATTTGTAAATAAAGCTGGTAATTCTGTACCTAATGCAACTCTTGCTGCACCTGTAAGTGTGGCAAAGTCAATAATAAAATCGTGTTTAGCTTTACTTTCCTGACTAAAAGTTAGTGCATCAGCAAGTAACAACCTACCTTCTGCATCAGTATTACCAATTTCAACTGGAGTTTTATTTCTTGAAAAGACAATATCTAATGGCCTCATAGATTTTTCAGAGACTAAATTTTCGGCAAGTGGCAATATAACTCTTAGATTAACAGGACAATTAATGCACATTAATGCGTAAGCTATTCCAAGGACGACTGCACTACCACCCATATCTTTTTTCATTAATAGCATACTATTTGAAGGTTTGAGATCTAATCCTCCACTATCAAAAGTAACCCCTTTTCCTATTAATGTAATATTGGGAAAATTATTTTTTTTATTTTTACTCCATTCTATATCAATAAGGGTAGGTTTATTTTCTGAAGATCTTCCAACCACATTTATTAATGGAAAGTCTTTCTCAAGTTGTTTGTCCTTATAAGAGGTTATTTTTGGTGAGAAATCTTTCAAACAACTTTTAATAATTTTTTCATAGTTATATGGGGTTAAAATATTAGGTGGTAGATTAATCAAATCACGTGTTAGAAAAATACTTTTAATTTCAGCAAAACATTTTTCTAATAAAACTTTTGAAATAATCCTTTTACCTTGATTTGAGCATAAAGTTCTACTTTTAGTATGACTTTCTTTTCTTTTATCTATAGAAAAATTATAAAATGATAATCCCCATCCAAGGAAAAAATTATACTTGTCATTATCTTCAAACGTAGATACGAAGTTTGTAGCCCACTTCTTAGCAGGTAAATTTTGTGATATTTTAGCTGCCTGATCAATAATACTTTTTTTTGGTTCTTTTGAGACTCTAATTATAGTAATGGCACCTGCAAGAGCACCATTCTTATCAGGGAAAAATCCTAAATTATCATTTTCCAAATCAAATGCAGATTTTAGAAAACGTTTTTGTTCAACATTGATCAGATCAGCTAAATTCAATTCGTTTAAATTATTGAAAATATAAAGAGGAAGTGATTTAATTTTATTATCTTCGCAAAACCCAAGTAACTTATCATCAAAACTGTATAACATTATTTTATAACCTTTTTTTATAATATAAAATTATAACATTACTTTAAAATTATGGTATTTCTAATTAATTAATCAGAGCATGTTTTATGAAAAAATTTTGGAATATTACTAATTATTTTAAAGATTTAACAAAGTTTAATATTTTAACTTTAGGAACCCTAATATTTTTAATTCTTGCAGGTATTTTTTCTGGACAGAATTCCATTCCACCAATAGATAGAGATGAAGCTCGTTTTGCTCAAGCTAGTAGACAAATGGTTCAAAGTAACGATTATGTAAATATAAAATTTCAAGATGAAATCAGGGCCAAAAAACCTATTGGTATTTATTGGCTCCAAGCATTTTCAACTAAAGTTTTTGGATCAGAAGAAATAGGTTCTTTTAGAGTACCATCTTTGTTGAGTTCTCTAATCTCAATATTGTTCGTTGGATTTTTGACAAGATTAATTTTCCCTTTATATCAAACTATAGTAGTCACATTATTGTTTAGTTCGTCTATTACTTTTATGGGTGAAGCACATTTAGCTAAAACTGATGCAACTTTATTGTGTCTTATATGTATTCAACAATATTATTTACTTAAGCTCATATTAGATAAAAAAATATCTTTTAGAGTTAAGTATTTATATCCGGTTATTATATGGTTTGCTTTCTCATTTGGTGTATTAGTTAAAGGTCCTCTTTCATTTGCAATATTAATTCCGACAGTAATATTATTTTGTTATTTTCAAAAATCTATAGATTTAATAAGTAAATTAAATCCAATTATTGGAATTATTATTTGTGCTTTTGTAATCCTACCCTGGTTTTTTGCAATTGAAGAGGCAACCCAAGGTGTTTTTTTACAAAAAGCTTTTAACGAAGACTTTTTTAGTAAATTACAAAGTGGACAAGAAGGTCATGGTGCGTTACCTGGAACACATTTGTTAATTTTATCAGTTGCAATATGGCCAGTAGCAACATTTTTACCATGCTTAATTTTATTTTGTATAGAAAATAAAAATAACATTGTTGTTCAATTTCTTATAAGTTGGATAGTTCCTTTTTGGATTATTATTGAAATAATACCTACCAAACTTTTCCACTATTCATTGCCAGTTTTACCTGCAATTGCAATCCTGGCAATTGGTGGCATGTTTCAATTTAAATCGAACATAAAAAAAATTCAGAATACTTTATTAAAAAATCTTATATATTTTTCATCAGTTTTATTTGGTTTGGGTGGTGTTATTCTGGGTATAGGACTTTTCTATACTTGTTACAAATTTAATATAGACAAGGACTTTAGCATTACATTTTTAACAATTTTAATCATTTTAATTACAATAGCAGTTTTCTCATTATCTCTTTTATTAATTTTTAACCTTAGAGCTATTAATGACATAAGCCGTAAATATTTTTACAATCTTCCACTTGCTATTATAGCTTTAGGTGCGATTTTCAATATTATTAATTTTAATTTTATTATACCAAAACTAGATTATTTATTTCCAAGTAAAATTCTTGCCAATAAGATAGAACTTATTAATCCTGAAACTATAACTTCTGCTGGCTATCACGAACCGAGTCTAGTTTTCTTATTAAAGGGTAATGTTTTATTATCTAAACCTCATGAAGCAGCAATATTTATGGCTGAGGGTAAAAAAAATATTAGTTTGATAGAAAAAAGTTCACTTGGTAAATTTTTAGAAGCAACAAAAGAGTTAAATTTAAAGGTAAAAAAAGTTGATACTGTAAGAGGATATAATATAGCAAAAGGAAGACATGTAGAAATTAATATTTTTGAAAATCAAATGTTTGACCAATCTAATTAAAGTAGCTATTGATTGCTATTATCTAAATTAGAACAAAACTTACAATGACTAATAAAACTGAAATATCTATAGTTATCCCAGTAAGAAATGAAGCTGGTAATATTGATCAGTTAATAAAAGAAATTGAAATATCATTAAAATCAAAAAACTATGAGATTATTTATGTAAATGACGGATCTGTAGATAATACTGAAACAGAATTAAAAAATAATTTAAAAAAAAATAAAAGATTGAGGATAATTAGTCATAAAATTAGCCAAGGCCAATCTGCTGCATTACGTTCAGGAGTAATAGCATCTAAGTCACCATTAATAGCAACATTAGATGGAGATGGACAAAATGATCCTTCTGATCTAAAGAAAATGATAGAGAAAATTAAAAAGTATGAAAATGAACTTACTTTAATTGGTGGTGTTAGAGTTAATAGAAAAGATAGCAAGCCAAGGTTGTGGGCATCATCATTTGCAAAATATTGTCGATTTTTTTTACTTAAAGATAAACACCCAGATTCAGGATGTGGCATCAAAGTATTTCATAAAGAATTATTCATAAAACTGCCTTACTTTGATCACATGCATAGATTTTTATCTGCTCTTGCATCAAGAGAAGGAGCAAATGTTTTAGAATTTAACGTAAATCATAGAGAAAGGGCAGTTGGCAGTTCTAACTATACTAATATAGGAAGACTATTGGTTGGAATTTTTGATGTATTAGGTGTAATTTGGTTAAGGAAAAGGATGCCTAAAAACACTTCTTCTATAGAAATTTTCAAATGATTAGGGATTTCAAATGAACTTCATTTCTTTCTTGTCAATTCAAATTGAAAAAATTGCTCTTAATTTAAATGATATTATAATATATTTGTTACCTTTTTTAGAGCCTTATTTAACAAACCATCCTGAAGCCATAATGATAACAATTGGTTTTGGCGGACAAGCTTTGTTCGCCACTCGTTTTATAATTCAATGGCTTAGTAGTGAAAATGCGGGAAGATCAATTATACCTGTTGCTTTTTGGTATTTTTCAATATCTGGTGGATTGGTTTTATTAACCTATGCGATTTGGAGGCAGGATCCCGTCATAATTGCTGGTCAGTCAGTTGGTGTTTTTATTTATGCAAGAAATCTATATTTTATTAACAGAGAAAAAAAACTAACTGAGTAATGTTGTTCTGAAATAAATTAAATAAATTCATTTTTAATTGGTCTTGATAATAGTTTTTTTATTATCTCATTTATATTAGCCTCTTTATTTAGTATTTTTTTAATAGAGGTCATTATAGGTAACTCTAAGTCTAGTTTTTCAGATAATGCAATGGTAGCATTTATTGCGTTTAAACCTTCCACAAGTTCTTTTGGTGGTTCATTGTTATTTTTAACAATTTTCATTCCATATGCCATATTTCTTGAATGTGGACCGCTGCATGTTAAAGACATATCTCCTATACCTGCCAGACCGAAGGCAGAAGTATAATTTCCTCCTGCTTTTTCAATTAATTCGGATGTTTCAGAAATGCCTCTTGTAATTAGAGCAGCTTTTGCGTTATCACCTAATTTTAAACCTTCAATAATACCAGCTCCAATTGCAATTATATTTTTTACAGCTCCTGCAATGGACACTCCTTGGGGATCATTACTTGGATATAGTCTAAGATTTGAATGATGGAATAATTCACAAATTGAGTTAGCTTGTTCAATAATCTTATTTGCGATAACAGCAGCAGCAGGTTGATTATTAGCTATCTCGTCAGCAAAGGTTGGTCCTGTTAATATAGATAAGTTCATATTTGGAAAATCACTTTCAACAACCTCACTAAATGTTTCACCTTTGTTCGTTGCAAAACCTTTTGATGTAATAACAACATGAACATTTTTATCTGACAAAAAAGCAACCTGATTAATCGCATCTAATACCCTTTTACTTTCTGTTGTAATAAAAATTAAATCACATGTTTTAATTATTTGATTTTTATCTACCGATGCTTTTATAAGAGGGCTTAACTTAGCTTCAGGAAATCTTTTTGATATATGATTATTAATATCTACTGCCCGGATTTTGTCAGAAACTATCAGTGTTGATTTGATTCCAAGGGAAGCAAGTGTAATAGCTAAAGCTTGGCCCCAAGCCCCTCCGCCGTAAAAACATATGTTTGAATAAGAAGACATTTAAGCTTTAACTCCACTTTTACCTATTTTTGGTTGTATTGGATTTATGTAATGTGCCTCTGGATCTAAGGGCCATCTTGGTCTGGGTTTGAAATCTAAGTTAGTTTCACCCTCATGATTATACTTTTCATAGCCAGCCCAAGCAATCATAGCCCCATTATCGGTACATAAATCTAAAGGTGGTGCAAAAAATATTGCGTTTGCTTTTAAAGATAATTTTTTTAATTCCTTACGTATGTATAAGTTAGAAGCAACACCGCCAGCTACAACCACTTGAACATTAGACTTGTTATTAATCATTTTTGTAAACTCGCTTATTGCAAATTTAGTTCTATCTACAAGACAGTCAGATATTGATTTTTGTATGCTAGCGCATAAATCTCTTGTTATTGTTTTATTTAATTTATTCCTTGAAACAGTTTGATTGAAAGCAGTCTTCAATCCTGAAAATGAAAAATTAGGATTTTTTGATTTATACATTGGTTTAGGTAAATCAAAGCTCTTAGGATCTCCATCTATTGCCATCTTCTCTATCATAGGCCCCCCTGGAAATCCTATGTCTAGTATCTTTGCTGCTTTATCAAAAGTTTCTCCTGCAGCATCATCAAGAGTAGAACTCATTCTAACATATTTCCCATATTCTAACACAGCTATTATTTGTGTATGTCCTCCAGAAACTAAAAGCAATAGATATGGATATTTTACATTATCTGTTAAACGTGCGGTTAGAGCATGCCCTTCAAGATGGTTGACTGCAACATATGGCCTATCTAGAGACATTGCTAAAGATTTAGCAAATACCGTTCCTACAATTACTCCTCCAATTAGGCCAGGACCTCCTGTGGCAGTAATTAAATCTATATCATTTAATTCTAACTTTGCTTTATCCAAAGCTGCTTGAATTGCATAATCTATATTCGATAAATGATCTCTAGCAGCAATCTCAGGAACAATTCCAC
>CACALC010000019.1:0-36233 GCA_902533225.1 uncultured SAR116 cluster alpha proteobacterium | reverse complement strand
AGAGCATAGGACTTAGCAAAGCACTTATTGGCTGTAGAGACCAAATCCAAAATAAGAAAAAATAAAAGAAGCCCATCTGACATTGATAAGTTTATAAAAAGTACTCAGTGGTTATCAAGAAGAATCCTCTCCAATTATGCAGCATCTAAAAAAGAACAAACAAGACTAGCAAGAGATAAAAATAGGTACAAAGCAAGTAGTCATAATGCTTATGGTGTTACATATGATATCCTAATCTTAGGTGTTGTGTATTGACTTGAAATTGATGCCTTTATTTATACTGATAAGAATGTGTTTTTTAAAAAAGAAGAAGGTATATGACGAACATAATAAAACTGATTATCTCTTTTCATCACATGATTTGCAACACATTTATTTCACATTTTCTTTCACACCAGTTGCCTATTACGCAAAAAGAGCTTATATTTCAGTTGGTTAGCATGATATATGGTGCGGCTGAGAAGACTCGAACTTCCACGGGTTTTACCCCACAGCGACCTCAACGCTGCGCGTCTACCAGTTCCGCCACAGCCGCATATAAAAAGTCATGTTTGCGATAACAAAACAATTTGTATAATGCAAGTTAAATAATATATTAGCAAATGATAAGATTAGGATTATTAAGTTGACACAGACTGTTGAATGGAAAATATCGAATAAGTTGATAGATTATGATTTTGCCATCTCAGTAATGGAAAAAAGAGTTCTAAATATAAAAAGAAACTCTGAGAAAGAATTAGTTTGGCTTTTAGAACATGAGTCTATTTATACAGCCGGAACATCTGCAAAAGATAACGATCTGATAAATAATAGAGTAGAAATTCGTCGTACTGGAAGAGGAGGACAATGGACATGGCACGGTCCAGGTCAAAGAGTAGTATACTTGATGCTTAATCTTAAAAATAGACTACCAGACGTAAAAGCATATGTACATGCTCTTGAAGAGTTAGTTATCTTATCATTAAGTGATTTCAATATCTATGGAGTAAGAATAAAAAATCAGCCAGGTGTCTGGGTAAATACAAACAACAGATTTGATAAAATTGCTGCTTTAGGCATTCGAGTTTCTAGTTGGATCACTTATCATGGCATATCTATAAATCTAAATCCTAATCTAGAGGAATTTAAAAACATTGTACCATGTGGAATTAAAGATAGTGGGATAACTAGCCTACATAAATTAAATAAGAATGTTTCATTTGACGAATTGGATAATAGTTTAAAAAAATATTTTGAAAAAATTTTTGGTGAAAATGGTTCATTTTTAATAAAGTAATTAATCTTATTTGAAAAAGTTGGTAAAACATTTCTTCAATATTTTGTCAGCTCTTAAACTATCTATTTTCAAAACATTGACACTATCTTTACTTTCAAAAAAACCTTCTTTTGGCCCTTCAAAATGTAGTATCTGATTTCTTCTTAATCTTAGCCAATGAAAATCTCTAGAGTTTTTAAAATGATTTATATCTAATCCGTCAATATAATCTAAATTATTTTCATCTGATAAAATATTATTTATAATTGTGAGTGACAAAATTATAGTCGTTGCCCACATTTGATTTTGTGTAGATTTTTTATATTCTTCTAATAAAATTCTATTTTGTGGATTTAAATATTTGAAGTAATTATCTACACTCATTTTAGAAGTCATTATAAGTAATATTTATCATTAACGGACATTACGACCTAAGACAGTCTAAAAAATACATTGTTCTATTTAACTGAAAATTAATCTTCTCTCTGTTTTTAGAAGCTTCTTCTTCATAACCCCATTTTTCAGCCTGCCATAATTCATCTAAATGTGATAGTTCAAAAACTTTTTCTCTAATTATATCATTATTTAATATGCATAATGATAAGAATATAGATCCGGTCATGTTAGTGATTTTGTGCAAAGCTATAATTTCTAAATCAGAAAATTTGGTTAAAAATTTAGTGATTTTAAACTTAATTCCTTTGTTTTGTTTTAAAGGCATTATACCTTTAAAAACATCTATTTTATTATTAATATATTTTTCAACTTTCAGCAAAATTGGATCCCAATTTTTACTTTGCCATTGGACTAAATCATTAGGTTCTTCTGCTCTATAACAAATTAAGTCTGTATCAATAAAATTTAAAATCTCATTAACATATAATATTCTATTATTACTAACTTTATCAATAGATGTAGACATAATTCCATAAAAAATCATAGCATCATTATCTAAAATATTTTTATCTTGGTTCCATTCCTTGCATATTTCTTCTGCTATTTTAGAATTTTGGATTGTTAGTTTTTTTTTCATAGGAGTTTTAAGAGCATTTTTATCTAATAAAATTTCATATGAATTACTAGATTTTTTTTTTACTTTAACCGTTTTCCAAAACTTTCTCATTTTAAGCAAAAATAGTCTTCATTAATTTACCTAAATCATTTGCATTATTGACCAAATGCGTTGCTCCTGCAGTTGTTAATAACTCTCTACTATTATACCCCCAAGTTACACCTATACTTGTTATGCCTGCATTCACACCTAATCCAATATCATTTATTGTATCACCAATTATTACACAAAATTTATTTTGCACTCCCAAATTTTTCATTGCTTTTATAGCCATAGCAGGATTAGGCTTTGGAATATTCTCATCTGTACTTAAAGTAATATCAAAAAAATCTGACAAATGGTGTTTTGCTAGACCATTAGTTAAGCCCACACGTGATTTATTTGTGGCAATCCCAATTAACCACCCATTAGTTTTCAGCTCTTTTATTAAATCAATAACCCCAGGGTAAAGTGGTTCATTTTGCAACCCTAATCTTCCTTGTTCTGCGTACCATGATCTATATGCTTCAGATATCTGCTCTGGTGTTATCTTATATCCAGGTGGCATATATTCATCTAATGCAATAGCAAGTGGTTTTCCTATATTTTCTCTTACTTTTTTTGGATCAGGGTCTGGTAAACCACACATTCTAAACGCTGCAATCGCACCTTCGACTATCATAATTGCTGAGTCTACTATTGTTCCATCGTAATCAAACAACGCTAATTTTACATTTTCAGGCAAAAAAATCTCCAGTAATCACGTGAATATTTTATCGATGTTTTTTGGTAATTGTAAACCAAGAAATTTTAAATTATTTTTAAAATCTTCAGAAACTTCAGCTTCTATTAAATCATTTGAAGGCATTCTAATTGAATAAGCATGTAATTGTAAATTCTTTATGCTTTCGTGACTCCATTTAATTTGCGAAATACTTTCATGTTCTAATAATCTATGATCTGAAGGATAGACTTTTAATGAACCAGTATACTTTTTATCGCCAATAATTGGAGTATTTGTATGCTCTAAATGCACTCTTAACTGGTGAGTTCGACCTGTCTTTGGATAAAGAGCCATTAGAGCAATTCGTGAACTAACTTTGTCTAAAACTTTATATTCGGTAATTGCTTTTTTTCCTTTATAATGATCAACAATCATTTTTTTTTGGTCTTTAACACCCCCTTTATAAATAGGTAAGTCAATAACTCCCATTTCAGTTTTTGGAGAAGGTGACACAATAGCTAAATATGTTTTAATGATTTTTCTTTGCTTGAAATAATTTGAAAATGTTATAGCCGTTTGTTGATCTTTTGCTACTAATAATAATCCTGAGGTGTCTTTATCAATTCTATGAACAAGTTTAGTAGAGTTAGAGTCTTTGAACAAATATCTTAACATACCATCTATATGATATTTTTGTGAAGTACCACCCTGTACAGCAAGACCAGAGGGTTTATTTATAGCTATGTATTCTTTTGTTTCTTTGATTAAAATTTTGTTATAGAGGTTTGTATAATACTTTGTTGTATCTTGGTCCCAATTTTCTTTGGTATTTTTTTTCTCAAAGTTTATTTCATCAGAATAAAATATTATTTGATCTGACTTCACTTTTGCCGATGACTTTATTTTTTTGTTATCTAATAAAATCAATCCTAATCTTAAATATTTTTCTAATACTGATTGGTTTATATATCCTAACAATCTTCTCAAGCATCTATCAAACCTAGATCCATTTTCTGATTGTGGAATCTTAATATTTCTCATTTTAAATCATTCCATTCTTAATCATAATTTTTGTTTAAACACCAAATATCCAGCCTTCTTTTTTAGACATATTTGGAACATTCCATATATGTTTTTGAGAAGAAAAATATCTTAAGGCTGCACAAGAAATAATTGCATCTGCATCATCTTGGTCTGGGCCACCAATTACTTGATTTTTATCAAGCGGTTTTGAATTAAAATAACTCAAACTTTTATTAATATTTTTTAGTGTGTAACCAACATTTTTTTCAGGTTTAATTGGAGAAATTCTAAAATAATAAGTAGGGAAAATCTCTACAAAAATACTTTTATTTGATATTTTATAATTATCAAAAGGCCATATATTTACTTGCTTATTAAATAAATTAAGTGTTCTCATTCCTGCCAAAGAGCCCGTCCCTACTGCACCTGGACCTACACAGTTAAAAGTAGGACTAGGTGAATGTATTTTGTTTTTAGCATCAATTTCTGTTACTCTTCTTCTAGTAATATAAAGTGTACCTTTTGATTTTGGAGCGTTATAAAAGTGACAATATGGTTTTTGGTTCCATATCTCACCACCGTATAAATTCTCTTTTTTTTGGTTTATAATATCAATCATTAACCATAAACTTTTGACATTTGTTGGGCTATCTTTGATACCAGGAAAATATGAAAAATAATCATAAAATGGATAAGAAAACGCAAAATCAAACCCTACTAGTGATTTTTCTTTTGCTAATATTTTATTTAGCCAATTTATTAAATTATAACGTGACCAATACTTTTCAGGCGGTTTAATAATTATTGGGGCATCAACTCCATTTTTACATAAAGAAACACTTATACCTTTTTGAAAATTATTTTTGTCTCCTGACCAATCTATTCCGATATAATTTTCAAAATGCATAGTTTTCTCAAAAAAAAACCGTTCCTAAGAAAAGAACGGTTTATGTTCTAATTTAATTTTGTTGCTAACTAGCAATAGCTTCTTTAGGTTCGTCTGAACTCTCAGTTATGTTTTGAACTGGCCCACTGTCTAAACCTCTTGCATCTTCGTCACGGTCAACTAATTCTATGACAGCCATTGCAGCAGCATCTCCATACCTATAACCAGCTTTTAAAACACGTGTATATCCACCTGCTCTATCAGCATATCGTGTAGCAAGGGTTCCAAAAAGTTTCGTTACCATCTTATCATCTCGCAACTTTGAAAATGCTTGTCTTCTAGCATGTAAACTTCCTTTTTTAGCTAAAGTAATAAGTTTCTCTACAATAGGTTTCATTGTTTTAGCTTTGGGCAAAGTAGTTATTATCTGCTCGTGCTTAATAATAGCTTGGGCCATGTTTTTAAATAAAGCTTTCCTATGAGAAGAAGTTCTATTTAATTTTTTACCTTTAATTTTATGTTTCATCTGTGTCTCCTAAGAAATTTTTTAAAAGCTAAAACGGTTCTTCGATTCTTTTAACTAAATCTTCAATATTCTCGGGTGGCCAATTCTCTATATCCATTCCAAGTTCCAAACCCATCACTTTTAACACTTCTCTTATTTCATTCAAACTTTTTCTACCAAAATTGGGAGTTCGTAACATTTCAGGTTCTGATCTTTGAACTAAATCCCCTATATATACTATATTGTCATTTTTTAAACAATTTGCAGATCTAACTGAAAGTTCTAACTCATCAACTTTACGAAGAAGATTCTTATTGAAAGGTAAATCTTCAAGAACTTCTGGAACCTCTTCTTCTTCTGGTTCTTCAAAGTTAATGAAATTATTTAACTGATCTTGCATAATTCTAGCAGAAAATGCAACCGCGTCTTCTGGTGAAACTGATCCATCAGTTGTAACCATTAAAGATAGTTTATCATAATCTGTTTGTTGACCAACACGAGCATTATCAACGTCATACGAAACTTGTACTACAGGACTAAAAATTGCATCAATTGGGATAACACCGATTGGAATATCTTCTTTTCTATTAATAGCGGAGGACACATATCCTTTTCCATTTTCCACAGAAAACTCTACATTAAGTTTTGCACCTTGATCTAAAGTACATATTTCATGATCTTTATTCATTATTTCAACTTCGGGTGGACACTCTATCATGCCTGCAGTAACTGTCGAAGGTCCATCTACATTTAATTGAATTTTTTTTATTCCATCAAAATCCATTCTAACCTTTATACCTTTTACATTCAATATTATGTCAGTGAGATCTTCTCTCACACCTGGTATTGATGAAAATTCATGAAGTACACCTTGAACTTGTATTGAAGTAATAGCTGATCCTTGGAGGGATGATAATAATATTCGTCTAAGGGCATTTCCAATGGTCACTCCGTAACCTCTCTCAAGAGGTTCTGCTATTATACTTGAAGTGTATTCAGGATTCTTCTCATTCCTGACTTCTAGCTTAGAAGGCTTTATTATTTCTTTCCAATTCTTTTCGATCATGATTACTCTCTATAAATAAAAAACTTAGTTTTTGTAATTGTTTTAAATAAATTGTCTAAACTCTTCTTCTTTTTTTTGGTCTACAACCGTTATGTGGTATAGGTGTAACATCTCTTATCGAGTTAACTTGAAATCCAATGGTTTGAAGAGCTCTTAAAGCAGATTCTCTTCCAGAGCCAGGACCTTGTACTTGAATATCAACTGTTTTTACACCGTGTTCTGAAGCTTTTTTACCTGCATCCTCTGCAGCTAGTTGAGCGGCATAAGGAGTAGATTTTCTAGATCCTTTAAAACCCATACTTCCCGATGAAGACCATGAAATGGCATTTCCTTGAATGTCCGTTATTGTAACGACTGTATTATTAAATGACGAATTAACGTGAGCTACAGCATTTGTAACATTCTTTTTTTCTTTACGTCTTATTCTTGTTTGTATAGGTTGTTTAACCATAATATTTAATTCTCCTTATAAGGATTACTTCTTTTTACCTGCAATTGCCTTTGCAGGACCTTTTCTAGTTCTAGCATTTGTATGAGTTCTTTGACCTCTAACTGGCAAATTTTTTCTATGTCTTAAGCCCCTTAAACAACCTAAATCTAAATACCTTTTTATATCCATGGAGGTTTTCCTTCTTAAATCACCTTCAACAAGGTAATCAGCGTCAATTATATCTCGAATTTTGGTAAGTTCATCTTCAGATAAATTATTAATTCTTTTATCTTCAGTTATTCCCACTTTTTTACAAATATTTTTTGACCCCGTTAATCCTATTCCATGAACGTAAGTAAGTGCAATATGAACCCGCTTGTTAGTTGGTACATTTACGCCTGCAATTCTTGCCACTGATTTCTCCTTTTTTACCAAAATTTAGGATCTATTTAAACCAAACAAATCCAGGATTGTAATCTTTACAAAGACACAGTCAACTTTTTTGTATCATCACAAAATGTTGAGAATATCACGAGATACCTTTTCTATACTTTGCATTCCATTTATTGTATAAAGTTTTTTTAAATTTTTATAATAATCTATAACTGGCATAGTATCTTTTTTGTATACTATTATACGATTTTTTAAAATTGAAGAGTTATCATCATTTCTAATACTTTCATTTTCTAATGCTCTTTTATTTATTCTTTCTAACAACAAGTTTTCATCAACTTCGATTTGTATAACATTATCTATTTTAATTTGTAAATCTTCTAATAAGCCTTCTAACTCTATTGCCTGATTTAAAGTTCTAGGAAAACCATCCAATATGAACCCATTATTACAATCTGACATTTGTATTCTTTTTTTAATCAAAGCAATTATTATTTTATCTGATACTAAATCTCCACGGTCCATTATAGCTTTAGCACTTTTACCTAATTCAGACTGAGACTTAACTTCATCTCTTAACATATCGCCTGTAGATATTTGAACTATATTGAACTTATCTATTAACATTTTAGCTTGTGTACCTTTGCCAGCCCCTGGAGGCCCAAATAATATAAAATTCATCTACCGTCTACTTCCTCTTAGTTTTGATTTTTTTATTAACCCTGAGTATCTGTGTGCAATTAAATGTGATTGAGCTTGAGATACTGTGTCCATAGAAACGGTAACAACGATTAGTAAACTAGTACCACCTAAGTAAAAAGGAATTGAGTATTTTGATATTAAAATTTCTGGTAAAATACAAACAGCTGCTAAATAAGTAGCTCCAATTGCTGTAAGTCTGGTTAACACAAAGTCTAAATAATCAGCAGTTGGGGGTCCTGGTCTAATACCTGGTACATAACCACCATTCTTTTTTAAGTTATCTGCGGTTTCATCCGGGTTAAAAACTATTGCTGTATAGAAAAATGCAAAAAAAACAATTAAGCTTATGTATAATGCTAAATATAAAGGTTGACCTCTTCCAAAATATGAGTTCAAAGTCAAGATCCACTCGGAACTATTATTATCCAATCCCGAAAAAGAAGATAATGATGTAGGTAATAGTAAAAGGGCTGATGCAAAAATTGGAGGAATAACACCAGGAACATTAATTTTCAACGGCAAGTGAGATGAATCACCCGCAAACATCTTATTGCCCATTTGCCTTTTTGGATATTGTACAATTATTTTCCTTTGTGAACGCTCTATAAATACAATAAAAACTATTACTGCTATGGCAAGCAATAGAATTGCAATAATTAAGAATGTAGAAATTGACCCAGTTCTACCTTGTTCTAAAATTTGTGCAATAGCTCTAGGTAATTCAGCAACTATCCCTGAAAAAATAATTAAAGAAACACCATTTCCAATGCCTCTTGATGTTATCTGCTCTCCTAACCATAATAAGAACATAACTGATCCAACCAAAGTAACTACAGTAGTTACTTTAAAAAAAACACCAGGATTATTAACTAGTGAACCAGAAGCACCTGTTGTACTTTCTAAAGCTACTGCAAATCCATAAGCTTGGACTGTTGCTAATAAGACAGTTAAGTATCTAGTATATTGATTGATAGTTTTTCTTCCTGACTCGCCATCTTTTTTTAATTGAGACATTTGTGGAGAAATGGAAGTCATCAATTGCATTATTATTGAAGCCGATATATATGGAAGAATTGTTAACGCAAAAATTGTCATACGACCTAAAGCACCACCAGAAAACATATTGAACATTCCAAGAACGCCATTATTAGCATTATTAACAATTTCTGATAATGCAACTGCATTAATACCTGGAACAGGTATATATGTCCCTAATCTGTATACGATTAAAGCAATAAGAGTAAATATAATTCTTTGACGTAGCTCAGTAGCCTGACCTAAAACCCCGAACATACTTTCGTTAGCCATTAATTAAACTCCAGATTTCTTCGTCGGGGTTTTAACAATTCTATTATTTTCTATGATAGTGATTGAACCGCCTACCTTCTCCACAATCTCTTTTGCTGAATTAGAAGCAGCAGCAACTTCGATATTAATTTTAGTTTTTATCTCTCCTTTAGCCAGAAGTTTAATTTTTGATTTCATAGTCTTAACTATGCCTAAATCAAATAACGTTTGATAGTTAATTATTTTTTTTGGATCAATTTTGTTATCGTTAATGAGTCTTTGTATTCTGTTAAAATTTAATACGATATAAGGAACTCTATTTATATTCGTAAATCCTCTTTTTGGCAATCTTCTGTGGATAGGCATTTGGCCACCTTCAAAACCTTTAATAGAAACCCCGGACCTTGCCTTTTGACCTTTATGACCTTTTCCAGAAGTTTTCCCTGTTCCAGAACCTATACCTCTGCCAATTCTTTTTTTATTTTTTGTTGCATATTTGTTATCTTTAATTACATTTAAGTTCATATTATACCCCTAATCCAGTCATATTTAATTTTTTAGCTAACTTCAACCAGATGTTTTACCTTATTTATCATGCCCCTAATTGAAGGAGTATCATTTAAAATTTTACTTCTACCAATTTTGTTTAAACCCAGACCTATCAACGTTTTTTTCTGATCTGATTGTCTGCCAATAGGGCTTTTCTTTTGAGTAACAACGAGTGTATTCTTATCTGACATTACAATACCTAACTAGCTTTAGAATTTTTGTTAATTTCTGATTTTGGTTGATTACCAAAAATTTCAGCAACTTTCTTACTTCTTTTATTAGCAATGCTTCTTGGGGAATTCATTGAGTTGAAGGCATCAAATGTTGCTTTAATCATATTGTGTGGGTTTGAGGTTCCTATTGATTTTGCAACTACATCTTGTACCCCTAATGTTTCAAATACAGCTCGCATGGGTCCACCAGCAATTATACCAGTTCCAGACGGAGCGCTCCTTAATACAACTCTTCCAGCACCGTAGTGACCTTTCATATCGTGATGTAAGGTTCTGGCTTCCTTCATTGGAACCTTAACCATATTTTTTTTTGCATCGTCAGTAGCTTTTTTTATTGCTTCAGGTACCTCTTTAGCTTTTCCAGTACCAAATCCAACTTTACCTCTTTGGTCCCCAACTACAACAAGAGCGGCAAATCCAAAGCGTCTTCCACCTTTTACAACTTTAGCAACACGATTTATACCAACTAACTTATCAACTAAGTCACTATCTTCTTTATTGTTTTTTTTATCTTGTTTTTCAATTCTTGCCATTCCAAACCCCTAAAAAGTTAATCCACCTTCTCTAGCTGCTTCTGCTAGGTTCTTTACTCTGCCATGATAAATGTATCCACCTCTATCAAAGACAACTTCTTTTATTCCTTTTGTAAGAGCCTTTTCAGCTATTAATTTACCTACAGAAGTAGCAGCTTCTTTATTTCCACAATTTTTAAATTGTTTTTTTAAGTTAGTTTCTAGACTTGAAGCTGATGCAACAGTTATACCTTTATCATCATCAATGATTTGACCATAAATATGTTTACTTGACCTAAATACAGTTAATCTTAATTTACCAAATGCCTTAGTTTTCAAAGCTTTTCTATTTCTATTTTTTCTTCTATTATTAAGGGACATTGAATTATTCATAAATACCTCTATTTTTTCTTACCTTCTTTACGTAAAATAAATTCGTCAGCATATCTTATTCCTTTTCCTTTAAATGGTTCCGGAGGTCTTTTTGATCTTATCATTGCTGCAAATTCACCTAGTTTCTGTTTATCAGCACCAGAAATTGTAAATCTTGTGTTCCCATCCATCTTCACCATAATACCCTCAGGTACTTCAATTTCAACGGGGTGACTAAGACCTAGGCTAAGTGATAATACCTTACCTTGTAATGCACCTCTAAAACCAACACCTACAATCTCCATATCTTTTGTAAAACCTTGACTAACACCTGAAACAGCATTGTTTATAAGAGCTCGAGTTGTACCCCAAATCGCCTTACTTTTTGCATCATTATTTTTTGGTTCAACTGATATTGTCTTATTTTTTATCGTAACCTTAACAGTACTACTCACTGGAGCAGTTAATTCACCTCTTAACCCCTTTGCCCAGAAATTATTACCTTCGTGCTTAACTTCAATACCATCGGGAATTTTTATAATGGACTGACCAATTCTAGACATCTTTTTATACTCCTAAAATACTTGGCAAAGAACTTCACCACCAACATGGGCAGCTCTTGCTTCATTATCACTCATAACACCTCTTGGAGTTGATAATATTGATATTCCAAGACCATTATATGTTCTTGGTAAATCGCTTATACTCGAGTAAACTCTTCTACCAGGGGTAGATACTCTTTTTATTTCACTTATTACAGGTTTACCTTCATAGTATTTTAATTCTATTTTAAATTCATGAATTCCAGGCCGCCTTTCAAATTTAGAAAAATTACGAATATAACCTTCCCTTTTTAAAACATCTAAAACGTTTGCTCTAAATCTAGACGCAGGAGCTTCTATAACTGCTTTATTAGCTGACTGACCATTTCTAATTCTAGTTAACATATCTCCAAGCGTATCACTCATTGACATAATTAATACCTTTCTACCAACTTGATTTAACCATACCTGGAATCTGCCCAGATAAAGCTAATTCCCTTAATGCAATACGTGACATTTTAACTTTCCTATAATAGCCACGAGGTCTACCTGTAATTAGACATCTATTTCTAAGCCTAATCTTTGCTCCATTTCTGGGCATTTCAGATAATTTGAGTTGAGCTTCAAAACGCTCTTCAATAGGAAGAGATCTATTACTACAAATTGCTTTTAATCTATCTCTTCGTGATTTATTTTTTTTAACTTGTGTTTCTTTATTCAAGTTTTTTTGGATAGCACTTTTTTTGGCCATCTATATCTCCTAGTAAAATTATTGTGAATTAAATGGAAAATCAAATCCGCTTAACAACTCTTTTCCTTCATCATCTGATTTAGCTGACGTAACAAAAATTATATCCATACCCCTAACAGAATCCACGTTGTCATACTCAATCTCAGGAAAAACAAATTGTTCTTTTAAACCAAGTGCGAAATTGCCATTACCGTCAAAACTCTTTGGATTAACTCCTCTGAAATCACGAACCCTCGGTAACGCCACATTGATAAACCTATCTATGAACTCATACATTTTATTTTTTCTGAGGGTTACTTTTACTCCAATAGGCATCCCTTCTCTTAATTTAAAGCTCGCATTAGCTTTTTTGGATTTGGTTACTACAGGTTTTTGACCACTTATTGCGGCCAACTCCTTAACAGCAACTTCAATTTTTTTACTGTCTTTTACTGCCTCGCCTACACCCATGTTAATTACAATCTTTTCAAGTTTTGGTATTTCTAAATCATTCTTATAATTGAATTTGTCTTTTAGAGTGTTAGTAATTTCATTTTTATATTTTTCATACAAGCGAACTGTCATTTAAATCTCCATTTTACTTGTCTAATAAAGAGCCTGACACAACAGACATTCTTTTCTTGACACCATCTTTAATCTCGTACTTAACTCTTGTAGGTTTACCATTATCGGGATCAACATGAGAAACATTTGAAATATGAATAGAGGCCTCTATTTCTTCAATTTTACCCGGGCTTTCTTGTGTCGCTTTTCTATGCCGCTTATTGATATTAACTCCTTGAACAATAACTCTATCTTTATCTTTTAATATAGATAAAACGTTACCTAATTTACCTTTGTCCTTACCGGAAATTACAATAACTGTGTCACCCTTTTTAATTTTAAATTTCTTGTTCATTATAAAACCTCAGGAGCTAGAGAAACTATTTTCATAAATTTTCTTCCGCGTAATTCTCGTGTGACAGGACCAAATATTCTTGTACCTATTGGCTCGTTACTTTTATTAACCAAAACTGCAGCATTTTTATCAAATCTAATGCAAGTTCCATCATTTCGTCTAACTTCTTTCGCAGTCCTGACTATGACAGCTCTGTGAACGTCACCTTTTTTTACACGACCTCTAGGAATAGCTTCTTTAATTGAAACAACTATGACATCTCCAACCGCAGCTGATGTACGACCAGATCCACCCAAAACTTTAATACATTGAACTCTTCTTGCACCAGAGTTGTCTGCTACTTCAAGATTACTTTGCATTTGTATCATATTATATCTCCAAGAAAAATTCCAATTAATATATAACTTCAAAACGCTTGTTTTTAGAAATAGGATTACATTCTCTTATATTCACAATATCCCCGATATTGAACTTATTTTCACTGTCATGAACAGAAAATTTCTTAGATTTTGTTACAAATTTTTTGTACATGGGATGCATAATTTTTCTTTCAACTAAAACAGTTATTGTTTTATCTGACTTATTGCTTGTAACTTTACCTGTTAAAATTCTTTTTGGCATATGATTTAGTCCTCAACCTTTAGTTAATACAACATTGTTCAAAATTGTTTTTATACAAGCTATTTCTTTTCTAATTTGCTTAAATCTGGCAGGGTTTTCATTTTGACCATTTGATACCTGGAAACGAAGGTTAAACTGTTCTTTTCTTAACAATTTAATCTGCTCTTTAAGTTCATCATTAGTCTTAACTTTTAAATCTTTGGACTTGTGCTTTGCCATTTATTCCTCTTTTGTTATTCACCCAATCTTTTAACAACTTTAGTATGCATAGGTAGTTTAGCTGCAGCTAAACTCAAAGCTTCTTTAGCAGCAATTTCTGAAACGCCATCAAGTTCAAACATAATTCTACCAGGCTTTATTCTACAAACCCAAAAATCCGGTGATCCCTTACCTTTACCCATTCTAACCTCGGCTGGCTTAGTTGAAACTGGAACGTCTGGAAATATCCTTATCCATACCCTACCTGCTCTCCTTAAATGTCTAGTTATGGCTCTTCTAGCAGCTTCGATTTGTCTGGCTGTAACTCTTTCAGGCTCAACAGCTTTGAGCCCAAACGATCCAAAATTAAGTTTTGTTCCACCCTTGGCTAGGCCATGAATTCTACCTTTATGAGCTTTTCTAAATTTTGTTCTTTTAGGCTGTAGCATTTTTACCCCTGATCCATAGATTTGATATTTGAACCTTTGACAGCACCTTGCATTTTTTTATCTTGAGCCATAGGATCATGTTCCATAACTTCGCCTTTGAAAATCCAAACTTTTATTCCAGTCGCACCATAAGTCGTAAATGCAGTTGCCTCCCCATAATCAACATCTGCCCTCAAAGTATGCAAAGGAACTCTACCTTCTCTGTACCATTCAGTTCTAGCAATCTCTGCACCGCCAAGCCTACCTGCGCAGTTTATTCTAACGCCTTGAGCTCCTAGTCTGATGGCACTCTGAACGGCCCTTTTCATTGCTCTTCTGAAAGCAACTCTTCTTTCAAGTTGCTGAGCGATGCCGTCAGCAACTAATTTCGCATCAATCTCTGGTTTTCTTATTTCTATTATATTAAGACTTACCTCAGAACCAATTTGCTTACTTAGTATATTTTTTAAAGTTTCGATATCTTGACCTTTTTTACCAATAACTAATCCGGGCCTTCCAGCATATATTGAAATTTTGGCTCTTCCGGCAGGCCTTTCAATAACAATTTTACTAACTGCGGCTGCTTTTAACTTATCAAACAAATACTTTCTAAGATTTATATCTTGGTGAAGCAAGTCAGCATAAGACTTTCCACCAAACCACCTAGAGTCCCAAGTACGGTTGATGCCTAATCTAAATCCAATTGGTTGTGTTTTTTGACCCATATTATTTACCTTCCTGTTCGGACAATAAAATTGTTAGATGAGAAAAAGGTTTTATAATTTTGGCACCACGACCTCTTGCACGAGCATGAAAACGTTTCATAACCAACCCTTTTCCAACATAAGCTTCTTTTACAATAAGTTTGTCTATATCTAGTGAATGATTGTTTTCAGCATTAGCTATAGCTGACCTTAGTGCCTTTTCAACATCAATAGATATTCTTCGTTTAGAAAATTGTAAAATAGAAATAGCCTTAGACGCAGTTTGCTTTCTAATCATCTGAGCTACAAGATTAAGTTTTTGCGGACTAATTCTAATATTTTTCAACACAACTTTTGCCTCGTTGTCCAGTTCTCGCCTTTTGTTTTTCTCTTTACCCATCTTTACCTCTATCGCTTTGACTTTTTGTCAGCTGTATGACCAAAATAAGTCCTTGTAGGTGAAAATTCTCCCAATTTATGTCCCACCATAGTTTCAGTGATGGTTACAGGTATAAATTTTTTACCATTGTACACACCAAAAGTAAGCCCAACGAATTGAGGCATAACTGTAGATCTCCTCGACCAAGTTTTTATTACGTCATTTCTTCCTGATTCTCTTGCTATATCAGCTTTTTTTAATAAATAGCCGTCCACAAAGGGACCTTTCCAAATAGATCTAGACATTGAGTTAACCTTACGCTTTTCTTCTTCTAATTATTAATTTATCAGTTCTTTTATTATTTCTTGTTCTATATCCTTTTGTAGGCTTACCCCAGGGAGTAACTGGATGCCTGCCGCCAGATGTTCTTCCTTCACCTCCACCATGAGGATGATCAACTGGGTTCATGGCAACACCTCTTACAGAAGGTCTTTTTCCCAACCATCTATTTCTACCAGCTTTTCCTAAGTTAGTGTTTTGATTATCAGGATTTGACACAGCTCCAATTGCACACAAACATGAAGAGAGTACAAATCTTACTTCACCAGATACTAATCGCAAGATTGAATAAGATAAATCTTTACCTATAAGTTGTACGTAGGATCCTGCTGAACGAGCAATTTGCCCACCTTTACCAGGTTTAAGTTCAACATTATGGATGATAGTACCAACTGGCACAGATGAAAGTGGCATACAGTTTCCAGGCTTAATATCAGCCTTATTAGAAGATATAACTTTATCTCCCACACTTAGTCTTTGAGGAGCTATAATGTACCTCAATTCATTATCTTCATATTTTATTAGAGCAATATATGCTGAACGATTTGGATCATATTCTATACGTTCAACCATACCATTTATGTCAAACTTATTCCTTTTAAAATCTATTATTCTATATCTTCTTTTGTGTCCACCACCTCTTTGCCACATTGTAATTTTACCAGAGTGATTTCTTCCTCCATTTTTACTAAGGCCTTCAGTTAATCTTTTCTCAGGCTTACCTTTGTACAATTCAGATTTATCTACAAGAACTAATCCTCTTTGACCGGGTGTGTTCGGTTTATATTGTTTTAATGCCATATTATACCCCCACTGACAAATCTATAGTATTACCAGGCGCAAGAGTAATTATAGCTTTTTTGGTATTTGCTCTTCGACCTAAAATTCCTTTAAATCTTTTAACCTTTCCTTTAAGTAATATAGTATGAACGGACTTAACTTTAACTGAAAAAATCCTTTCAATTGCTAATTTTATGTCAAATTTGCTAGCTGTAAGTGGAACTGAAAATACCATTTTGTTAAATTCCGACATTTGAGTTGCTTTTTCTGTAATTAAAGGATTTAAAACAACTTGATAAGCTTTATTTAAGCTAATTAAAGTTTCATTTTTTTTTCTAGGCCTTATGCTCATGACAACCGTTCCTCAACAAATTTAAGTGCATCGTCAATAATTATTAAGTTCTCTTTTTTTACAATATCGTAGACGTTAATTCCTTCGTGGGAGAGCACATCTAAATTTTTAATATTATTTGCAGCTTTTACAAAATTTGATTCAATCCCAATACCTGAAATAACTAGGGTTTTGCCCACTCCCATCTCATCTAATTTTTTCTTTAAAGTAGAAGTCTTTCCATCACATTTTGAGCCATCTAAAATAATAAGTTTTCCAAGTTTGAATTTATCAGACAATGCAGATTTTAAACCTAGTTTTCTTACTTTTTTATTTAAGTTGTGAGAATGCGAGTGGAGAACAGGCCCATGGGCCATTCCACCACCTCTAAACTGTGATACAGAACCCGAACCATGCCTGGCTTTACCAGTTCCTTTTTGCTTATACATTTTAGCTGTAGTCATTTTAATTTCGCTTCGCGTTTTAACAGAGTGGTTACCCAAACGCCTTTTAGCTAATTGCCATCTTATAACTCTGGCCATAATATCAGGTCTAGGAGATATTCCAAAAACATTAACATCCAGTGTTATTTCTTTACCTGACTTGTTATTTAAATTTAAAGATTTAATTTTCACCTTTGGCTCCTTCATTATCAGATAACTCACCACTGGCTTTTTCAGAAAGTGGTATTGTTTTATCATTCGAAGCTTGAGGCGTTCTAAGGCCAGCAGGAAAGGGAGCATCCTTAGGGAGATCATGTTTAACTGCATCAGATAAAGTTACAATTCCATTTTTTGATCCTGGGACTGAACCTTCTACCAAAATTAAATTTTCATCCTCCAGAAGTTTTACAACTTTGAGATTTTGAGTTGTAACCCTAACATTACCGTATTGCCCTGCCATTTTTTTTCCTTTCCAAGTTCTACCTGGATCTTGACTGTTGCCAGTTGAACCGTGGGCCCTATGACTGATTGACACACCATGCGTGGCCTGCATCCCTCCAAAATTATGTCGTTTCATTGAACCTGCAAAACCTTTACCTTGTGAAATTCCCACTACATCAATCTTTTGACCAGGTATAAAATGATTTGTGCCAATTTTATCACCGATTTTTAGTAAAGCATCTTCACTAACTCTAAATTCTATGATTTTTTCTTTAGGTTCAGTTTTCGCTTTAGCAAAAAAACCTTTTAGAGGCTTATTAATATTCTTTAACTTTTTATTATTAAAGCCTAATTGAACGGCAATATAGCCATCTTTTTCCATAGACTTTATAGATAAAACTTCAACATCTTCGAGTCTTAGAACAGTTACAGGAACGTGCTCACCCTTATCATTGAATATTCTTGACATTCCTAATTTTCTAGCTATTACGCCACAACGCATAATGTAATCCTTTAAATCTTAATTTCTACATCAACCCCAGATGCCAAATCCAGTTTCATGAGAGCATCTACAGTTTGGGGGGTCGGCTCGATTATGTCTAACACTCTCTTATGAGTTCTCATTTCAAATTGCTCTCGGCTTTTTTTGTCTACATGAGGTCCCCTAAGAACCGTAAATCTGTTGAGAGACGTTGGTAATGGGATTGGCCCTCGAATTTTGGCACCAGTCCTTCTCGCAGTATTAACTATTTCAGAAGTAGATTGATCTAATATTCTATGATCAAAAGCCTTTAATCTAATTCTAATATTTTGACTGTCCATTAAATCCTCACTATAATTAACTACTAAATATTATCAGTTAAGACTGAATACTCGAAACAACCCCAGCACCAACTGTTCTTCCACCTTCTCTTATTGCAAATCTTAAACCTTCATCCATTGCAATTGGCGCAATTAATTCAACAGTTATTGCTATATTATCCCCAGGCATAACCATTTCTGTTCCTGATGGAAGCTCTACAGCCCCAGTTACGTCAGTAGTTCTAAAATAAAATTGTGGACGATAATTACTGAAAAAAGGTGTATGCCTTCCACCTTCATCTTTAGTTAATATGTAAGCCTCGCCTTTAAATTTTGAATGCGGCTTGATTGAACCAGGTGCAGATAAAACTTGACCTCGTTCAACTTCTTCTCTTTTTGTACCTCTTAAAAGAACACCAACATTATCACCAGCTTCACCAGAATCTAATAACTTACGAAACATTTCAACACCAGTACATGTTGTCTTAGTTGTTTCCTTTATGCCAACAATCTCTATTTCTTCACCAACTTTCACAACACCTCTTTCTACACGACCTGTAACAACAGTTCCTCTTCCAGATATAGAAAAAACGTCTTCAATAGGCATTAAAAAAGGCTTATCTTTGTCACGAGCTGGTTGAGGAATATAAGTATCAACAGCAGTCATTAATTCTGTAATCGAATTCAGACCAATAGCTTCATCACGATTCTCCAGAGCCGCTAGTGCACTTCCTTTTATAATAGGAATGTCGTCACCAGGAAAATCATAACTACTTAAGAGTTCACGAATTTCTAATTCTACTAGTTCTAATAATTCTTCATCATCAACTTGATCAACTTTATTCATGTAAACTACTAATGAAGGAACACCTACCTGACGCGCTAAAAGTATATGCTCTTTAGTTTGAGGCATAGGACCATCAGCAGCATTCACAACTAAAATAGCGCCATCCATTTGAGCCGCGCCGGTGATCATGTTCTTGACATAGTCAGCGTGACCTGGACAGTCAACATGAGCATAATGACGATTTTCGGTAGAATATTCAACATGAGCAGTAGATATAGTTATACCTCTCTCTCTTTCTTCAGGCGCTTTATCAATTTGGTCATAAGCAGAAAAGTCAGCACGACCAGCATCAGCCATAACTTTTGTAATTGCTGCAGTTAAAGTAGTTTTCCCATGATCAACATGGCCTATTGTACCAATGTTAACGTGTGGTTTACTACGATCAAATTTTTCTTTAGACATCTTATATGACCTTTCTTTATATAATTGTTTAGGCTAACTTAGCCTTAACCTCGTCGGCAACAGCTTGTGGAACTTGATCATAATGATCAAATATCATTGTGTATTGAGCCCTACCTTGACTCATTGACCTCAGGTTATTTACATAACCGAACATGTTAGCTAAAGGAACCATAGCGTTAATTACCTGGGCATTGCCCCTAGCATCCATTCCATTGACCTGACCTCTTCGGCTATTTAAATCACCTATAATATCACCCATGTATTCTTCAGGTGTAACACATTCAACTTTCATTATAGGCTCAAGTAAAACTGGCGAAGCCTTTGCCATACCTTCCCTGAAAGCCGCTCTCGCGGCTATTTCAAAAGCCATTACTGATGAATCTACATCATGATATGCGCCGTCATAAAGGTTAACCTTGAAGTCGATAGCTGGAAAACCCGCTATTATACCAGCATCCTTAGCTTGCACTAAACCTTTTTCCACGCCCGGTATATATTCAGTTGGAATATTACCACCTTTAATTGAATTCAAAAACTCAAAATCTTTATCAGGGTTTGGTGAAAATGTCATTTTAACTCGAGCAAATTGACCAGATCCACCAGATTGCTTTTTATGAGTATAGTCAACTTCAATTTCTTTCGTAATAGTTTCTCGATAGGCAACTTGTGGAGCGCCAATGTTTGCCTCAACCTTAAATTCGCGCTTGAGCCGGTCTATTAATATATCAAGATGAAGCTCACCCATACCTTTCATAATAGTTTGGCCAGATTCAATGTCTGTAGACACCTGAAAAGAGGGGTCTTCGGCAGCTAATCTTGCAAGGCCTGTAGACATCTTCTCTTGATCATTCTTAGACTTAGGTTCAACTGCAATTTCGATTACCGGATTCGGAAATGACATTGTTTCCAATACAACAGATTTTAATGGATCACACAAGGTATCTCCAGTAGTTGTCTCTTTCATACCCGCTAATGCAACAATATCTCCAGCAAATGCCTCATCTATCTCTTCTCTATTATTAGAGTGCATCATCATCATTCTTCCAACTCGCTCTTTTTTCCCTTTGGTAGAATTAAGAAGAGAATCACCTTTTTTTATGGAACCTGAGTATATTCTTAAAAAAGTTAAAGAACCAACAAATGGATCATTCATGATTTTAAAGGCAAGACCAGAAAAAGGCTCTTGATCGCTAGCCTTTCTCTCAACATTTCTAGTTTCCGTAACGTCACCAGGTAAAAAACCGAGATAAGCAGGCACATCTAATGGATCAGGAAGGTAATCAATTACAGAGTTTAACATCGTCTGAACGCCCTTGTTTTTAAATGCTGACCCGCACAAAATTGGGACAAAATCCATAGCAAGGGTACCTTTCCTAATTAAATTTCTTAAAGAAATATCATCCGGCTCCTCACCCTCTAGATATTTCTCCATCCAAACATCATCTTGTTCAACTGCCAACTCTATTAGGTCAGCCCTCATAGACTTAGCCTTCTCCTGCAAATCTTCTCTAATTTCACGAATTGTCCAGGAAGCACCTAAATCTTCTGAGTCCCAAACCCATTCTTTCATGGAGACTAAATCTACAAGACCCGCAAATTCATTTTCTGCACCAATTGGTAAATTAATAGGTAAAGGAGTAGCACCTGTCCTATCTTTTACCATGTCTACACATTTAAAAAAATCAGCACCAATCTTATCCATTTTGTTAACAAACACTATTCTAGGCACCTTGTATCTATCAGCTTGCCTCCATACTGTTTCGGTTTGAGGTTCAATCCCAGCATTAGCATCAAGAACAACGACAGCACCATCAAGCACCGCTAATGATCTTTCAACTTCAATAGTAAAGTCAACATGACCAGGTGTATCTATAATATTAAACCTAAATTTAGCCTCATCTTCCGACGACCCATAATGTGAATCGTAACCTTTACCGTCTTCTGTTCTCGTCCAAAAACATGTTGTTGCAGCAGAAGTAATTGTAATACCTCGCTCTTGCTCTTGCTCCATCCAATCCATTGTAGCATTTCCATCGTGGACCTCACCAATTTTATGTGATCTGCCAGTGTAATAAAGAACTCTTTCGGATGTTGTAGTCTTACCAGCATCAATATGAGCAATAATGCCAAAATTTCTATATCTATTTAAATTGTATCCACGAGACATTTTAATTCCTATATTTTACCAACGGTAATGTGAAAAGGCTTTATTTGCTTCAGCCATTTTATGAGTATCTTCCCTTTTTTTAACAGAAGCACCTCTGTTTGAAGAAGCATCTATTAACTCACCACTAAGTCTTTCTGTCATTGAATTTTCTGACCTATTTCTACTACTATTTATAAGCCATCTAATTGCAAGCGCTAAAGCCCTATCTGATCGAACTTCTACCGGGACCTGATAAGTAGCACCACCGACACGCCTTGATCTAACTTCAAGTTGAGGTTGAACATTACCTAAAGCTTCGTGAAAAATTTTCACAGGCTCAACGCCAGCTTTCTTTTCAATAACTTCAAATGCACCATAAACTATCTTTTCAGCAGTGGACCTTTTACCATCAAACATCAAACAAGATGTGAATTTAGATACAATCTTATCGTTGAACTTCGGATCAGGCATAACTTCTCTTTTTATAGCTTTTCTACGTCTTGACATTTAAAATTTCCTTTTTATTTAGGTCGTTTAGCACCGTATTTGGATCTTCTTTGACGTCTATCTGAAACACCTTGTGTATCCAGAGTTCCTCTAATAACGTGATATCTTACACCAGGTAGATCTTTAACCCTACCACCCCTTATCATTACAACAGAATGTTCTTGTAAATTATGGCCTTCACCAGGTATGTAGGATGTAACTTCAAAACCATTTGTAAGTCTAATCCTAGCAACCTTTCTTAGAGCAGAATTTGGTTTCTTGGGAGTGGTAGTATATACTCTTGTACAAACACCTCTTTTTTGAGGACATGATTGCATGGCAGGAACTTTTGTTTTATTAACTGGTCGATTACGACCATGCCTTATAAGCTGATTAATAGTAGGCATTTAAAATCCTTCATAAAAAACAAGAAGCTAAAACAAGCTTTATAAATAATACGAATAAAGGGCTAGCGTCTAATTAAAATTACAACCAGAACCCAATATTTGCGGGATTATATTCTTAACTTAGTCAATGGTCAAGGACAAAATACATACTGATGATTAATCTACATATTAATTTACATGCACTTGTCAATCTAATTTTTCTTCCATTTCTTCAATCAAGACAGGCTCTTCTTTTGCCATATTATCTAAAATTTCTTTATCTCTTTTACTAGCAGTCATTCTAAGTTTGTTAACAATTGAACCCGTTCCAGCAGGTACTAAGCGTCCGACAATAACATTTTCTTTCAACCCAGAAAGAGCATCAGATTTACCTGATACTGCAGCTTCAGTTAAAACACGTGTTGTTTCCTGAAAAGAAGCTGCAGATATAAAACTTTCTGTTTGCAAGCTAGCTTTAGTTATACCTAATAAAACTGAAACCCCTTTTGCAGGCTCAAAACCTTCTTTGAGAGCTTTTTCATTAGCTAATTTGAATTCTAATCTATTTACATGCTCTCCGTTAAGAAATGTTGTGCCACCATGATCTGTTATTTCAGTTTTTTGCAACATTTGTCTTACAATAACTTCAATATGTTTATCATTAATCTTAACTCCTTGTAACCTATAAACATCCTGAACTTCTTTAACTAAGTAATCTGCTAAAGCTTCCACACCTAGTATATTTAGTATATCGTGTGGAACTGGACTGCCATCAATTATCATGTCACCTTTTCTAATAAAGTCACCTTCTTGAACAGCTAGTAATTTTCCTTTTGGAACCATATATTCAACGGCATCAATTTCACTATCTTGTGGAACAACTCTGATCCTTCTCTTAGCCTTATAGTCTGCTCCAAATTCAACTACCCCATCACTTTCTGAAATTATTGCAAAATCTTTTGGTTTTCTTGCTTCAAACAACTCGGCAACTCTTGGCAATCCTCCAGTAATGTCTCTAGTTTTAGAGCTTTCTCTAGGGATACGGGCTAAAACTGCTCCAGCTTTGACCTTACTTCCATTTTCAACACTTAAAATTGCATTCATAGACATAAAATACCTGGCTTCTAATCCATTTGGTAAATTTATTACTTCTCCATCAGCATCTCTCAAAGTTATTCTTGGCCTCAAATTTGATCCACCAGATTGTTGCTTCCAATCCATTACAACTTTACTTCCAATACCAGTCGATTCGTCAATTGTTTCTCTCATGGAAATGCCTTCTACAAGATCGACATAATGAGCAGTTCCTTCTTTTTCTGTAATAATTGGTATTGTGTATGGATCCCATTCAGCTAATATTTGACCAGCTTTTACAGTGGTATCATCTTTTTTTAACAACTTAGCTCCATATTGAAGACGATATCGAGCTTTTTCTCTACCTTGATCATCTAAAATAAGCATTTCAGATGAACGAGAAAGAACAATCTCACTACCATCCTCTGTTGTTACTAAAGAAGTATTATCCAACTTTATTTTGCCATCAAAAGGTGCCTCAATTTTAGATTGTTCAGCACCACGTTGAGCAGCACCACCAATATGAAATGTTCTCATTGTTAGCTGAGTACCAGGTTCACCAATCGATTGAGCGGCAATAACTCCTACAGCTTCTCCAATATTAACTGGAGTACCTCTAGCCAGATCTCTTCCATAACATGCTGCACAGATACCTGGTTGTGTTTCACAAGTTAAGGCAGATCTAACTTTAACTTGGTCTATACCAGCCTTTTCTATCTTTTCAATATCATCCTCAGTTATAATAATACCTGTATGTAAAATAATACTATTATCTTTTGAATCTATAATGTCAGAAGCCGTGGTTCTACCCAAAATCCTTTCAGCAAGAGGTTCAATAATGTCTCCACCTTCAATTACAGCCCTCATTACAAAACCATTTTCTGTTCCACAATCTTCTTCAGTAACAATACAATCTTGGGCGACATCAACTAATCTTCTTGTTAGATATCCAGAGTTAGCTGTTTTTAGAGCAGTGTCCGCGAGTCCTTTTCTAGCACCATGGGTGGAATTAAAATATTCAAGAACATTTAGACCATCTTTGAAAGATGATTTTATAGGTGTTTCAATAATTTCACCTGAAGGCTTAGCCATCAAACCTCTCATGCCTGCTAATTGTTTAATTTGAGCGGCAGATCCCCTAGCCCCTGAATGAGCCATCATCCAAACTGAGTTTACAGGTTCTCCAACTTTTATGGTTGAAATATTCTTCATCATTTCAGCAGCAACATCATCAGAGCATTTAGACCAAACATCAACAACTTTATTATATTTTTCACCTTGAGTAATCAATCCATCTTGATACTGTTGTTCAAAATCCTTAACTTGTTTTTCTGCTTGCATCATAAGATCAGCTTTAGCTTTTGGCGTTTCAAGATCAGAAATACCAAAAGATATACCAGCAGTACAAGCATGCTTAAATCCCATTGCCATGAGCTGATCACAAAAGATAACTGTATCTTTTTGCCCACAATGTCGATAAACGTAATCAATGACATTCGTAACTTCTTTTTTTGTCATCAACTTATTAATAGTGTTAAAATCTACCGACTTATGTTTAGGAAGTAATGTTGAAAGTTTAGCTCTTCCAGGAGTTGTTTCAACAATTTTTACAATTTTTTTGCCTTCATTATCATACGTATTAACTCTAACTTTAATTTTCGCTTGAAGTTCAACTTGAGAATTGTCTAGGGCCATTAATACTTCCGTAGGAGATGAAAATATCATACCCTCACCTTTCAGAGAATTACTTATCATAGATAAATAATATAAACCTAATATGATATCTTGTGATGGCACGATTATAGGCTTTCCACTTGAAGGAGATAATATATTATTTGTTGACATCATCAAGACTCTTGCTTCAAGTTGAGCCTCTAGTGATAGAGGAACATGGACTGCCATCTGATCACCATCGAAATCTGCATTAAAAGCTGTACATACAAGAGGATGTAAATTTATTGCTTTTCCTTCAATCAAAACTGGTTCAAATGCCTGTATTCCTAATCGATGCAATGTTGGTGCCCTATTTAGCATAACGGGATGCTCTCTTATAACCTCTTCAAGGATGTCCCAAACTTCAGGTCTTTCTTTTTCAACCATTCTTTTAGCTGCTTTTACAGTACTTGCTAACCCATAAAGCTCTAATCTTGAATAAATGAACGGTTTAAACAATTCTAGAGCCATTTTTTTTGGAAGGCCACATTGATGTAACTTTAGTTCAGGTCCAACAACAATTACGGATCTACCAGAATAATCAACTCGTTTTCCTAGTAAATTTTGTCTAAATCTTCCCTGTTTACCCTTAAGCATGTCAGATAAAGATTTTAATGGTCTTTTATTTACCCCCGTTATAACTCTGCCTCGTCTACCATTATCAAACAAAGCATCTACAGATTCTTGTAACATTCTCTTTTCATTACGAATAATAATATCAGGAGCCCTTAACTCAATAAGTCTTTTTAAACGATTATTCCTATTTATAACCCTTCTATACAAATCATTTAGATCAGAAGTTGCAAATCTTCCACCATCCAGCGGTACTAAAGGACGTAGTTCAGGTGGGATAACTGGAACAACCTCGAGAATCATCCATTCTGGTTTAGCACCGGACTCAATAAAAGATTCTATCAATTTAAGTCTTTTTACTAATTTTTTTCTTTTGATTTCAGAACCTGTTTTGGACAAATCATCACGTATTTTTATAAGTTCTTCATCTAAATCCATTTCAGTTAGGATTTTTTTAATTGCTTCCGCGCCTATTGAAACTTCAAAACTTTCATCACCGAATTCATCAAGAGCACCGTCATAATCTTCTTCGGTTAGTAATTGACCTTTTGTTAACGAAGTTAAACCAGGTTCAGTAACTAAAAAGTATTCAAAATAGAGAACTCTTTCTAAATCCTTAAGGGTCATATCTACAAGCAAGCCTATGCGTGAAGGTAATGATTTTAAAAACCATATGTGTGCAACCGGAGCAGCGAGATCAATATGCCCCATCCTCTCTCTTCTTACCTTAGAAAGAGTTACCTCTACCCCACACTTTTCACATATAATACCCCTGTACTTCATACGCTTATATTTGCCACACAAACACTCATAATCTCTTACAGGACCAAATATCTTTGCACAAAAAAGACCATCACGTTCTGGCTTAAAAGTTCTGTAGTTTATTGTTTCTGGCTTTCTAATTTCTCCAAAGGACCAACTTTTTATGGCCTCTGGTGATGCTATAGAAATACTAATTTGGTCAAAGCTTTGTGTTGAACCTGTTTGGCCAAAAGAATTCATAAGTTCATTCATTTGCGTTCCTATTCTTTTTAAAAATCAATAAATTATTCAACTAAATCCATATTTACATTTAAGCCTAAAGATTTTAACTCTTTGATTAAAACATTAAATGATTCCGGTATACCTGCTTCAAAATCGTCATCACCCTTGATTATCGATTCATAAACTTTTGTTCTACCAGAAACATCGTCAGATTTAACAGTAAGCATTTCTTGTAGGGTATAGGCAGCACCATATGCTTCTAGAGCCCAAACTTCCATTTCACCAAATCTTTGACCGCCAAATTGAGCCTTGCCTCCAAGAGGTTGTTGCGTTACTAGAGAATAAGGCCCAATCGATCTTGCATGTATTTTATCATCTACTAAATGATGTAATTTCAACATGTAAATATAACCAACCGTAACTTTTCTATCAAAAACTTCGCCTGTTCTACCATCAGTTAACCAAACTTGACCTGTTTCGTCTAAATCTGCCAAATTCAGTATATTTCTAACATCTTTTTCACTAGCTCCGTCAAAAACTGGGGTAGCCATCGGCACACCTCTTCTTAAGTTAAGAGCTTGCTGCATTAAATCGTTATCATTCATCTTTGAAAAATCGGATTTATATTGCTTTTCTCCATAAATTTGAGTTAAAAAACTTCTAATATTTTCGTTTTTGGTATCGTGATTACTCTCAATCATTTTACCAATCTTATCCCCTAAACCAGAAGCAGCCCAACCCAAATGAGTTTCTAATATCTGTCCAACATTCATTCTAGAGGGAACACCTAAAGGATTCAATACAACATCAACAGGCGTACCATCTTTTGTATAAGGCATATCTTCAGAAGGAATAATCCTTGAAATAACGCCTTTATTGCCGTGTCTTCCTGCCATTTTGTCCCCTGACTGAAGTTTTCTTTTAACTGCAACAAAAACTTTAACCATCTTCATTACACCAGGCAATAATTCGTCACCTCTTTGTAACTTATCAACCCTGTCATTAAATCTATTTTCTAAGGTTTTTATAACCCCATCAAAATGATTAGATAATTTTTCAATCTTTTTTTGAATTTTATCATCTTCAACCTTAATTGTTCTAATATCATTTCGTGATAAATCTGAAATGATTTCGTCAGTTAATAAATCTCCATTTTTTAATATTTTAATCGACGAACCTTGTATCTTATTACCAATAATATATTCTTTAAGACGTCCATAAAAACCTCTTTCAAGAATGGTTTTTTCATCATCTCTATCCTTAGCAAATTTTTCTATTTCAGCCCTTTCAATAGCTCTAGCTCTTTCATCTTTGTCAACACCTCTTCTGGAGAAAACTCTGACATCAACAATAGTACCTGAAACTCCTGGTGGAACTTTTAATGATGTATCACGAACATCTGAGGCTTTCTCTCCAAATATGGCTCTAAGCAATTTTTCCTCAGGTGTCATTGGGCTTTCACCTTTAGGCGTAACTTTGCCAACCATTATATCACCTTGTTTAACTTCAGCACCAATATATACCATACCAGCCTCATCTAAATTTCTTAGAGCTTCTTCACCAATATTTGGAATATCACGAGTAATTTCTTCCTGACCTAACTTTGTATCTCTTGCCATTACTTCAAATTCTTCTATGTGGATAGAAGAAAAAACATCTTCTTTAACTATTCTTTCAGAAATCAAAATTGAATCTTCAAAATTATAGCCATTCCAGGGCATAAACGCCACTAAGACATTTCTACCTAAAGCTAATTCTCCGTCTTCAGTAGCTGGACCATCAGCAATTATGTCCCCATTATTAATTATGTCACCCACTTGAACCAACGGCCTTTGATTTATACAGGTGTTTTGGTTGCTCCTTTGAAATTTTAATAAAGAGTAAATATCTACTGGACTTACGTCAGCTGCATCTGCAGAATGAGCTCGAATAACTATCCTTGTAGCATCAACTTGGTCAACTACTCCTGATCTTCGCGCTACTAGAGTAACACCTGAATCCTGCGCTACCGTAGCCTCTATCCCAGTCCCTACAAGAGGACTTTCAGATTTTACTAATGGAACTGCTTGTCTCATCATATTAGATCCCATTAAAGCTCTGTTTGCATCATCATTTTCTAAAAACGGTATTAAAGCAGACGCAACGGAAACCAATTGTTTAGGTGAAACATCCATAAGATTAATATCACTTGGGGTAGCTAAACCAATATCCCCTCCTTTTCTGACAGGAAGTAGATCATCAGTAAAATTATCCGAACTATCTAATTCCGCATTAGCTTGTGCAATTGTAAACTTACCTTCTTCTATAGCAGAAACGTAAACAACATCTTTAGTCACTTTACCATCGTCTACCTTCCTGTAGGGTGTTTCAATAAAACCATATTGATTTATCTGAGCAAAAGTTGCCAAAGAATTTATTAGTCCAATATTAGGTCCTTCTGGTGTCTCAATAGGGCAAATCCTACCATAGTGTGTGGGATGGACATCTCTAACTTCAAACCCAGCTCTTTCTCTTGTAAGTCCGCCTGGGCCTAGTGCAGAAACTCTTCTTTTATGTGTAATTTCTGAGAGAGGGTTGGTTTGATCCATAAATTGAGATAATTGGCTTGATCCAAAAAATTCTCTAAGCGATGCTGCAGCTGGCTTTGCGTTAATAAGATCTTGGGGCATTAAATTTTCAATTTCATTTGCTGAGCTCATTCTTTCTTTAATTGCTCTTTCCATTCTTGAAAGACCTACCCGATATTGATTCTCTAATAACTCACCAACTGACCGTACCCTTCTATTACCTAAATGGTCTATATCGTCAATTTCTCCATGGCCATCTTTGAGAGAAATTAGTTCTTTTATAATTTCCAGAACATCAACTTTTCTCAAAACTCTTATACTGTCATCAACTTCTAGGTTTAAACGTGCTGACATTTTAACCCTACCTACTGCAGACAAATCATATCTTTCTTCGTCAAAGAATAAATTGTTAAATAAAATCTCAGCAGTTTCATGAGCAGGAGGTTCACCAGGTCTCATAACTCTATATATGTCAACTAATGCCTCTTCCCTAGAGGTATTTTTATCCAATGCCAATGTATTTCTTATCCAAGGTCCAACAGAAGAGCTGTCTATAGATAAGATGTTCAAATTATGTAGATCATTTAACTTAAATAACTTTATAAGATCTTCGGTAACTTCATCACCAGCTTCTGCATAAATTTCACCAGTATTTTCATTTATAATATCCTCAGATATAAATTTTCCTATTATTTCTTCTTCTTTTACTTCTATTAATTTTAAACCATCTTCTACTAGAGATTTGATCTTTCTTTGAGTAATTTTATCGCCTGCTTTAGCAAGAACTTTATTTTTAGAAGCATCGATTAAATCGAAGTTCAATCTTTGGCTCTTATAATTATCTTCAAAGAATTCAGTCACCCATTTTTCTGCTTTTAATTGATATGTTTGTGACCTATAAAAATATTTTAAAATATCTTCTCTTGTCATACCAATAAGTTGAGTTCTGTCAGGCTCTAAGTTTTTTTCATTACATTCTTTTAAATACTCTTCGGAATTATTGTCTAATAATGCCATTAAAAAAGTTGTACACGGTAATTTTCTTCTTCTATCAATCCTAACATTTAAAATATCCTTTGGATCAAATTCAAAATCTAACCAAGATCCTCTATAAGGAATTACCCTTGCAGCGAAAAGGAATTTACCAGATACATGAGTTTTACCTTTATCATGATCAAAAAAGACCCCAGGAGATCTATGCATTTGTGAAACTATAACTCTTTCAGTTCCATTTACAACAAAAGTTCCATTTGGAGTCATAAGAGGCATATCACCCATGTAAACGTCTTGCTCTTTCATATCTCGAATTGATTTAGCACCAGTGTCAGGATCTAAGTCCCATACTATTAATCTTAAAGTTAATCTGAGTGGAGAAGCAAAAGTTAACCCTCTCTGGTGACATTCATCAACGTCATATTTAGGATTTTCTAAAGTGTAAGAAACAAATTCTAACATTGATCTACCTGCAAAATCTTTAATTGGAAAAACCGAATTAAATACAGCCTGCAAACCTACATCAATTCTTTCATCAACTGGATCATACATCTGAAGAAACTGTTCGTAAGAATTTCTTTGAACTTCAATTAGGTTTGGCATCTCTGCTACTTCACTAATTTTACCAAACGTTCTTCTAACTCTTCTTCTATTCTTTAATGTACTTTGCTGAGCTGACATTTATTATCCTTTTAAAACTTAGTTAGCCAATGCGACCATATGAAAAAACGTATTTATAAACAGACTTAAATAATTAAGCCTGTTTAATATTAAAGGTAAAAGACAAACTTATTTTACTTCAACGGAAGCACCAGCTTCTTCGAGTTTACCTTTAATTTCATTTGCTTCAGCCTCAGGAACCCCTTCTTTAACCATTGATGGAGCTGCCTCAACTAGGTCTTTAGCTTCTTTCAAACCTAACCCCGTTACTGCTCTAACTTCTTTGATTACGTTTATTTTCTTTTCACCAATTGCTGTTAACATTACATTAAATTCAGTTTTAGCTTCGGCTGAAGGAGCCGCTTCAGCACCACCTGCAGCAGCTACAGCAACAGGGGCTGATGCTGATACACCCCATTTATCTTCAAGAAGCTTAGCTAGATCAGCTGCCTCTAGAACCGTTAATGAACTCAAATCTTCTGCAATTTTTTCTAAGTCTGCCATTTTTTTCTCCTAATAATATATTAATTGTTAATGTTGTGATTTTTGTGAAATTGTTCTTAAAACTTGTGAAGCCGGCTCCATTGTTAATCTTAAAATCTTTGAACCTGGTGCTTGAAGCAAACCAACGATCTTACCTCTTAAATCAGATAGGCTTGGGAGCTTTGCAAGTGCTTCCACATCTGTTTTTGAAAGTGGTTTATCTTCTAAACCTCCTCCAATTATAACTAGCTTTTCATTCTCATTAGCAAAATCAACCAAAATCTTTGCGGCCATTACCGGATCTTTAGATGAACCAATCGCTGTCGGTCCTCTAAACATTTCATCCATATGCTGATACTTGGTTTCTTTTAATGCTAATCGAGTAATTTTATTTTTTGTAACTTTAAAATAACAATTTTCATTACGCATTTTATTTCGGAGATCTGTACTCTCCGCGACCGTTAGACCAACACAATGAACGACAACTACTGAAGCAGCATCTTCGAATGTATTATGCAAAGTTTTGACTAGATCAGTTTTTTGTTTTTTATCCACCGAAAAGTCTCCACGTTTTTGTCATAACAATATGTTATGACAGTTGTTGCATTCCAGGTAATAAATTACCCACGGCCCGTCCCTTTCAAATCAAGCAAATAACTGCTCTAATTGTCTATGTAGGATATTAAGAAAAATTTCCCCTACAGTCTTGGACAGGATCAGTCTGGTTAAGGACTGATAGAGAATAATTAAAATTACTCTCTAAATAAATATATATTTAAACTATATATTTATATTTATACCAGCTCCCATTGTAGAGCTGATTGATATTTTCTTTATAAAGGTGCCTTTTGCACCAGAAGGTCTAGATTTTTGAATTGAATCTATAAATGAATTAACATTTTCAACTAATTTATCTGAACCAAAGCTAATTTTTCCAATCCCTGCCTGTACTATACCAGTTTTTTCGGCCCTGTATTGGACTTGTCCTGATTTAGCTGCTTCAACTGCAACTTTTACATCTGCTGTAACTGTTCCCAATTTTGGATTAGGCATTAAACCTTTTGGGCCCAAAACTTTTCCAATTCTACCAACCACTCCCATTAAATCAGGTGTTGCTATAATTCTATCATAATTTAAATTACCCTTTTGCATATCCTCTGCTAAGTCTTCTGCGCCAACAACGTCTGCACCAGCTTCTTTAGCCTCAATTGCTTTCTGATCCCTTGCGAATACAGCAACTTTCATATTTTTACCATTACCATTCGGTAAAGATACAACACCTCTTACCATTTGATCGGCGTGTCTTGGGTCAATACCTAAATTCATAGAAATCTCAATTGTTTCGTCAAACTTTTCTCTTTTACTTTCGACAAAAAAGTCGATTGCATCTTTAACGGTAAAAGATTTATTTTCTATATTTTTATATACATCAGTTAAAAATTTTCCTTTTTTCATTATTTACTCCAAAATCTCTAATCCCATTGATCTAGCAGAGCCTCTAACCATTTCAATTGCCCCTTCGATATTAGCAGCGTTGAGATCTTTCATTTTATTTTCTGCAATTTCTCTAATTTGATCTATCTTTACCGACCCACCTACCGTTCTACCAGGCTCACTAGAACCCTTATCTTTACCTGCAGCTTTTTTAAGGTAGAAAGACACAGGTGGTGTCTTTGTAATAAAACTAAAGCTCTTATCTGAAAATACTGTTATTACAACTGGGATAGGCATATTTTTTTCTAAGGAATCTGTTGAAGCATTAAAGGCTTTACAAAATTCCATAATATTTACACCTCTTTGGCCCAATGCAGGACCTACAGGAGGAGAGGGGTTAGCTGCTCCAGCTGGTATATTTAGCTTTATGTACCCATCTATCTTTTTTGCCATTTTTCTCCCTTACAACAAATATTGTTGATTGTATAATAATTATTTAAATTTTTTCTACCTGACTATACTCAAGATCTACAGGAGTTGATCTGCCAAAAATGGAAACAGCAACTTTTAATCTTGATTTATCCTCGTCTATTTCTTCAACCAAACCATTAAAACTTTGAAATGGTCCTTCAGATACCCTTACTTCTTCTCCGATTTCATATATAATACTAGATCTAGGTCTTTCAATACCTTCACTTATTTGATCAATTAGTCGCTTAGCTTCGGCTTGACTTATTGCAACAGGTTTGCCCTTACCTCCTAGAAAACCAGTAACTTTTGATTGTGATTTAATTAAATGCCAAGATTGATCCGTCATTTCCATTTTGACTAAAATATAACCTGGAAAAAATTTCTTTTCAGATTGAATTTTACTGCCACGTCTTACTTCTACCACCTCTTCTGTTGGAATTAAAACTTCTTCAATCAAATCTTGCATGTTTTTTGAAATAACTTGCTCTTCAATACTTTGAGAAACTTTTTTTTCAGAACCAGAAAAAACATGAACAACATACCATTTTTTAGACATTTTTGCCGTCCAATTTCAAGATTAGAATTGAGAAAAGTTTATACAATTTAATTAACCACCAAAGCTTAATAAATACTGGACAATATTTGAAAGCATAAGATCAACTAATAAGAAAAAAATAGAAGCTATTAATGCCATAACGAAAACACTTAATGATGCGAACATAGTTTCTCGTCTAGAAGCCCAAGTTATTCTGTTAATTTCTTGTCTTACCTGCCTAACAAATTGCGCGGGGTTTGTTTTAGCCATGAGAAGCCTTTCTTGCAAGAACAAAAATGTTTATTTACATTTTTTTTTTTTATAAGTCAAAGTCATTAGTAATTTATCATGCATATAATTGGCAGGAGTGGAGGGGCTCGAACCCCCAGCCCCCGGTTTTGGAGACCGGTGCTCTACCAGTTGAGCTACACTCCTTTAATTTAAATAATCAATCCTCACTATAATTAACTACTAAATATTATCAGTTAAGACTGAATACTCGAAACAACCCCAGCACCAACTGTTCTTCCACCTTCTCTTATTGCAAATCTTAAACCTTCATCCATTGCAATTGGCGCAATTAATTCAACAGTTATTGCTATATTATCCCCAGGCATAACCATTTCTGTTCCTGATGGAAGCTCTACAGCCCCAGTTACGTCAGTAGTTCTAAAATAAAATTGTGGACGATAATTACTGAAAAAAGGTGTATGCCTTCCACCTTCATCTTTAGTTAATATGTAAGCCTCGCCTTTAAATTTTGAATGCGGCTTGATTGAACCAGGTGCAGATAAAACTTGACCTCGTTCAACTTCTTCTCTTTTTGTACCTCTTAAAAGAACACCAACATTATCACCAGCTTCACCAGAATCTAATAACTTACGAAACATTTCAACACCAGTACATGTTGTCTTAGTTGTTTCCTTTATGCCAACAATCTCTATTTCTTCACCAACTTTCACAACACCTCTTTCTACACGACCTGTAACAACAGTTCCTCTTCCAGATATAGAAAAAACGTCTTCAATAGGCATTAAAAAAGGCTTATCTTTGTCACGAGCTGGTTGAGGAATATAAGTATCAACAGCAGTCATTAATTCTGTAATCGAATTCAGACCAATAGCTTCATCACGATTCTCCAGAGCCGCTAGTGCACTTCCTTTTATAATAGGAATGTCGTCACCAGGAAAATCATAACTACTTAAGAGTTCACGAATTTCTAATTCTACTAGTTCTAATAATTCTTCATCATCAACTTGATCAACTTTATTCATGTAAACTACTAATGAAGGAACACCTACCTGACGCGCTAAAAGTATATGCTCTTTAGTTTGAGGCATAGGACCATCAGCAGCATTCACAACTAAAATAGCGCCATCCATTTGAGCCGCGCCGGTGATCATGTTCTTGACATAGTCAGCGTGACCTGGACAGTCAACATGAGCATAATGACGATTTTCGGTAGAATATTCAACATGAGCAGTAGATATAGTTATACCTCTCTCTCTTTCTTCAGGCGCTTTATCAATTTGGTCATAAGCAGAAAAGTCAGCACGACCAGCATCAGCCATAACTTTTGTAATTGCTGCAGTTAAAGTAGTTTTCCCATGATCAACATGGCCTATTGTACCAATGTTAACGTGTGGTTTACTACGATCAAATTTTTCTTTAGACATCTTATATGACCTTTCTTTATATAATTGTTTAAAAATAAAAATGGTGGTGGGGGTAGGATTCGAACCTACGTACGCTACGCGGGCAGATTTACAGTCTGCTGCCTTTAACCACTCGGCCACCCCACCAAATTTTTAAATGATTTCTTTTCTATTAATTTT
>CACALC010000018.1:0-37245 GCA_902533225.1 uncultured SAR116 cluster alpha proteobacterium | reverse complement strand
ATAACCTCTTGCTGGGGCCTCAACGCTTTTAATTTCTGCGTTTGGAAACCATCCCTTAACAAGTGGTTCCATTGCAGTACCAAGCGTAGTTGCAACTTTAACACCTTTCTTATTAATGGAGTCCCACCCTTTAAATTTAGATAATTTATCATTTGTGGTAAATGGTTTGAAATTCACACTCAGATAACTCTCAGAAAAACCAGCTGCCTTCATTCTTGAGGCTTTTATAGATGCTGAACCAGTTATATGATATTTACCAGCAACAACTCCATTGACTATAGTTTTCCAATCTGTAGGAACAAATTCTATTTCTACACCCATATCTTTTGCTAATTCACTCATAATATCTATATCATAGCCTTTATATTTATTAGTAGCAGTATCTCTTACTGAAAATGGATTAAAATCTCCTGTAGTACCTGCTTTTAATTTACCAGAACTTAATATTTGTTTTAAAGCTGACTCAGCTAACGCAAAATTATTGACTGAAAATAAAACAAAAACTGAAACTATTAAAATTTTTATTAATTTCATGAAAACCTCCTTAAAAAAGTTTATTTTTTTTATCTAAAAATTTTTTTAACACTGAATTATAGCCGTTATGACCATACTTCATATACCTTGCAACACGACCGACAGTAGTTGTACTTACTCCGGTCTCTGCTGCTATTTGTCGATAAGGTATTTTTTTAGATAATAACCTTACAATAAGCCAACGAGTTGAAAACTCATTAATTTCCGATGGTGTACATAGATCATAAAAGAAATTTTTACATTCCTCTATATTATCTATAGAGACTATCGCCTCAAAAAGTTCATTTTCGTTTTTTGAAATCAAATCATTTGCCTTATTTGTATCACTGTGTTAGCAAGGTGGTACAAAAAATAATTTATGTCAATTATTTTTTAAATAGAATTTTTAAAATGAAAAAATATTTACTTTTTCTAGCTCTTTTATTCTTAGCCGGGTGTTCATCATCAGACATATGGGGATGGTATGTGATAGATCCTTCAACTAAGTCAGGTTGGAACAACATTGTTTTTTTAGCTGGAGGTTTTTCTTCAACTATTTTGCTATCTATAATCGCTGCATTACTCTCAATCACTATAGGTTTATTAATAGCATTGCCTGGTATGTCTAATAATTACATTCTTCGATCAATCAATAGGGTCTATGTTGAATTTGTTAGAGCCATTCCACTTTTGCCTATGTTATTTTGGGTTTTTTATGGTTTGCCGGTAATATTTAAATCTCTTGGTTTAGATGTTAATATTGATGCATTTTGGGGGGCGGTAATAACTTTAGCTATATCTGATAGTGCTTTTACTGCTGAAATTTTTAGAGCTGGAATTCAATCTATTCATAGAGGCCAAACAGAAGCAGCTCAAACAATAGGGTTAAACTATTATCAAACAATGAGACATGTTATTCTTCCTCAGGCAATAAGAAGAATTTTACCTCCACTAGCAAACCAATTTATATATATTGTAAAAATGTCAGCATTTGCTTCTGTAATAGGCATGCAGGAGTTAACAAGAAGAGCAAATGAGATAGTTGTTACAGAATATCGTCCTCTAGAAATTTACACATTACTAATATTCGAATATTTAATTTTAGTACTAATAATTAGTTATTTTGTAAGAATGCTTGAAAAAAGAATGGGTTCTAACGAAAATCAAATAGGTTAAAAAGTATTGAAAATATTAATTAATTTTTCATTAAAAAATAATAAAGGTGAGTTATGGATTGGAAAGCATTTTTAGATAAAACTAGAAAAGATTTTGTAAGTTTAAGCAAAGAAATTCCAGATACGTTTAAAGGTTTTTCTATTATGGGAAATGAGGCAAAAAAGAATGGTTTAATTGATGAAAAAACTAAGGAGTTTGTGGCTTTAGGAATAGCTATTTCAACTAGATGCGAAAGTTGTATAGGTTTACACGTTGAAACTCTAATAAAACTAGGCATGACAAGAGAAGAATTGATTGAGGTTTTGGCTATGTGTTCTTATATGGGAGGGGGACCTTCAATAACTTTTAGTACCAAAGCTCTCGAAGCATTTGACCAATTAAGTAATTAAAATTTTAAAAATGTAAGAGGAAAAGATGAGTTACGCATATGCAAAGGAATTGGATTCCAAAAAAATTCCTATTATAGATATTGCCTCTTTAAGAGATGGTTCTAATAAAATCTCCGTTGCAAAAAAATTACATCAAGCCAACAAGAATCTTGGTTTTCTCTATATTTCAAATCATGGAATATCTAATAAAACTATCACAAAAACACGTCATAATGGCCTGCAATTTTTTAATAAAAAAATAGAAGAAAAAGAAACTGTAAAAATCACAAAAAAACACCGTGGTTGGTTAGGCTTTGGTGGAGCCCAAATGAAAGATGATGCCAAGGCAGATTTAAAAGAAAGTTTTTTATGGGGATATCAAGATGAAAATGGAAAATCTTTGGAAGATCACCCACTCAGAGGTCAAAATTTATGGCCATCTTTTTTACCATCTCTTCAAGAAAATTGTATGGATTTTTTTAATCAAGCTGATCTTTTAGCTAAAGACTTATTGAGAGGATTTGCTATTGCAATGAACCTAGATGAAAACTTTTTTTTAAAAAACACCTCTAGACCACTCAGCAGAGCGTCACTAGTTTATTATCCATGTCAACCTGAAAAAATGGGAATGGATCAATTTGGAGTTGGACCTCATACTGACTTTGGTACTCTTACTATTTTATGCCAAGATGATGTAGGTGGCTTACAAGTTCAGGATATAAATGGTGACTGGTTTCATGCGCCACCAATTCAAGGCACTATTATTGTAAATGTTGCTGATTTATTATCTAGATGGACAGGTGGTGAATATAAGTCTACTCCTCACAGAGTTGTCAATTCATCTTCAAAAGAAAGATTATCTTTAGTTTTAGCTTTTGATCCAAATCCTGAGACAATGATCGATCCTAAAGAAGTTCATGGTAAAAGCTTTAACTCCAAAGAAGATCCAATCTCGTGTGGTGATTATCTAATATGGAGATTTGGCAAAGCGTTTTCTTACAGAAATTAAATTACAATGGACAAAAAACTACTAAATAAAAGTATAAATAATCTTCTTAATAATTGCGCTGAATTGAACGAGAATGAAACTTTACTAATTATTTCAGAGGACTCAAAGTTTGGTTGGTACGACAAAGATATTTCAATTGCAGTTTATGATTATGCAAAAAATAAATTAGGCCTCAGTACTGAATTACTAATTGTCGGTGAACCTCAAAATAATTCTAAAAATACTCTTGAAAAAATCATTGATAATTATGATTGTGCTATCTTCTTTGCAAGAATTGGTGATCAAGAAAGATTTGAAAAGCCGTCATCTAATACAAAACGTATTATGTCTTATGTTAGAAATATTGATTCGCTTTGCTCCTTGTTTGCATCTACAAATTATGAGGAAATGAAGAAATTTAAGGATGTTATAAATAAAATTATTTTTGACGCTGATAATATTGAAATATCTTGTCCCCTAGGTACAAATCTAAAAGGCACAATTGATAAGAAAAATATAAATCAAAACAAAGATACTAGTGTTGTTAGATTTCCGGTTGTTGTACCGTCACCAATACTTGCAAAAAATTTTTCTGGAGAAGTAGTTCTAGATGGTTACCTAACTTCAACTGGATCAAAAGTTTATGAGCCAATCAGTTTAAAAATAGAGAGCCCAGTAACTGCAACTATCTTAAATGGAAAAATAGCTAATTTAAATGGAGAAAAAAAAGTAGTTGAAAAAATTGAGAAACATTATGAAACCGTTTCAAAAATCTTTAATATAGATCACGACATTGTTCATTCTTGGCATGCAGGTATAAACCCTGGTATTCATTATTCAAATTCGGTTGAGGAAAATCCTGACAGATGGTCAAATACTATTTTCCCGAGCCCAAAATATTTACACTTTCATACCTGTGGTAATTACGCTCCTGGAGAAATTTGTTGGATGATAGCTAATCATAATATAAAAATTGATACTGTACCTCTTTGGGAAAATGGAATTTTAAAAGTAGGTTCATTTGATGAAACTATTCAACATCTTCAAAATTCGTCAGATTTGAGAAATTTGTACAATACTTAATTTTAAGACAAAGTTTTGAAAGGATTATTAATGAACAATACTTACGATGCAATTATTATTGGAGCAGGTGTTATTGGATCTGCAATAAATTTTGAGTTGTCAAAAAAAGGATGGAAAACTCTAAACATCGATAAAAATCCTGAATCAGGTTATGGATCTACATCAGCATCTTGTGCTATTATAAGAGTTCATTATTCTACTTTTGATGGCTGTGCTATGGCTTATGAGGGTTATCATTATTGGAAAAATTGGAATAAATATCTAGAATTATCTAATGACCATGATTTTGCAAAATTTGTTGAAAGTGGTTGTATGATTTATAGAACAGAAGAGAATGGATACTTAGATACTATAATAAATAGAGCAAAAGAACTTAATATTCCTTTTAAACTTTGGGGTCCCAATGATATTAAATCTAATTTGCCTATCGCAGATGTTCATAAATACGCACCTGTAAAAGCTCCATCAGATAGACTGTTTGGTAAACATAAAAATGAATTACTTAAAGGGGCTATTTTTTTTCCAACAGCTGGTTATATAAATGATCCAAAATTATCTGCGTATAATTTACAAGTTGCCTCAGAGCAAAAGGGAGGTAAGTTTTTATTTAATAAAGAAGTGATCAGTATAATTAAAAAAGATAATAAGGCTGCTGGAGTAAAGTTATCAGATGGTAGTAAAATTAATTCTAAAGTAGTTATTAACGTTGCAGGCCCACATTCACATAAAATCAACCAAATGGCTCAAGTTGAAAAAGAAATGAATATTAAAACAAAAGCATTAAAAGTAGAAGTGTCTCATGTATCATCTCCAAAAAATTTTGATTATGAAGCAGATGCGTTCGTAGTGTCTGACGGTGATATAGGATGCTACAGTAGACCAGAAACAGGGAACCATATTTTAATAGGAAGTGAAGACCCTGAATGTGACAAAAGAATATTTGTAGACCCTGACAACTGGGATGAAAATTTTACAGAGCAATGGAAAACTCAAGTATTACGTCAGGCTCAAAGATATCCTAATTTACCCATTTCTAACAATGTAAAAGGTGTCGTTTCATTATATGACGTGACTGATGACTGGATCCCAATATATGACAAATCTGACTTACCTGGTTTTTATATGGCGATTGGTACTAGCGGTAATCAATTCAAAAATGCTCCCGTTGCAGGAGTGTTGATGTCTGAATTAATTGAGTATTGCGAGAATGGAAATAATCACGATACAGAACCACTTACTATTAACCTAAAGTATATTAAAAAAGACATAAATTTGAAATTTTATTCAAGAAATAGACAAATCAACGAAGAGAGTAGTATGTCAGTGTTAGGCTAAAAATAATTTAATTTTTATCTTTTTCCATATATTGTCTAAAGTTTTCAAAAAAAGTTTTAGATAATTTTTTAGCAGTACTTAAAATTAAACGGCTCCCAAGTTGAGCAATTTTTCCTTTGACTTCGCTCTTAGCAACATACTTTAATATGGTTTGTTCACCATCTTTGGTCAACTCAACATCAGCTCCACCTTTAGCAAATCCAGCAACACCACCATCACCTTCTCCAGTAAGTGAATATTTTGTAGGACCATTGGATAAATCTAAAGTAACTTTTCCCTTAAACTTAGCTTTTATAGGGCCAATTTTCAAAACAACCTTTGCAGATAATTTGCCATCATCTTCTTCAATAAGTTCTTCACAACCAGGGATACATGATTTTAATACCTCAAGATCGTTTAATGACTTATAAACTAATTCCAATTTTGCCGGTATAGTAATTTCATCGTTAAGTTCCATGATTTTCTCCGATTTACTTAAATTTAATATTTAAAATTTTTTACTTCCAATTTTACCAGATCTTTTTAACTCAATTATTTCTGCAAAAATTGATAAGGCTACTTCCTCGGGCATAATTGCATTTATAAAAATTCCTGCAGGACAAATTATATCTTTTAATTTTTCTTGCGACACACCGTCATCTATAATTTTCTTTTTTAAAGCTTGATATTTTTTTTGGCTTGCAACAAGGCCGATATAAGTAGCTTTTATCTTAAGCGATTCTGTTATTGCTATTAGGTCTGAGTTACCCTGAGTAGCTATAACAATATATTTCTCCGAAAATTCATTTAAATTATTATTATTATCGTCTTGAGAGTTTCTAACATGAACTACATTAAAGCTATATTTCTCGCCAAATTTGACTAATTCATTTGCAATTGGTGTATTACCATAAATTATTAATTCTGATTTAGGATAAAAAGGCTCAACAAAAATATCCATTGAACCTTCACTAGGACAATAATTTTTTTTATGAAAAATTTGATCACTTTTTAATTCGTCCAAATCTTCTTTAATATCGTCTGGACTTAACACAACTAATTTGGGTTTTTTTAAATTTAATGTTTCTAAAGCTGTATTACGTACAGCGTTCGTAACACATCCACCTCCAAGCCAACCTGATAATATTTCACCTTTGTTTGAAATTATAGCTTTCATGCCAGGTTTTGCAGCAGTTGATGACATAGTTCTAATCACAGTAGCAATTACAAAAGAAGATCCCTTATTTTCAAGAGTTTTCAAAACATTTTCAAAATTTATTTTTTCATCATTATTTGTCATATCATACATAATTCTTTTTCTAAATTTTCTAAATCTTCTATAGTACTACAAGGCGCAAATAAATCTAAATACGAAGATGCTTCTTTCATGCTAGCAGCAACTGGTTCATAATTCTCCCATCCAAGAAGAGGATTTAGCCAAATTATTTTACAATTTCTCTTTTTTAATTTTTCAAGTTCTTGCGAAACAATTTTTGGACTTCCTGTGTCGTAACCATCGGAAATAATAATAACAACTGTTCTACCATTAACTTGGTTTTTTGAATAAACATTATTAAATTCTTTTAATGACTTTCCAATTTTAGTACCGCCCGAAAATCCCTCTGTAAGTAAAGAAATCCTATTAACCGCATTTAAAGTGTCATTGTCTTTAAGGTATTCTGTAACTCTCATCAATCTTGTGTGAAACAAATATACATCTGCAGATTGATCAACACCTACCAAACCTTTAACAAAAGTTAAAAAAATCTGACTATATACCTTCATAGATCCCGATATATCTAATATGCTTACAATTCTCATCGGCTTTTTAGGCTTACTTTTTTTATACAGTTTAATAGGATAACCTTCATACGGTAATGATTTACTAACAATTTTTCTTAAGTCTAATTTAACACCTTTTCTATCTGCTATTAATCGTCTTGATCTTTTATGTTTAATTGACTTAGCTATTTTTGAAACAGCTGAATGTATTCTTTTTTGTAAATCAGAATCAATTAGTTCTTTTAAATCTGTTTTCTTTTTGTTTTCTATGAAACTGGCAGTTATTTTAGACACTGCATTGCTAGAGGCTTCCATTTCGTTTTCGTTATTAGTCATGGATTTATTTGTTGATTCATTGTCAAGTGTACCTTGCTCGGAAGGGGCAAAAATACTTCGGGTATTAATTGTATCGTTATTTTTATTATTATTTTGTCTTTGGATATTTGTTTTTTTTCTTCCTTCATTTGTCCAGAAGGAATCGAATAATTCATCAAATTTTTCATATGTATCAAAGTTGTAACAATAAATTGATTTAAGAGCATTTTTCCATTCTTGTATTTTAGACAAATCAATATTTTGCAAACCATTAAGAGACTGAGTTACCTGATCAAAGGAAGTGTTAAAACCGTTAGCAAACATGTGATGACTAAAGTCTAACAACCTAGAAGTTTTAGACGACCTTAACAGAAATTTTGTAGGTTTAAGCATATTATACTTTAGCTAATTTCTGACTTGTTTCTAAAGAAATAATTGACTTATCAGCTTCTGTTTTTAACAAACAGACCAAAGTTGAATGTAAGATTTCATGATTTTCAGATAAATCCTTTAATCCCAATCCTGATATAGCGGCAGCCCAGTCTAAAGTTTCTGCTATACCAGGTTTTTTTTCTAAATCTTCCATTCTTAAATTTTGAACAAAGCTAACTATTTGTCTTGATAATTCTAATTCAATGTTAGGCATTTTTTTCTGCAATATTTGAAGCTCAAGTTCTTTTTTTGGGTAGTATACATAATTATAAATGCACCTTCTTCTTAACGCATCAGACAAATCTCTAGTACTGTTAGACGTTATAATTACAATTGGCTTTGAAACAGCTTTTATTGTACCAAATTCAGGAATAGACACCTGAAACTCCGACAAAATTTCTAATAGATACGCTTCAAACTCCTCGTCTGCTCTGTCGATTTCGTCAATGAGAAGAACAGGTGACTTTTTTTGAGTTATTGCCTTTAATAAAGGTCTTTCCAAGAGAAAATCTCTAGAAAATATGTGTTTATCAATAACTATTTCATTGTTACTTTTGGTTTCGTTAGAACGAATTGCAAGTAATTGTTTTTGATAGTTCCATTCATAAATTGTTGAGGTAGAATCAAGACCTTCATAACATTGTAATCTTATAAGACTAGTTTCATGCAATTTAGATAAAGCAATGGCGAGGGCAGTTTTTCCAATACCTGCCTCACCTTCCAATAGTAGAGGTCTACCAAGACTTGAAGCTATGTGAATACTCATAGCTAATTCATCTGATGCTATATAATCTAAATCATATAGATACTTCTTAATATTTTGCCATTGCATTTTTGTTTATCAGCTAGACTAACTATGAAGTCCAAGATCTTTAGCAATCTTCCAAACTCTCCAATGATCATGAGGCATATGTGCCTGAGTTAATCCAAATGGTTTAAAAGCGTCATGTACTGCATTTGAAAAAGCAGACACTCCACCTACATTAGGACTTTCACCTACACCTTTTGCACCTATAGGATGATGCGGACTTGGTGTTTCTGTATAATCAGTCTCGTAATTTGGAGTTTCCCAAGCAGTTGGAATAAAAAAGTCCATCAAAGTACCTGTCATGACATTACCTTGCTCATCATAAGCAATTTCCTGTCCCATAGATATAGCTAAAGCTTCTGTTAATCCGCCGTGAACCTGACCTTCGATAATCATTGGATTTATTCGAGTACCACAATCGTCAAGAGCGTAAACCTGTTTAATGTCACTAACCCCAGTGTCTACATCAATTTCCATGACTACTACGTAGGCTCCGTTTGGATAAGTCATATTCGGTGGATCATAATAACTAACGGCTTCCAAACCAGGTTCTACACCAGGTATGGCCTGATTATAAGAAGCGAATGCAATCTCTTTCATAGTTTTGAATTTTTCAGGTGCACCTTTGACTGAAAATCTATCTACATCCCATTCTAAATCATCGTCGTGAACTTCTAGCAAATAAGCTGCAATCATTTGTGCTTTTGCTCTTATTTTTCTACCAGCCATGGCAGTTGCTGCTCCAGCAACTGGTGTGGAACGGGATCCATAAGTTCCTAGTCCATAAGGAGCGGTATCAGTATCACCTTCTTCTAATGTAATGTCAGAAGCTGGAATACCAATTTCAGATGCTAATATTTGAGCAAATGTAGTGGCATGACCTTGACCTTGTGATATGGTTCCTAATCTTGCTATAGCTGAGCCAGTTGGATGAATTCTTATTTCACAAGCATCAAACATTCCTAAACCAAGAATATCACAATTTTTAACTGGACCAGCTCCTACTATCTCAGTGAAGTGACTAAGACCAATACCCATCAACTTTCGTGATTTACCATCTTTAAATAATTGTAATTGTTTAGCTTGATCTTCTCTTAATTTTTTATAATTTACTGAAGTCATAGCTTTTTCCCAGGCTTGATGATAATCGCCTGAGTCATATTCCCAGCCAAGAGCTGATGTGTAAGGGAATTGCTCTTTTTTAATAAAATTCTTAGAGCGTAGTTCAGCAGAATCTATACCAAGTTTCTGTGCAAGTACCTCAATCATTCTTTCTATAAAATAAGAAGCTTCAGTCACTCTAAAAGAGCACCTGTATGCTACGCCACCAGGTGCCTTGTTCGTATAAACACCATCAACAGCTAAATATGCAACTGGAATATCATATGAACCAGTACAAATATTCATAAATCCTGCTGGGAACTTTGTGGGATCAGCACATGCATCAAATGCTCCGTGATCAGCTGTAGTATGACACCATAAACCAGTAATTTTTCCTTCTTTTGTAGCTGATATCTTACCATGCATCCAGTAATCTCTTGCAAAAGCAGTGGCCATTAAGTTGTCCATTCTGTCCTCAACCCACTTGATTGGAACACCAGTTACAATTGATGCGACAATTGAACAAACATAACCTGGATAAACACCTACTTTATTTCCAAATCCTCCACCAATATCTGGAGAAATAATTCTAATGTTATGCTCTGGAATACTTGAAATTAATGACGCTACCGTTCTTACAGCATGTGGGGCTTGAAAAGTACCCCATACTGTAAGTTTACCATTAACTTTATCCATAGAGGCAACACAACCGCAAGTCTCAAGAGGACATGGATGTGTCCTATGATAATAAACCATCTCATCAGCAACAACTTCAGCTTCTTCTAATACTTTATTAGTTTCTTCCTTTTTACCTGCTTCCCATGTAAAAATGTGATTTGGGTGTCTTCTGGCTCCATGGGCACCTTCTTTCTGATCTGCAATGTCTTCTCTTAAGATAGGTGCATCTTTTAATTCAGCTTTAAAAGGATCTGTTACTACTGGTAACTCCTCATATTCAACTTCAACCAAAGAAACACCGTCAGCTACAGCATATCTGTCGTCTCCAACAACAAACGCAACTTCTTGTCCTTGGAATAGAACTTTGCCATCTGCAAGAACCATTTGTTTGTCACCTGCGAGCGTTGGCATCCAATGTAGACCTAATGGCTCTAAATCAGCTGCTGTAAGTACTGCATGAACACCAGGTAAGGCTAGAGCTGCGCTTGTATCGATGTTCTTTACTCGTGCATGAGCAACTGGTGATCTTACAAAGTCACCAAAAAGCATTCCTTTTAGCTTTATATCATCTACATAATTACCTTTACCTTGCGTAAATCTAGCATCTTCAACTCTTTTTCTAGAAGTACCAAGACCACTTAATGCACTTTTTCTTTCTTCTCTTGATGGGGTTTTTACGTCATCCATTATGCTATTTCCTTTTTCTCAACGTTAGCTTCATCTCTTATTTTACTAGCGGCTGCCATTATTGATTTAACAATATTTTGGTATCCAGTACATCGGCATAAGTTTCCTGAAATACCAAATCTAACCTCTTCTTCTGTAGGATTAGGGTTCTCTTGTAAAAACCTATAAGACCTCATAATCATTCCAGGTGTGCAATATCCACATTGTAAACCATGATGCTCTTTAAACATTTCTTGTATAGCATGAAGTTTGTCGGGAGAACCTATACCTTCAACGGTCAAAATTTCAGCTCCTTCTGCTTGAGGGGCAAATACTGTACAAGACTTTACTGACTTTCCGTTCATATCTATGGTGCAAGCACCACAATGAGATGAAGAACATCCTATATGAGCACCAGTATATTCTAAGTGCTCTCTAAGAGCGTGGACTAAAAGTGTTCTCGGCTCAACTGACAATGTCTCTTCTTTACCATTAACTGTCATAGTGACATTAATTTTTTCCATAACTTTCCCCTTAACTAGGTTCGTTCAATAGCTCTTGTAAGAGCCTTTTTAATTACAATACCAGCGACGTATTTCTTAAATTCAACTGGTCCTCTTTGATCAGCTACAGGATCACTTTGCTCTACACAAGCTTCTGTGACTTGATTTAATATGTTGTTATCAATTTCTTTTCCAAGGATTATATCTACAGCTTTATCACAATATACTGGAGTATCTGATAAATTAGTTAATGCTATAGAAGCACTCGAACACATATTATTTTCAACCTTTAATATTACACCAGCTGCTGCAGTTGCATAATCACCAATTTTTCTTTTTTGTTTTTCATAGGCATAACCACCTGATGGAGCGTCAAAGGAAATTGAAATAAGAATTTCATCATCTTCCCTAACAGTAAAATAAGCTCCTTCATAAAATTCTCTTGCTTTAACATCGCGAACACCCTCAGAACCACTTAATTTATAAGTAGCGTCAAGTAGTTGCATTAAGCCAGGCATATCATTGGCTGGATCACCATTAGCCACATTTCCACCAATTGTACCAAGGTTCCTGACTTGGGGGTCAGCAATTTGCAATGAAGCTTCTCTTATAATAGGAGCTTTTTTAAATAATTCTTCATTATTTATCAATTCAACTTGAGTAGTCATTGCACCAATTGATATTTGGTTACCTGTAATTTCAATACCTTTAATTTCATTAATCCCAGACAAATCTATTAAATGTTTAATATCTGTAAGTCTTTGTTTCATCACTGGTATCAAACTATGACCTCCAGCAATTACTCTTGCCTCATCACCAAAGTCTGACATAAGAGATACAGCTTTTTCTATATTATCTGGTTTATAAAATGTAAATGCACTAGGTATCATATAGATCCCTCCCAATAAATCTAAATTAAAATGATTCTAAAGTATGTATACTTATATTATAAATTATTAAAAATTTAAAGATAAATAATTTCACATATTAATTAATTATAATTTATTTTTGGTAGGGATACCCGGAATCGAACCGGGAAGCCTTGCGGCACTGGTTTTTGAGACCAGCGTGTTTACCTATTTCACCATATCCCCAATATTTTTAATTATAAGTATACTTGATTAAGTATTATATATATCAATGTTAGAAAATTAAAAGATATAAATCAGATGTATTAACTATGATTTTCAACAACTATAAAATTATAATAAATAACTTAATTGAAAAAGCTAAAACGAATGCTGTTAAGCCATTGGCTGACAAAGTTTTAGGCTTTATTTCAATCATTGAATCAATCATTTTCCCTCTTCCAGTTGATCCATTTTTGGCGGGATTGACTTTAGCTGCTCCTAGAAAAGCTTTTAGATTTGCATTTATTTGTACAATTGGATCTGTGGTTGGTGGTGTGATTGGATGGTTATTAGGTTATTTAATTGGGCCGTCTATTGAGAATTTATTTCTATATTTTCCTTGGTTTACTGAGGAGAAGTTTAATGCCGTCAAGATTGCTTACAAAGACAACGGTATGCTGATTATTTTCTTGGGAGCTTTTACACCCCTTCCGTATAAAATTATAACAATCACAAGTGGAATAGCAGAAGTAAACATATTTGCATTTATTTTAATGTCCATTTTAGGAAGGGGCACTCGTTTTTTCATAGTTGCTTATCTGGTTAAATTTTTTGGTAAACCAGCACTATTATTCTTACAAAAAAACCTTATGATTTCATCTAGCATTTTAGGATTGGCAATTATAATTTTTACGATTTATATTATGTAAATGTTAATGAACAATATTTTTAAAATATCTTTTTTAATATCTTCTTTAATGCTTTTATCCGCTTTTTATTTAGAATATTTTCATAACGCATTTCCATGCGACTTATGTATCACTCAAAGGTGGTTTCACGCCCTAATAATTTCTTACAGTTTAATTGCAATTTTAACTTTAGAAAAAAATTTTATAGCAGATGAATTAGTTTTAATAGGTCTATCTCTAACTTGGATTACAAGTTCAATTGCCGGATTATATCATTTTGGTATCGAGATGAATTTCTGGACTGGACCAGATGGATGTTCGTCAAGTATTGATTTTTCAAAAGATACACTTAAATATTTACTAAACAAGTCTCCTATTAAATGTGATGAAGTAATGTTCAGTGTATTTGGGTTGTCATTAGCTGGTTGGAATACACTAATGTCATTTATTATGTTTATGATAGTAAGTGTTTTTTTAATGAATAAAAGGTTTATAAAAGTATGAAAAAAAATATTAGTAAACATCAGATTGATTCTATTTTGAGAGTTGATCATGCTGGAGAGACGGCGGCAGCTAAAATATACGACGGTCAGTTGGCTATTTTAAAAAATACCCCTGTTGGCCCCACTATTCAACATATGAAGGATCAAGAACAAGAACACCTAGATACATTTAATGATCTTCTTGTAGAAAATGATACCAGACCGACCGCTCTTCTTCCTCTTTGGAATGTTATGGGTTATGGGCTTGGTGTTGCGAGTGCCATAATGGGAGAAAAAGCTGCTATGGCTTGCACAATAGCTGTTGAAGAAGTCATTGGAGAACATTATGCAAAGCAGGCAGAAAGTTTAGACGAAAAACATAAAAAACTTAAATCAACATTAATGAAATTTAGAGATGATGAACTTGACCATCTTGAAACTGGAGTTGAATATGATGGTGAAAATGCACCTGGATTTGATGTAATGAAAACCATAGTCCAGTTAGGTTGTAGAACTGCCATAAAAATTTCAGAGAAAATTTAAAGATTATAATTTATTCAATTTTGACTTTCCAATTCTATATCCCAATATAAAAAATCGCGCCAAGATTCGTGTAAATAGTTTGGTGGGAAATACCTACCATTCTTTTTTAGTAGATTTGTTGATGGAGCTTCAGGCTTAATAATAGGAAACATGTTAATTTCCTTGGATCGCTTGCTACCTTTTTTAAAATTACAGGGGCGACAAGCAGCTACAACATTATTCCAATTAGTTCTTCCACCTAGAGACCTTGGTATTACATGATCAAAAGTTAAGTCGTGTGATTGTTTAACTGCTCCACAATATTGACAGGAAAATCTATCTCTTAAGAAAACATTAAATCTTGTAAAAACAGGAGATTTCTTATTTTTAACGTATTCTTTCAAAGAAATTACACTGGGTACTTTCATTGAAAATCCAGGGGACCTTACAACTTCGTCATATTCAGAGACAATATTTACTCTGTCAAGAAATACGGCTTTTATTGTATCTTGCCATGACCAAAGAGATAATGGGAAATAACTCAACGGTTGGTAATCGGCGTTGAGAACTAATGTAGGTGAAAAGGAATAAGTAGTCATCGAACTCTAATTAAATTATTTGAATAATATTAGACTATCAATATTAAAAATTTATTAAATAAAAAAATTAGGATTTTAATTAATTTATTTGTTTTAACATCTCCATTCCCCTGCTTATACCTTCAGGATCTATCCCATGGCCAAGTTTAGGTCTTGAGAGTGTTTCAACATTAAAACCAATGTTGTCTAAAAGTGATTTTGATTTTTGTAATGAATGGAATGGTACGACCTCATCTTGTTCTCCATGAACTAACAATATGGGAGTATCTGAAAATTTATGTTTGCCATCGATTAACTGAAAACTGGCAGCTTCAATATTTTCGTCTCTTAAGGCACCAGAGTATCCTATAATAGCTCCAAGTCGGAACTTATTTAATAATAAGCATTGCATACTCATCATCGCTCCTTGTGAAAACCCTATTAAAACTACATCTTTAAAAGTGAGATTAAGATCTTCAGCTTCTTTATTGATTAATTTAATTAAACTTTCTGAAGCTCTTATTGCACCATTAGGAATTTCTTCAATCGGAAACCATTGTCTTCCTTGAGGAGACATAGCACAAGGATCAGGTGCATCAGGCGAAATAAAAGTAGCATTTGGTAAAGCCATAGAAAATGGATTTGCTAAATCAATTAAATCTTTTCCATCAGCCCCATATCCATGAAGAAAAACAACTAAATGGCTAGAAAGGCCTCCTGCTGCAGGTTTATGTCTATATATTTTACCAGGATCACTCATAATAAATTCCACAAATTAATTATCTATAAATTTACATTATATAATCTTAAGAAAAAATTGTTACTAAATTTCCAAAATAATGTGTTATGTTGTTTCACTTGTAATTTTAAAACTGAATTTTGCTTTATGAACGAAAAAATTGGAAATCAAAATAAGTTAATTGATCCTTTTGGTAGAGATGTAAATTATTTGAGAGTGTCAGTTACTGATAGGTGCGACTTCAGATGTACATACTGCATGGCTGAAGATATGCAATTTCTTCCAAAAAAAGATATTTTAAGTCTTGAGGAAATTGAAGAAGTTTGTAGAACTTTTATGAAACTTGGAACAAGGAAAATTAGATTAACGGGAGGTGAACCTTTAGTTAGAAAAGGTATTATGCAAGTAATTAATAATTTAGGCAAAGAGGTTGGCACCTTACTCGATGAATTAACAATTACAACAAACGGCAGTCAGCTGGAATCAAAAGCTGAAGAATTATACAAAGCTGGTGTTAGACGTATTAATGTATCTTTAGATCATTTAGACCCAATAAAATTTAAAGAAATAACAAGATGGGGAGATCTTGAGAAAGTTAAGAGAGGATTAAAAAAAGCCCGTGAAGTTGGTCTGAAAATAAAAATAAACACTGTAGCAATTAGTAACTTTAATCAACATCATCTTTCCGAAATACTTAAATGGTGTGGTAAAGAAAATTTTGACATGACTATAATTGAAGTTATGCCAATGGGCGATATCGGTGGAGATACAAGATATGGACAATACTTACCTTTATCACAAGTCAGAACCGAACTAGAAAAAGAATTCAGTCTAAAAGACCTTCCAGAAAGAACAAGCGGCCCAGCAAGATATGTGTCAGTTAAAGAAACAAGTAACAAGCTTGGTTTTATAACACCGTTGACACATAATTTTTGTGAAAGTTGTAATAGGGTAAGACTTACTTGCACTGGCGTATTATATATGTGCTTAGGACAGGATGATAATGCTGATTTAAAAAGTGTTTTAAGAGAAAAAGGATCTACTGCCCTAGAAGAAGCGATAAGAATGGCAATAGGAAGAAAACCAAAAGGACATGACTTTGAGATTTCACGTCAATCTCCAAACATATCTGTCAACCGACATATGTCTCTTACAGGTGGCTAATTATTATCTCGCTTTAATCCCATCAGGTTTGATTATAATTATGCTCAAAAACAAGATAAGAATTGGTATTGATGTATGAAACATCATTATTTCCCAGCCAAGAGTGCTGTGAAGTGCGCCTGCTAAAAATGATCCTGTGGCTACAAAAACAAAAATAATAAAATCTGTTACGCCTTGAACCTTCGCCCTTTCCTCTGGAAGTGCAGATTTTGCAATAATATCACTACCTCCAACATAAAGAAAATTCCAACCTAAACCACATAAGAATAAAGCTATCCAAAAATGTTCGATTGTCTGACCAATAATTGTAAAAGAGATAGAAAAAGCATAAAGAAATAATCCTATCATCATTACTTTACGGTTACCAAGTGAGTTAATAATTGTACCAGTGAAAAAAGAGGGTGCAAACATAGCAATGACATGCCATTGAATCACAGTTGCACTAGCGCTATCACCCAATTTACATACATTTACAATTTGTAATGGTGTTGCTGTCATAATAAAACTCATAAGAGAATAACCAACAGCAGCTGCTAAAATAGCTATTATAAGATTTTTCTGAAGTAAAACATCACTTAAAGGCCTATTTATTTTTTTGGATGGAATTGGTTTTTGTATATTTATGAAAATTAAAATTATAAAATTTATTATTTGTATTATTGCTGCAAATAAGTATGTAGCTAAATAGATATAATTAGGGAAAAAATCAAAAGAATATCTAGAAACTTCAGGACCTAAAATAGCTGCGATGATTCCACCAGCCAAAACTAATGAGATAGCTTTACTTTTTAAACTAATTGAAACATTGTCAGCAGCAGCATAACGATAAAATTGTTGATTAGCTTGTGAAAAACCCAGCAATATTGAACCAAGAATAAATAAAGAAAAAAGTTTGTAATATATTGCACAAGCTATGACTAAACATCCAACAAAAGCTGACATAGCACCTATAAGAAACATAGGCCTTCTTCCAAATTTGCCCATCAATAAAGAAACAGGAATTAGCGTTAATGCTATCGTTAAAAATTGAAGAGATAACGGGATAGTTGCGTAAGATGGATGAGTAGCTAGAATAGTACCAACTAATCCAGTGTTTATCATGTTAATATTTGTAGTTGTAACAGATAGACCCTGAGCGATTGATAGTATTAAAGTATTTCTCTTCTCCAGTTCCAACTACTTGTTGTCTTTACAAAGAGATAATATTAACGTCATTACATAATCATTCTTTTAAATTATGGAGATAGATTTGAATACGTATTCTGGCCCCGGTCCAAAGAACCTTATAACAGATGTTATTGGAGTTCAAGTAGGTCACGCGCAAGATAAAAAAATTGGTACAGGAGTAACTGTTGTTTCGGGAAATAGTCCATTCTCTGCAGCCGTAGATGTGAGGGGTGGCGGCCCAGGAACAAGAGAAACTGACATGCTAAGTTTGGAAAATTCAATAGGTCGCGCTGATGCTATAGTACTTTCTGGTGGATCAGCATACGGACTTGATGCGTGTTCAGAAATTCAAGATTTATTGAGAGAAGACCAAAAAGGATATCAATTAGGCAAATCAATCATACCACTAGTACCGGGAGCTGTAATTTTTGACCTTAATATTAATGATAACCCTCATGTAAATGAATTAGGTAAAAGATCTCCATGGAGAATTTTAGCAAATAAAGCATACAGGACAATTAACAACGATTTAAAATTAGGTTCATATGGTGCAGGTTGTGGCGCAACTACAGCAACATTAAAAGGAGGACAAGGATCCTCCTCATGGAAACAAGCATATTCTAATGGAAAAGCATATACAGTTGGAGCTATTGTAATAAATAATGCAGTTGGGAACCCATTACTTAATGATGGACCTTATTTTTTATCAGGTCACTTGGAGTTGGATAAAGAGTTTGGAGGATATGGGCCATCTAATAAAAGATACGATAATATATTAAGAGCAAAAAGAATACCTCCATCACTTGGGATAACAGACACCTTAAATGATATTTCAAGTAATACAGTTATCGGTGTTGTTGCTACAGATGCACCCTTAACTCGTGCAAATTTAAAAAGAATAGCTATTATGGCTCATGACGGTATAGCAAAATCCTTAAGCCCTGCGCACACACCCATGGATGGAGACACGATTTTTTCTATTTCGACCAATCAGAGTGATAAAGAACAAATTTTAGAGAATGTAGACATCCTAGCTCTCGGTTCTAGAGCAAGTGATTGTGTTGCAAGAGCATGCAATAGAGCCGTTTACGAAGCAACTTCCGTAGGCAACTCAAAGCTAGGATGGAAAAGTTTATTCTCCTAAAATAGATTATATATATCTAACTTTTGAGGTTTAAAGCTTCTGCTTTCTTCTTCAAACGCCAATAAAACAAAGATGCAAAAGGCAAGCTAAAAATATAAACTAAAACCAATATTATAAATCCTTTTATGGGATTACTAATAATCGCATTACTGAGAAGAGCTAGAATTATCAGCATAGGTATGACATATGATTTTGGAATTTGAAATACCTTGCCCGAAAAAGTAGGTAAGTTACTTACCATAGCTATTGAAATGAAACCGATCCAAATTCCAATATTTTCAAAAGATTTTAAATTTTGTGCTTCTAAATATCCATCTATGGCAATCGGAAATAGCATTAAAAATGCCGCAGCTGGAGTAGGAACACCATTAAAATAATTTTTAGCATAGCTAGGTCTTTCAGATAATTCTGAATTAAATCTTGCAAGTCTGAGTGCAGAACAAATCACATACAGAACTATTATTATCCAAAATAAATTACCCTGTGGTTTGTCCATCCAGAGATATACTGCAAATGCAGGAACGGCTCCAAAAACTACAAAATCTGATAAAGAATCAAGATGCATACCAAATTCACTAGTAGATTTTAATAATCGAGCAACCCTTCCATCCAACATATCAAAAACTGAAGCAATAATTATCATTATAATCACATTATCCCAATTATCGAAAAGAGCTTGATACATTGCTTGCAAACCAAAGATTAAAGCACATATCGTAAGAAAGTTCGGAAGCATCCAAACTACTGAAAAACGCCTAGGTCTAGATTGGAAAGCTTTTTTAGCAAATTTAATACCCTTACTTTTCATCTAGATTTTCCTTAACTGGTTTACTAGATTTAGTAAAATCTCCAATAATAGTTTCACCTGCAATCATTTTTTGTCCTTGTAAAACCATTACTGCAACATCGGATGGAAAATAAATATCAACTCTACTTCCAAATCTGATAAGACCAAATATTTCTCCTGCCTTTAAAGACGAACCTATGTCAACATCGCAAATAATTCTTCTTGCAACTAATCCTGCAATTTGGACAAAAGCTATTTTTTTTCCATTTTCTGTATCCATTCCAAGTATCAGTCTTTCATTTTCAGAAGAAGCTTTATCTAAACTAGCATTAAAAAAAGAGCCTGGAATATAATTTTTATATGTAATTTGACCTAACATTGGTGATCTATTTACGTGAACATCAAAGACATTCATAAAAACACAGACCCTAGTCCAGTTTCCTTCAGGCAACCCAATTTCTTCAGTTGGATTTATTTTAGAAATTTCTATAACCCTACCATCTGCTGGTGAAATAATAAGATTATTCTTATTTGATCCTGACAAAACAGGGGTAACTCTCGAGGGATTTCTAAAAAAATATATACACCAGACTGTCAAAATTATACCAGCAAAATAAAGTGGGGCCCAAAACCAACCTATGATCACTGTCAATATAAAAAAAATTGCTATAAATGGTATGCCTGCAGGATGTATTGGAGTAAAAATTGAGGCTTTAATAGAATCAACAATATTCATTTTTTTTTCCTATAAAAACTACTTACAAATAATAATTTAACTTATTTATAGCATCTATGATATAAAATGCTATTATACAATAAAATAGAATCATTAATAATTGAGTAAAAATTGAATACAGCTAAAGAAAAAAAATTAAGTGCGATAAAGTCTGAGATTTTAGAGATAACTAATTTTGTTACTTCAAATAAGAAAGATGAAAACTCTAACATTAATACTGACAAAGAAATTAAGATTAATTCTAATGATACTCTTACTTTAACAAATATTGTGAATAGTGAACACAAAGTTGAAACCAAGGACGACTTAACAGATATAAAGAATGAAATATTAATATTAAAGTCAATGTTAACCAAGCAGGACATAATACTCAAAGAAATTTTATTAAAAATAAAATAAGTACTAATTTTTATTTTAATTTTTCAAATTTAAATAACCAGCAAACTTCTCAAAATAGACTTTTAATTTAAAAAAACTGTATCTTTTTTAGTTGTGTGTTATATATTGGATGCTAGTTATTGAGTTAGTGGAGGTTTAAATGCGTTTTTTAAAAGTTAATCTCTTGCTTTTAACGATTTGTTTAATTGCAAGTGTAACAGCGCTTGATTCCAAAATAGTTTTAGCTGGTGGTGATCCATCAATTAAAGATAGCAAAATTGTCAAAAAAAAGAGTAATATTACTCAACACGATCACAAAAAAACTTATCTAAAAGATCAAAAGAAACTTTCCTCTAAAGATACTAAAAATGACGGAAAAATTTCACAAAAATCCTCTAGTGGTACTAATAAAGATGAGAATGTTGAGACGGCTGGTTTTGCTGCAATTGAAGATGTCCCATTAATTATTGATTTGTCTTCTGTTACAGACTCAGACGGTATGGGTTCAGTGAGTGTTCAATGGCAAATTTCGCCTGATAATAATAAATGGACAAATATTAGTGGAGCCACTAACCAATCATTTACACCCAGAGAAATTCATGTTGGTAGTAGACTACGTGTTGCTATATCCTATGTTGATGGACAAGGAAATTTAGAACCACTTATCAGTCCTCCTTCGACCCCTGTCAGAAATGTAAATGACAAACCGACAGGTTCAGCTCGTCTTATTGGATCCTCTGTTGAAGACAGTGCCTTAGTAGTTGATACATCAAGTATAGCAGATGAAGATGGTATTGGTGGATTTGATATTACGTGGCAAAGGTCTTCTTCAAAATCCTCATGGGAAGCTTATCCAACAGGTCAAAATGAAGTGCTTAGATTAACTCAAAGCCAAGTCGGTTATTCTTATAGAGCAGTCGTTTCATATATTGATTCTCATGGTACAAGAGAGGTGCTATACACAAGCCCCTCTGAAACAATTGATAATTTAGACGATCCAGTTCAAGGCGAAGTCACTATTATCGGGGAACCAAAGGAAGGCGTTACGCTTCGGGCCCTCTCAAATTCTCTATCGGACGAAGATGGTATTGCATCCATTTCTATTAGTTGGGAAACTTCAAAAGATGGAAGAAATTGGATTGGTGTAAATAGTTTAAGTGGTCCAATTTTATCTCTAGGTCAATCTTTAGTTGGTTCCCAAGTTAGAGCAAGAGTTGCTGTAGTTGATAATTTTGGTATTGAAACTAACCTATACAGCCAAGCAACTAGGACAGTTGAAAACGTAAATAACAAACCATCTGGTAGAATTGTAATTAGACGAGTTGGGCAATAATATTTTAATTACTATATCACACTATTATAAATTTAATAAAATTCTTAACGGAGCATAGTTAATGAAGGTAACGTCTGATATCAATAATTCAGCATCAAATATAATTTCTTTTAAAAAATATAAAGATAAAAAGCCAGACGCAGTAACATCTACAATAGCAGCAATAATAGCGATCAAAATAGATCATCCAAGTAATACTACACCAGAAGAATTTTTTGCCAACCAACTTGATAGTATTGAAAATATAGATGTTCTAGCTTTTGAAGATGCTTTAGATAATGAAAGCATAGGATTAACAACAAAAGATGCACAGAATGAAGCCTCAAACGACGCTTGATCTTTTTATACAAAATTTTTTTATTATGATACTCGCTTAATTAATAAACTAACTTTTTTTTACTAACTTCCATATCTGTGGCAACAATAATGCCGCAAGTAAAAGCTTATAAAAATCGCCAATTATAAATGGCTTTAATCCATTTATTATAGCAAAGTCAAAACCTTTTATAGCACTTAATTGTGCTATTCCAAAAAAATAAATCATGAACATACCTATTAACATTGCAAAAATAGATTTAAATAAAAATTTTCCCCACCCTCTGTCAGCAAGTTCGCCGACAATTATAGAAGCGATTAGAAAACCAAATAAAAAACCTCCAGTTGGTCCCATTAAGTACATTAAACCACCACCATATGCAAAAACTGGTAATCCTATAATTCCTTGAAATAAATAAATACTTACTGAAGCCACAGCAATATTTCTGCCACATAACATCGCAATCATTAACACGGCTAAAGGCTGTAAGGTCATCGGAACCGGGTACAGATCAACTTTAGTTTTTGCAGATAAAATTAATAAAAAACTACAAATTAAAATTGTAAAAAAGGTTGAGACAATAGAGAATTTTTCTATTCTTTTATCTTTTAAAATAAGACTCTCAATCCATGTGCTTTTTGATATTTTATCCTCAATCATAAATAAATTCCTTTGATTAAATTAATTTAAATTATTAATATAATATTTCAGATTTATAACATAAATTACGTCTATTTAAAATTATATTTTATTGGTGTCAACAATGACTGAAGTAGATGACATATTAACTCCTATGTGTGTTTGGTTAAAAGAAAAGAGGAAAGTTGCTCTTGCTACAGTGATCTCAACATGGGGAAGTGCTCCCAGACCTGTAGGTGGACAAATGGCAATTGACAGTAACGGAGAAATAATAGGATCAGTTTCAGGTGGATGCATAGAAGGCTCTGTAATAAATGAAGGTATTAATTCAATAAATGATGGCAAATTGAGAATTAAGGATTACGGAATTTCAAATGATATGGCTTGGGAAGTTGGACTAGCTTGTGGGGGCGAGTTAAAAATTCTTATACAACCTCTTAATCTTGAAGATGAAATGATTTATTCCATAGTAGAAAATATAAAAAACAGAGAACCAACAAAACTTATAATAAATTGTTTAACAGGCTCTAGACATATTGATAACTCTATGATCAATCAAGTAAGTACCTATGACAAAACAAAGGAAGAATTTATTCATGTCATAGATCCTAAACCAAGATTATTTATTGTTGGCGCTGTTCATATTGCTCAAGCTCTTATTTCTTTAGCTAAAATAGCTGATTTTGAAATAATATTAATTGACCCCAGAGACCATTTTGCGACAGAAGACAGATTTCCTAATTGCAAAATTATAAATGAATGGCCAGATACTGCTTTATCAAATTTTATTTTTGATGAGGCAACACATTTAGTTACTTTAACCCATGATCCTAAAATTGACGATCCTGCATTAATTTATGCTCTAAAAAAAGATATGGGTTACATTGGATCTTTAGGTAGTAAAAAAACTCATAATAAAAGATGTGAGAGATTAATCGATATAGGCTTTTGTCAAAGTGATTTATCCAAAATTCATGGGCCTATTGGCCTTAATATAAAAGCTAAAACTCCAGCAGAAATAGCTGTCTCTATAATGGCTGAAATAATAAATTTTAGACGGTCTAAAAATGAAAAAATGCAATAATATATTTATTAAAAAAATATTATTGGCAGCAGGTAGTAGCAAACGTTATGGGGACAAAAACAAACTTACAGAAAAATTTAAAGGTAAATATTTAATACAACACATAAGAGACACTTTGTTAAAAGTTTTTGATCCTTGTGAATTACTAGTAGTATTAGGACATGATGCTAAGGTAATTAGGGATTTAATTAATAATAAAGATATAAGAATAATTAATAATAAAAAACATAAGAATGGTATTGGAACATCCATATCGTTAAGTATCCAACATTTAGACATCAATATTCTAGGTGTGATGATAATCCCTGCAGACATGCCTCTTATATCAGCTGAGGACTTAATGAGATTAGAAAAAGAATTTATAGCACATAACTGTAAAAAAGTAGTTTTGCCAAAATATAAATACACAATTGGAAATCCAGTTATACTGCCCAAAAGTTATTTCGCCACATTAAAAAATCTCAAAGAAGACTTTGGAGCTAAATCTCAAATCAAAGAAAATGACATAGTAGAAGTAGATTGTGACATTGGTACTGTTTTTGATATAGATACATCTAAAGCATTAGCAAAAGCCAATATATTGGTAAAAGTTTAAGAAGCTGCTCTAGCTGCCTTCTTTCTCTCGTGCTCTTTCAAAAATTTCTTTCTAATCCTAAGGCTTTTAGGCGTAACTTCAACCAACTCGTCATCATTGATAAATTCTAACGCAAATTCAAGTGTGACTTGTACAGGTGTAGTTAGAGTAACTGCTTCGTCATTTCCTGACGCTCTAACATTCGTAAGTTGTTTACCTTTTAAAGGGTTTACAACCAAGTCGTTATTTCTACTATGTATTCCGACTATCATACCCTCATAAACCTCAATACCATTTTCAATAATCATTTTACCTCTTTCTTGAAGATTAAATAATGCATATGGTAGAGCTTTACCTTGACCAATGGAAATAAGGGCACCGTTTCTTCTTCCTGTATGAAGCCCTTGAATTATTGGTCCATATTTATCAAAAGTATGATATAATAAACCAGAGCCAGAAGTTAGAGTTAAGAATTCTGATCTAAAACCTATCAACCCTCTGCTTGTCATATTATAATCTAAGCGGACTCTTCCTTTACCATCAGGAACCATGTCTGATAATTGAGCTTTCCTTTCTCCCATTTTTTCCATTACTTTACCCTGATGAACCTCTTCAACATCTATTGTAACGTTTTCATATGGTTCTTTTTTCTCATTATCAATTTTTTTAGTAATTACCTCTGGAGAGGATACGCCCATTTCGAAACCTTCTCTTCTCATATTTTCAATTAAAATAGATAGATGTAATTCGCCACGACCAGAAATTCTGAATTTGTCTGGATTGTCTGTGTCTTCAACCCTGAGCGCAACATTTGTTTTTAATTCTTGATGTAAACGGTCTCTAATAGATCTGCTTGTAACTAATTTACCTTCTTGTCCTGCAAAAGGGCTATCATTAACTTGTATGATCATACTTAAAGTAGGTTCATCAACTGAAAGTTTTTCTATACCCACAAATTTTCCAAATTCACATATAGTATCTGATATTTTTAATTCACCTAAACCACTAATTGCTACAATATCACCAGCATTGGCCTCATCAACTTCTTGCTTTTCAAGGCCATGGAAATTCATAATTTGTAATACCTTGGCTTGACGAATTTCACCATTGACACTACCAACCGATACCTGTTGTCCTTTTTTTAAGTTACCTCTCCTTATTCTGCCTGTACCTATCAGTCCAACATAACTTGAATAACTTAATGCAGAGACCTGTATTTGAAGATCTCCATTAGGATCAACCTTAGGATAGGCAACATTTTTTAAGATAGTTTCAAATATAGTATCCATATTATCTGTTTTATTAGACAAATCATCAGTAGCCCAGCCTTGAATTGCAGAAGCGTATACTACAGGGAAATCTAGTTGATGTTCATCAGCTCCCAACCTATCAAAAAGATCAAATGTTTGATTAAGAACCCAGTCAGGTCTAGCGCCGTCTCTGTCAACTTTATTTATAACTACGATAGGTCTAAGTCCTGCCTGAAGAGCTTTTTTAGTAACAAATCCAGTTTGTGGCATGGGGCCATCAACTGCGTCAACTAGCAATAACACAGAATCAACCATAGAAAGAACTCGTTCAACTTCTCCGCCAAAATCTGCATGACCAGGAGTGTCTACAATGTTAATTCTGTATTCTTTCCATCTTAAACCAGTGTTCTTAGATAAGATTGTAATTCCTCGTTCTTTTTCAAGATCATTGGAATCCATAACTCTTTCAATTGTTTCAGCATGAGCAGCAAATGTTCCTGATTGCTGCAGTAAAGTATCAACTAAAGTAGTTTTGCCATGATCAACATGGGCAACGATTGCTATATTTCGAATTAATTTTATTTTTTCTTCAGCAGATAATTTATTACTCATTTTATCTCATTTTTTGAATTTAATTTTTCAAGTGTGATTATATAGCTCTTTATCAGGCCTATTGTCACTAAATAAAATCAATTAAATAAAATCAATCTAAATAATTTGTTTTATATTATGTAAATAAATCTTCTTTGACTTCCGAAATAGGCTTCAATTTTTCAGTTTTTAGAGCTAAAGCAAGTAATGGAGGAACCATTAACAAAGTTAAAATAGCAGATGTCGCTAAACCACCAAAGACAACTGTGCCAATCCCACGATATAATTCGGAACCTGAACCAGGAAAGATAACTAATGGGATCAACCCAAAAAGACTTGTCAAGGTAGACATAAATATTGGCCTAATTCTGTTTCTAGTTGCCTCAGTTATAGCTTCTGAAATTATCATACTTTCATGTCTTATATGCCATAAGGTTTGCTCTACCATTAGAATAGAATTATTTACAACAATTCCTGCCAAAATTATAAATCCTAACATTGTCAACATATCCAGAGGTTGAGCTGAAAATTGATTTAAAAAAACTAAACCTAGAACTCCTCCTGCGCCTGCAACTGGAACAGTAATCATTATTACAACTGGAAGAACAAAAGATTTCATAAGAACTGTAAGCAATAAAAATATTACAAACAGTGCAATCATCACATTATTTTTCATTGCTATCCAAGTTTGCTCTAACTCACTTGCAGCACCAGAAAGATTTATAGATATACCTTCAGGAATATTTTTAATGGTAGGGTTTATAACTGAATTTTGAAGTTTCAAAACAGCATTTTCTAAAGAGATACTTTCGTGAGGACGTAACTGTAAAGTTATTACTCTCCTACCAGACAATCTTTTTATCTGCTTTGGAACTCCGATCAAGTTTATATCAGCAACCTGAGATAATCTTACTATTTCGCCTGTTTTTAAAATTAAAGGTAAATTTTTTATATCATCAATCTTATTATTATTAGCCTTATCAGAGGTTAATATAAGTTCTATAAGCCTACCTTCAAATGGTATTTCAATAACCCTAATTCCATCATTATAAACATCTAATGACTGAGCAAATTCTTTGGCAGTCATGCCGATATTGGCAAGTTGTTCTGGAATGGGTTTAATTATTACTTGAGGAGACCCACTTCCCATTTGAGGAACTGAACGAACTTGGTGTCCATCCTTAGGGGGAAATTGATTTCTAATTAACCTAATAATTTTTTGAGCAGTTGGTTGTATTAATTCTAGAGAAGATCCTGTAATTTCAACCTTTATTACTCTTGAACCTCCTACAGACCTTCCAAATAATGATGCTTGTTGAGCAAAGGCTCTTGCTCCTGGTTGTAATCTAATAGGCTTCGTAAGCACAGGTAAAATTTCTTTAACTCTTTCTGGATCATCAGTAGCTGCGCCTGCGAATGCGCCTCCAGAATAAGCAACAAAGAAAAAACGTGCAATTTTAGGTTTCCCGTATGGACCATCATTTTCAGCCTCCCAAAGGGGTTGAGCAGCTCTTTCCATAGCCCGTGATATTTCTAAAGTTGCTTCTTTATTATAACCAGAAGGTACCATTATGCGTGCAAAAACAAAATTTCTGTTCCCATCAGGTAAATAATCAAGTGGAGGAAGAAAAGATGAAATAATAACACCTGCAGTTAAAACTAGGCCAAAAACAACTGTAAGGCCAAATTTAAGAGAGCTTGCAGAGTAAGAAGCATATTTTTCCATTAATTTAGAAAATTTAGAGGCAAAGGCATCTAAAAAAATAATTGAAAAGTTTTTAGTTTCTTTTGATTCAGAATTTTTCAATATTTTAGCTGCAATTGTTGGGATTAATGTAACAGAAATAATAACTGATATTAATACTGATACAGAAATTGCAATACCTATATCTCTGAATAATTGCCCAATAGGTAAATCTAGGAGTAAAATTGGAATAAATACTACAACAGTAGTAAGTGCCGAACCAAGTATTGGAGCCCAAACTTGACGTGATCCATTATATGCAGCCGTAATAGGAGCTATACCGGATTGTTTCAATCTAAATATATTCTCCTGACTAACAATAGATGCATCAACCACCATTCCAACTGCAAAAGCTAATCCTGCTAATGAAATGACATTTACAGATAGACCTAACCAAGAAATAACTACAAACGTACCTATAACAGAGACTGGAATGGCTAACATAATTATAAATGTAGGACGAAAACTTCTTAAAAAGAGCATAAGTATACAAATTGCTAAAATCCCACCAATAATAATATTTTGCTGAACTAATTTAATAGCCGCATTTATATAAACAGTTTCGTCATAAACATTATTTAAAACGAGTCCTTTTTTAGCAAGAGGTCCATTATTAAGTTTTTCAATTTCTACTTTCAAATTTTCAATAATTTCAACTACGTTTGAACTTGGCTCTCTAATAACGGCAAAAGTTATAGCATCTTGTCCATTCATTCTTCTAAAACTAGTTGGCTTTTTGTAAGACATATAAATCTTTGCAACATCTTTAAGTTTTACATTTATAGACCTACCATCTAAACCTGTTTCAGACCGTAAAATAATATTTCTAGCTGTAGAAGATGTATATGAAATGGCTTCAGCTCTTAGAGAATAAGTTCTTTTTCCTTCAACTATTTCACCTGCAGTAACTTGAGCAGAACTTGCTTTTAATGCCTCTAAAACACTTGGTATAGAAATTGAATATTCAGCTAATTTTTGAGTGTCCAAAGCAACTTTTAGTTCTCTTTTTTGTCCCCCGCGAAATGTTATTTCTGAAATCCCTTCAATACGGGATAATTTTTCTATTATCTCAAACTCAACAAAATCCCCTAAAGTTCCTAAATCATCAATTTTAGAGTTGGGTAGTTTGACCATAGCTAGTCTTGAAATTGGGCTATCATCTGAATTTGATGTTCTAACAGTTGGACGTTTTGACTCGAAAGGCAAACCATCAATTGCGGATACTTTACTCAAGAGTTGTATAAGTGCAATATCCATGTCTTGACCTACAGAATATGTTAACGTAACCCTAGCAGAACCAAATCTACTATCAGACTCTACATTTTCCACTCCTGAAAGAGACGTAACTGCTAGCTCAAGCCTAGTAACCACTTCTCTTTCTACATCTTCTGGAGAAGCTCCAGGCCAAGATACCCTTACTTGTAAAACTGGCTTGTCAATGTCAGGTGTCATTTGAATAGGTATTTTTTGGAGTGCTACTACACCAAAAGCTATAATTAAAAAAACAAAAGCAGCAACTGCAATAGGCTGCTTGATTGCAAGTTTAATTATACTATCCATAATTTAATATTATTCCTAATATTCTCACTTTTATTTCTTTTTATTTCTTTTTATTTTGATTGTTTGATTTGGCCTTAAATTTTCGTTACCTTTAACAACAACTAACTGTCCCTCATTTAAACCTTTCAATATTTCTATTTTATTTCCTACTGAAACTCCTGTTTTGATAAAGCTTTGTTTAGCCATTCCTTTATCAAAAATATATACAATTTTTTGTTTTCCTCTTGGAATCAATGCATCTTTTGGTATTAGTAATCTCCGCTTACTTTCACCAACTGGAATATATAATGAAAACCTCGTTCCAGAAGTATTTAAATTTTTTGGCAAGATTTCATTTAAACTTATTCTTAGTTTGCGTGTGCCAGTTCTCATATTTTCTAAATTAACTATGCCTCTAACTTTTCCAAAATAACTTAAATTATTATGAATAATTTCTACATCCGAATCAATTTTTACTATGGATGCTAAATCTGATCTTAAATCTGTTTCTATTTCATTTGATCCATTACTAACTATAGATGCTAAAATTTGACCTCTAGTAGTTATGGCTCCAGTTTTCGCATCAATACTTATAATATTTCCATTAACTGGGGATTTTATTTTTGATAAACTTAGATCTTCTTTATTTTTTTCTAATAATATTTTTAATCTTTTTATGTTATAATTTCGTTCAGCAATTTGCTGTTGATTTTGAAGTAGTGTTATTTTTACATTATCCAAATTATCTTGGGTAATAATATTTTGTTTACGAAGACTTTTTGCGTTAGATAATTTTGATATCCTCAGAGATAACTGCTTGTTCAAAAATTTTAAAGTTTGCGATTCATATTTTATTTCAGCAGATATTTGCTTAATATCTCTAACTATATCTTTTGAGTTAAGTGTGAAAAGTAAGTCATTTTTTTTTATATTATCACCAATTTTAAAATGAATTTTTAGGATTTCTTGATTAATTTTTGAAGATATAATAGTTGGATTAATCGCAACTAACCGTCCAATAGTATTAGTTTTTTCAGCAATATTGAAAATTTTAACTTTTTTTACTTCTACTAGAGAAGCTCTCTTACCTTTATTTTTAAAAGCAGATTGAGCATACAATGGATAGGATACAAAAACACTTAAGAAAACTATAATAGATATTAAAATTTTCATATTTTTTCCAAATTTTTAAGTGTTTAAACTATCTATATGGTATTAAATTTGTGGGCCAGAATCCACGAGTTTTTTTCCGTGATCGTCATCACAGAATTTTTTGAAGTTATTTATAAATAATTTTGCTAGATCTTTTGCTTTTTTATTCCAGTTGTCTACGGAGTCCCAAGTTGACCTAGGGTCTAACAAATCTGATGGAATATCATTTACACTTTTAGGAATTGCGAGATTGAAAAATGGGATGTTGTGTGTTTCTACTTTATTCAGTTCGTTGTTCAAAATAGCATCAATAATTGCTCTGGTATTTTTTAATGAAATTCTTTCACCTTTTCCATTCCACCCAGTATTGACTAAAAATACTTTTGCATTAGCCGATTTCATTTTTTTGGAAAGAACATTTGAATATTTCGTAGGATGAAGCATCAAAAAAGCAGCTCCATAACATGCTGAGAAAGTTGGCTGGGGTTCGGTTATCCCTCTTTCTGTTCCAGCTGTTTTTGCAGTAAAACCTGATAAAAAGTGATATTCAGCTTGTTCATAAGAAAGTATTGACACAGGAGGAAGAACTCCAAATGCATCAGCAGCTAAAAAAATAATTTTGGAGGCATGTTGTCCTTTTGAAACTGGTTTAACAATATTTTCTATATGATTGATAGGATAGGAAACTCTTGTATTTTCTGTAACTGAGGTATCAGAGTAATCTACTATACCATTTTTGTTTACACTTACGTTTTCTAAAAGCGCATCTCTTCTAATTGCTTTATATATATCTGGTTCTTTATCTTTATCTAAGTCAACAGTTTTAGCATAACATCCACCCTCAAAATTAAAAACACCTTCTTGGTCCCAACCATGCTCATCATCACCAATTAATTGTCTTTTTGGATCAGTAGAAAGAGTTGTTTTTCCAGTTCCTGATAGACCAAAAAACAATGCAACTGAACCGTCATTACCCTTATTGGCTGAACAGTGCATTGAAGCTATATTCTTTTGTGGTAATAAGTAATTCATTACAGAAAACATTCCTTTTTTCATCTCACCGCCATACCAACTGCCTCCAATTATTTGAATATTATCTGTTAAGTTAAAAGCTATAAATGTCTCGGAATTTAGTCCTTGCTTTTCAAAGTTTTTGTTTATTGACTTAGATCCATTCAAAACATGAAAATCAGGTACAAAGTTTTTAAGTTCTTCATCAGTTGGTCTTATGAACATATTTTTAACAAAGTGAGCTTGCCATGCAACTTCCATCACAAACCTGACGCTTAGACAAGTATCTTTGTTGGCTCCACAAAATGCGTCAATCACATAAAGTTTTTTATTTGAAAGTTGATTACTAACAATACCATACAAACTATCCCATATTTCTTTATCAATTGGTTTATTGTCATTTTTGGAAAATTCTGAAGTCCACCATAAATTATTTTTAGTAGTATCATCTTTTAAGATATATTTATCTTTAGGAGATCTTCCTGTATAAATACCCGTCATCACGTTAACAGCGCCGAATTCAGTATTTTGAACTTTCTCAAAACCCTCTAACTTTAAAGAATTTTCTTCAGTATAAAGATGTTCAAAAGACGGATTATAGATAATTTCAGTAATATCTTTTATTCCAATGTCAGTTAATTGCTTTTGTACTTTATTATTCATTAAATCATCCAAAATCTATTTTAAAGCGTAAAACTAATCTTTATTATTTTAATAGAAACTTCAAGTTAATTATATTAAAAAAATGGTATATAAAAAATTAAAATTAATGATGTAAAATATTATATTTTCTAATATGTTTTTTGGGATCTATTTAATTTAAATTTTTTAAATTAAATTCAATAATCTTTTGAATAAATTAAATGAAGAAAAATTATGGATAAAAATTTAAATATTATAGGTGGAGGTTTTGCCTCTTGGGTGCTAGCAAGTGTTTTTGCCGAACAAGGTTATAATATCAATCTGTTTGAGGGTAAAGGTAAAAACTTTGGATCTCAACAAATATCGCCCAATGGTTGGGTTGCGCTATCTAATCTAATAAGCCTAAAGAAAATAGAACCATATTTTGAACCCTTTCATGATATCTATTTTAAAAAGTTAAATACCAATCAAAACTTGGAATTTTTAACCCAGTTCAATTTATTAAATAAAACAAATAATTTTGGTTCTATTGAAAGAGAAAGTATAATTAGGATATTCAAAAACCAAACTCTTAAAAAAAAATCTGTTAAGGTTTATAATTCACAGATACAACATATAATTTCTGAAAATGAAACTAATAAAATTATTGATGATAACGGAAGAGTTTTTGATGCAAAGCATATAATAGGTGCTGATGGTATAAATGGTATATCCAGTAGATTTGTTGTGGGATCAAATAATAATAATATAAACTCAAAAAAAATTTATAGGGCTGTTTCTTTTCAAAATAATCCCTATCAATTGACAAAAAAAGTTCTTCAAGTTTTATTTCACGATACAGGTTATTTTGTTATTTATCCAACTATAATTAATAAGAAAAAAGCTACTAATTTTATTTTTGTACCTACTAATAATAATTTTAGTCCACCAATGATTGATAACAAAATTGTAAATTATTTAATACCTATTGATTTAGATTGGATTACCACAATAAGTACATATAAGAGGGGCGAGAAAACTTCTATTTATAAAAATGGTGTTTTCTTATTTGGTGATGCCGCATTCACTATACCTCCACACTTAGCCCAAGCAGGTAATCAAATATTAGAAGATGCAGATTTTATAAGAAAAAAATTAACTGAATATAGTAATTTTAAAGAGATTGTGAATTCTTTTATTAAAGATAGATATCTCAAAAAAAGTATTATTGCTGATAAATCTTCAATGATCGGTAAAATATTTAATGCTCAAAAATTAGTTGGAAATTTAAGAAACTTATGCATTAAATCAGATAATATCGATTTTCTTGACTACGTACTCAATCCTATATGGAAAAATGAAAATTATGAATAAGACATTAATATTTTTTTTAATAATAATTGGAATTTCAATGATTAACAAAGTTAGTGCTAATGCATATAAGTATAGTTTCCCATCAATTGATGGTAAGGTTATTAATTTGAAAGAGTTTAAGGGAAAACCAATTTTGGTAGTCAATACAGCCTCACTTTGTGGTTTTACCAATCAATATAAAGATATTGAAGCACTTCATGACGAGTATAAAGAAGTTGACTTGATAGTGTTAGGTATACCCTCTAATGATTTTGGCAATCAGGAATTATCTTCAAACGCTAAAGTTAAGGAATTTTGTACAACAAATTTTGACATTAGTTTTTTATTAACCGAAATAACTAAAATAAAAGGGCAAAATGGGCATCCTTTTTTTAAATGGGTAAAAGAGGAGGCTGGTTTTCTAGCTTTCCCAAAATGGAATTTCTATAAATATTTAGTTAATCGTAAAGGCGAATTAGTATCATGGTATTCAAGTACAACAAATCCTATGTCAGAAAAAATTAAAACAGAAGTTAAAAAATTAATTAATGAAAAATAAAAAGCCATCATAAGATGGCTTTTATTAATAAAGAAATTAATTATATTTTATTCTCTGTTACCGAGAAACATTAGCAGGAATTGAAACATTAATATAAAATCTAAATATAGTGTCAAAGCACCTAAAACAGACTTTTTACCTGCTGCCTCATTATTATCTCCAGCCAAATACATGTTCTTAATCTTTTGCGTGTCATAGGCTGTTAGACCTGCAAATATTAAAACACCGATGATTGAAATCATAAAGTCTAATTGTGTAGATGCCATAAAAATATTTACTATTTGAGCAATAATAAGACCAAACACTCCCATCATTAAAAAAGATCCTAAGCCTGAAAGGGATTTTTTTGTGGTATATCCGTATATAGATAAAGCAGCAAAAGCTGCAGCAGTAACAAAAAAGGCCCTTACAACTGAAGCACCAGTATAAACAAGCAACAGTGAAGATAAAGATAATCCCATTAGGCCAGCATATATATAAAATAAGTTCCTAGCTTTTCCTGATGAGATACTATTTATTCTCGCTGAAATATAAAAAACCATTCCTAAAGGGGCAAGCATTATAACCCATTTTAATGGGCTTAGAAAAAACAATTCACCAATTGGTGTTAAAGCTCCATTTGAAATAGCAAGAAAGTTTAATCCCAAAGCCATTAATCCTGTCAATGCTAGTGCAGTTGTCATATGATTATAAACACCAAGCATATATGATCTAAGACCCAAATCTATCTGGGTAGCTTGAGCATTGGAACTTGACATAAAACGATTACTGTTCATTTATTCATTATCCTTTTGAATTATTTAATGTTACTTATAATGTAATACTTATTAAGTCCTAAAGCAATAGTTTCACAAAAATTTAATATTTATAGCGAATGAATAGGAACAAGCTTATTTATTTGTGATTTTCTTATTTTCTCAGTATCAGATTTCAATTGACCACAAGCCGCGTAAATATCTTGTCCCCTTGGTTTTCTTATTGGAGATGCAAAACCAGCATCCATTATTATTTTTGCAAAATTATCTATTTTATTTTGAGAAGAGGTTTCAAAAAAAGAGCCTGGCCATGGGTTAAAAGGAATTAAATTAATTTTAGATGGAATTCCCTTAATAAGTTTAATTAAGTTATTTGCATCTTCTTCAGAATCATTAATATCTTTTAGCATTACGTATTCCCAAGTAATTCTTCGAGAATTAGATAAGTTAGGATAGTTGCGACAAGAGTTTATCAAATCTTTTAGATTATATTTTTTATTAATAGGAACTAGTGTGTCTCTAAGTTTATCGTTAACAGCGTGAAGTGAAATCGCTAAGTTAACTCCCAACTCAGTACCGGTCTTATCAATATTGGGTATTATACCTGAGGTTGAAAGTGTTATTCTGCGCCTAGATAATGAAATGCCTTCATCTGACATCATAATTTTAATCGCTTTACTTACCTCATCATAATTTAGTAATGGTTCTCCCATACCCATCATAACTACATTTGTAACTTTTCTATGGTTTTTTCCTGATGGCCAATCATTTAAATGATCCATAACAAGCATTAATTGACCAATAATTTCTCCTGAAGTAAGGTTTCTAACTAAAGCTTGTGTGCCTGTGTGACAAAACGAACAATTAAGAGTACAACCTACTTGACTTGACAAGCAAACTGTTCCTCGATCTTCTTGAGGTATGTAAACTGTTTCAACTTCAGATCCATCTTTGAGCTTTAACAACCATTTGATAGTTCCATCTTTACTTTCTTTAATTTCTGAAATTTGTGGTCTGGAAATCAAAGATAATTCATTTAAAAAAACCCTAGTTGATTTTGAAATATTATTCATTTCCATAAATGATTGTAGACCAAAACAATACATCCATCTCCAAATTTGAGTAGCTCTAAATCTTGGAAGGTCATTATTTAAACAAAAGGTTTTTAACTCATCAAAACTAAAATTTAGCAGATTTTGTTTTGACATATCTACATACTTTCACAAATGTTTTAATTAAGAACAACTCTTGTCTATTAACCTTAAAGCTTTCGTAAAACCTGATAACGAGTAAGTGTCAACAATTTTATTACCCGGGGTTGATGTCCCTGTAATTGTTAATGTCTTACCTCTTCTCATTGATTGAACTAAAAATCTATCTATTTTAGAGCTTTCAGACCATGCTCTATCATCTACAGGAAACAGTTTTGTTTTTTTCCCGTCGACATCAAAAATTACGTCTTTATTTTTTTTAAAATTAAACCCAGCTTTAATTGAAACCTCATGGTTACTTCCACCCTTTATGTTTGTAACAAAAACGTA
>CACALC010000017.1:0-47450 GCA_902533225.1 uncultured SAR116 cluster alpha proteobacterium | reverse complement strand
AGGCTCATGTATTAAACCCCATTTGAATATTATTGGAGTAAATCCAAATATAAATGAAACATTGAATCAAAAATCTTTTAGTCTTTACCTCATGAATAAAGTATTGGTATAATTGATATAATTTAAAAGGAAAAAAATGAATAATTTTGGAAAAAATATAGCTGTTTGGGTAATAATATCTCTTGTACTTGTTGCAATTTTTAATGTGTTTCAAGGTGGTTCTTCTAAAAACACGGGCAATGCAATTGCTTACTCAGACTTTCTTGCAAGGGTTAACGCAGGTGAAGTTCGAGAAGTGAGTATACAAGGCGATAAAATTTTTGGAGCTTCGAGCAGTGGTGTTCCTTTTTATTCATTTATACCTAAAGAAGATGCGTTAGCTAATAAACTTTCAGAAAAAGGAATTAAAGTTACCTCCGAGCCTGTGGAAAGTGGCATGCCAGGAATACTTTCTGTTCTTATTTCGTGGTTTCCAATGTTACTTTTTATAGGAGTTTGGATTTTTTTTATGAAACAAATGCAAGGTGGTGCTAAAGGTGCTATGGGGTTTGGAAAATCAAAAGCTAAACTTCTTACCGAGCATAGAGATAAAGTTACATTTAGAGATGTCGCAGGTATAGACGAAGCTAAAGCTGAACTTGAAGAAGTTGTAGAATTTTTAAAGGATCCAAGCAGATTTCAAAAACTTGGCGGTAAAATACCAAAAGGTGTATTACTTGTTGGCCCCCCTGGAACTGGAAAAACTTTATTAGCTAAAGCTGTTGCTGGTGAAGCAGGTGTTCCTTTTTTTACAATATCTGGATCAGATTTTGTTGAAATGTTTGTAGGTGTTGGTGCTTCAAGAGTCAGAGACATGTTTGAACAAGGCAAGAAAAACTCACCATGTATTATATTTATTGATGAGATTGACGCTATGGGTAGACATAGAGGTGCAGGTTTAGGTGGAGGTAATGATGAACGAGAGCAAACTTTAAATCAACTACTAGTAGAAATGGATGGATTTGAAACTAATGAAGGAGTTATACTTGTTGCCGCGACAAATAGACCAGATGTTCTTGACCCAGCTTTATTAAGACCTGGAAGGTTTGATAGACAAGTTGTTGTACCTAACCCAGATATGATTGGTAGAGAAAAAATTTTAAAGGTCCATATGAAGAAAGTTCCTTTATCTTCTGATGTTATATCTAAAACACTTGCTCGAGGTACTCCAGGATTCTCTGGAGCCGATTTAGCAAATCTAGTAAATGAAGCAGCTCTATTATCTGCCCGAAAAGGCAGAAATAATGTAAGTATGGCTGAATTTGAAGAAGCTAAAGATAAAGTCATGATGGGCTCTGAAAGAAGATCTATGGTTATGACTGAAGAAGAAAGAAAGCTAACCGCATATCATGAAGCAGGTCACGCAGTTGTAGCAGCTTACTCACCAGCAAGTGACCCAATACACAAGGCGACTATTATTCCTCGAGGCAGAGCTTTAGGCATGGTAATGAGATTGCCAGAAGGAGATAGGGTTTCAATGGCTAAAGATAAACTTTTTGCAGATCTTAGAGTTGCATGTGGTGGTAGAATTGCTGAAGAGTTGATATTTGGAAAAGAAAAGGTTACTACAGGCGCAAGCTCTGATATTAGAATGGTAACTGATACTGCTAGACGTATGGTCACTGAATGGGGACTTTCAGACAAACTAGGATTTTTAGCCTACGAAGCTAACGAGCAAGAAGTTTTTCTTGGAAGATCTGTTTCACAACAAAAAAATGTATCGGATAACACGGCTTCAATAGTTGATAATGAAATTCGTAGAATTGCTGATTCAGTTTATTCTGATGCAGAGAAAATGTTAAAAAAATATTCAAAGCAACTTAAAAGAGTCGCTGAAGCTTTATTGGAATATGAAACTCTGGACGGTCAACAAATTCAAGACTTATGTAAGGGTTTAAATATTTCTATTAAAAAATCTAATGATAATGACAACTCTCCTAAAGCAAAAAAACCTAAGAAACGAGCAGGAATTCCTTCCACAACAGCTAAACAAACGATTGTTACTAATGAAATAGATAACTCCTAACAATAACTAATAATTTTGTTTCGCATAGGTAATGCATGGCTATTGTGGAAAATAATAAAAATTTATTTGCACCACCTTTTTGTGAAGAAGTTGAAACTTTTATAGTACCTATTCCTAAATCAAGGTTTGAATGTTTTAATGGGTTGAGAATTGGAGGAGGTTGGCGATATTTTAACCAACTAAAAGTCATACAAAAAAAAAATAATCTATATGTAGAAGTTATCATGACTCCTACAAAGTTATTAAGTACTTCAAAAAATCATACTAAAGACTCTTTAATAAAAGCTGAAATGAGTTTAGATAATATTATTAAGAAAAGATATCCATATTCTAAACTTAATATGTCTCAACCACACATTATGGGTGTAATAAATATTACGCCTGACAGTTTTTACAAAAAAAGTCAAAAAAGTGATTATAAATCTGTAAAAACAATTTTTGAAAAAATGGAAACTTGTGGTGCATCAATTATTGACATTGGTGCTGAGTCAACTAGACCAGGCGCGAAAAGGATTTCGGTAAGTAAAGAAAAAAATAGAGCAATACAAATCATAAAATCTTTAAAAGAAAATAATTTCAATTCTCTTATATCTCTAGATTCACGAAACTTTTCTACTATGAAATCAGGATATGAAAATGGTGTAGATATTATAAATGATATTACTGGCTTTAATAATAAAAACAAAATTGTTTTTGTATCACAAAACAATTTGCCAATAGTAGTAATGCATATGCAGGATAATCCTGAGACTATGCAAAATAATCCTAAATATAGTTTTGCACCAATCGATATATATAAATTTTTTGTTAAAAAAATTAATGAACTTGTAAGTATGGGAGTTGATAAAGCTAATATAGTTATTGACCCTGGAATTGGATTCGGGAAAAATAAGTTTCATAATTTAGACATATTACGTAATTTGTCAATTTTCCATGGTCTGGGCGTCCCAATATTAATTGGATTAAGTAGAAAATCACTAATTGAAGAACTTTCGATTGATAATTTTAAATCTCGTGGAATCAATAAAAAATCTATTAACGCAAGTAAAAGGTTGAGTGGTTCAATTGCTTTTGCTATTCATGCAATTAACAATGGTGTTCAAATAATAAGAACTCATGATGTCTTTGAAACTAATCAGGCATTGATATGTCAAAGAGCATTAATTTAAAAAGGTTATAAATGATAAAAACATCTTTTAATATTTCTCAAAGATTGTTTGGTACAGACGGTATAAGGGGTACTGTAAACAAAGATAAAGTAACCGCTTTAATGGCAGTCAATTTAGCAATGGCAGCTGGAGGATATTTCTATGGTAAAGCAGGTACAAAGAAATCAAGAGTTTTAATCGGTAAAGATACAAGGCTATCTGGATATATGCTCGAACCTGCTTTAGTTGCTGGTTTTACATCTGTTGGTTTAGATGCTATTACGACTGGCCCTCTTCCAACTCCGGCTATAGCTCATTTAACAAGGGTCTTAAGATGTGATTTAGGTGTAATGATTTCTGCATCCCATAATCCTTATGAAGATAATGGTTTGAAACTATTTGGTGCTGATGGATTTAAATTGAATGATGAAGTTGAAAATGAAATTCAGCTAAGGATGTCTAATGGACCGATTCTTGCCAAATCTGCAAATTTGGGTAGGGCTAGAAGAATGGAAGATGCAATCGGAAGATATTCTGAATTTGTAAAACAAATATTACCCAAAAGTGAAGACTTAAGTTCCATGAAAGTAGTACTGGATTGCTCGAATGGGGCTTCATATAAAGTGGGACCTGAGGTTTTGTTTGAGCTTGGTGCTGACTCAATAATTATTGGAGCAGAACCTAATGGTAAAAATATAAATTTAGATTGTGGAGCTATGTTTCCAGACAAAATGGCTAAAATGACAAAAGCGCAGGGAGCTAATCTTGGAATTGCTCTTGATGGAGATGCGGATAGGGTAACTTTTTCGGATGAGAAGGGAAATATTATTCATGGTGACCAGATAATAGCTGTATTAGCTAGAGAAATGAAAAAAAATAATCAGTTAAACGATAATAAAGTTGTAGGCACTTTAATGTCAAATTTAGGTTTAGAAAATTATTTAAAAGAACATAATATTAGCCTTTACAGAACTAATGTTGGTGATCGCTATATTCTAGATCAAATGATGAAATCTAACTGTAAACTTGGCGGTGAACCTTCTGGGCACATTTTATTATCCGATTTTGCCAAAACAGGAGATGGTTTATTAACTGCGATAAAAGTTTTGTCATTACTTAAAAAATCTGGTCAGAGAGCGTCAGAGTTTTTAAGACCATTTAAACCAGTGCCTCAATCTCTAAAAAATCTTAAAAATATTAATAAGGATATTTTATCTAAAGATAATATAACAAATTTAGTTAAAACACAGCAAAGTAAATTAGGATCAAACGGTAGAATATTATTACGACCATCTGGAACAGAAGACTTAGTTAGAATAATGGTCGAGTGTAGAGATGGAAATAAAGTTAAGAAAATTACTGAGATAATAGCCAACACTATTCTTAAAGAAAATGAATTTGACTAAATTAAATAATTTACAGAAAACTGTCTTAGTCATAGCTGGATCAGATCCAAGTGGAGGTGCTGGAATACAAGCTGATTTAAAAACACTTACGAGCTTTGGTGTATATGGTATGACAGCAATTACAGCATTGACCGAACAGAATACAAACGGAGTTTTTGATATATTGGAAATTCCTATAGAGTTTGTTGTAAAACAAATTAATTGTTGCCTATCTGACATTAATGCAAATGCGGTGAAAATTGGAATGTTACATAGTGCAGATTTAATTTCTGCAGTACTTGAAACTTTATTTAATAACAACATTGTGAGTAACAAGAAAGTAAATATAGTATTAGATCCAGTAATGGTGGCAAAAGGAGGGCATAAATTATTAAAAGAAAATGCAATTGACGCTCTGAAAAATTTTATTAAGGTAGCGCAACCTATTCTAACACCCAATATCCCTGAGGCCGAAATATTAACTGGAATTAAGATTAACAACCTTAAAGATATGAAAAATGTAGGAAAAGAAATAATTAATCTAGGTGCAAGCCACGTTATTTTGAAAGGTGGACATATGAAAGCACGGGTTATGACAGACTTATTGATAAACTCTTCAGAAATTCATTCAATAGAAACTTCAAAGATTATAACTAATCATACACACGGAACAGGTTGTACAATGGCTTCGGCTTTGTCAGCTTCCCTAGCTAAATCTATTGATATTAGGCACTCCTTTGAGATTGCCCATAAGTATGTGAACAATGCCATTAAAACCAACCCCAAATTTGGCAGAGGTAATGGACCTATAAACCATTGTTTTAATATAAATGGATTTATAAATTAGTTATTTCAACAATTCTTCTGTACCAATTATAAATTGGGTCATACTCATCCAATAAATTACAAGCACTACAAGAATAAACCCACTTAAAATTTCCAAAAAAAATATAATCTTCCACACCAGGCTCTTTCCCAGAAATAAATCCATTAATTTCAATTATTTCTCTTATAGGACTTATCAATTTTCTAAATTCTCTAATGTGATCAGGTATCTTAGGTATGAATTTAGTTATAGGACCTTTTATTCTATCTTCTCTTGTTTTAATAAAGTAATCTAAATCATTACCTTCTAAAACATTTGGTATTTCATGTGCAATTATTTTAAATAAAATTGGTAAAAGCTGTCTGGAAGTCCAAAGGTACAAAAAATGAGAAAAATTTTTAGATGAAAGATTTAGAAAAATTTTTTTATCATTATAATTTTTGTCTAACCAATTTATTATGTTCCATGAATCACAAACAAACCCATTCTGGTGTTTTAAAATAGGTACTAACTGTTGATTGGAAAATTCTATTTTATTTTTTTCAGAAAATTTAACAGGCTCTGTTTCAAAGTTTATTTGTCTATGAATTAGGCAAATTTTAACAATCCAACAAGGGGGGCTAAATCTCAAATCATTTTTTCCTGACAAATCGTATAACTTAAGCAATTATCTTTCCTTTTTTTGTTTGTTGACAAAAATTAAATAATCTTTAAAGACGTATTTGGGCTGTTGCTTCCCAATAAGCAATAACATTTATTCGAGGTTAATATGACCAGACCATTAGTCAAGCCAATACGTCCTGAATTTTCTTCTGGACCTTGTGCAAAAAGACCAAAATGGTCTTTGAAATTTTTAAATAATAGTATTTTAGGTAGATCTCATAGACATAAAATAGCTAAATCAAAACTTCAAGAGTTAATTGATTTAACTAAATCAATTCTTAGAATCCCTAAAGATTACTTAGTTGGTATTGTTCCAGGTTCAGATACTGGAGCAATTGAAATCGCAATGTGGAACCTTCTGGGGCCTAGACCAATCAATATGTTAGTTTGGGACAGTTTTAGTTCGGATTGGGCAAATGATATACAATCTCAACTTAAATTAGAGAATGTTCATATCTGTAAAGTTGATTATGGTAAGTTACCTGATCTTACTAAAAGCCAATTTAAAGGTGACATTGTTTTCAACTGGAATGGTACTACTGCTGGAGTTTGTGTGCCAAATGCTAATTGGATCAATACCTCACGCAATGGTTTAACTATTTGTGATGCGACTTCGGCTGCATTTGCAATGGATATTGATTGGCGGAAGTTAGATGTTGGAACCTTTTCTTGGCAAAAATGCCTTGGTGGTGAAGCCGGTCACGGTATTATAGTCCTATCTCCAAAAGCAGTTGAAAGAATTAATACACATAATCCTCCTTGGCCTATACCAAAGTTATTCCAACTCAGAAAAAATGGTAAATTGAATCTTGATATATTTTCAGGTGCCACCATAAACACACCATCCATGTTGTGCGTTGAAGATTTTTTAGACGCACTTAATTGGACTAGGGAAGTAGGGGGATTATCTGCACTAATAAGTAAGTCCAAGAATAATTTAAATATAATTAAAAATTGGATTTCAGATTCTCATTGGGCTGATTTTTTGTGCGAGGATGTTAACAATTTATCCAGTACATCTATATGCTTAAAGTTAGTTGATCCTAAAATAATTGACCTTCCATTAGAGACTAAAAATAATATTGAAAAAAATATTGTTAAATTATTAGAAGACCATAAAGTTGCATTTGATATAGGTAGTTATAGGTCAGCTCCACCAGGATTTAGAATTTGGGGTGGTCCAACAGTTGAAAATGATGATGTTAAGAATTTATTACCCTGGTTAGATTGGGCTTATTACGAAACATTAGACCAATTGAAAATTTGATATAAAAGAAGGTAGAAAAATGCCAAAAGTATTAATAAGTGATAAACTAAGTGAATCTGCGGTCAACGTTTTTAAAGAAAATAAAATCGAGACTGAATATATGCCGGGATTAAACCATGATGAATTATTAAAACTAATTGAAAAGTTTGATGGTCTTGCAGTGCGTTCTGCATCAAAGGTTAATGAAGATATTTTTAAAAATGCAAAAAATTTAAAAATAGTTGGGCGTGCTGGCATTGGTACAGATAATATAGATAAAGTAGCTGCAACTAAACATGGTGTAGTTGTAATGAATACACCCTACGGAAATGCCGTCACTACAGCTGAACATACTATAGCTCTTATTATGTCTTTAGTTAGAATGATACCCCAAGCTGATACATCTACTAGACAAGGAAAATGGGAAAAATCGAAATTTAATGGTACCGAGATTAGTGGTAAATATTTAGGTCTTATAGGTTGTGGTAATATAGGATCTATTGTAGCTAGTAGAGCCTTAGGTCTGAAAATGAAAGTTTTTGCATTTGACCCATTTTTAACTCAAGAAAAAGCATATGAATTAGGTGTTGAAAAGGCTAATTTAGAGTATTTGTTAAAAAACTCTGATATAATATCTCTTCATACGCCACTTACAGAAGATACTAAGAATATAATTTCATCTGAAGCTATTAGTATGATGAAAAAGGGCTCAAGAATCATTAATTGTGCTAGGGGAGGGTTAGTTGATGAAGTTGCTTGTAGGGCGGCTTTAGAGAACAAGCATTTAGCTGGAGCAGCTTTTGATGTTTTTGTTGAAGAACCAGCTAGGGAAAATATTTTATTTGATGCTCCTAACTTTATAGCTACACCTCACTTAGGTGCGGCTACTTTAGAAGCTCAAGAAAATGTTGCACTACAAATAGCGCAACAAATGTCAGATTATCTAAATACTGGAGCAGTTGTAAATGCACTCAACTACCCAAATGTGTCTTCAGAGGAAGCACCTATATTGAAACCATATGTAAAGCTTGCTTACTTGATGGGATCTTTTTTAGGTCAGGTTACACAAGAAGGTATATTGAGTGTAAAATTAGAATTAGAAGGAAAAGCTTCATCTATCCAAGGTATCCCCTTAATGGCAAGTAATCTTGTTGGTCTGTTTGAACCCACATCAGCCGCTGTAAATAATATAAACTCATCCTCTATAGCTTCAAGTAGAGGAATTGATTTAACAACAATTAAGCATGAACGGCGTTGTGATTATGAAACATTACTCAGGATCACTATCAAACATGATAAGGGTGAAAGAACAATTTCAGGAACTTTAATTGCAGGTAATAAACCAAGGATCATAAATATTCAAGGGATTGCAATTGAATCAGATTTTCCTAAAAATGCCCTTTATTTAAGAAATTATGACAAGCCAGGTTTTATTGGTGATTTAGGTAATACCTTAGGAAAGAAAAACATCAATATTGCGTCTTTTCATTTAGGAAGAAGAAATGTAGGTGGAGAGGCTATTGCACTAGTTGAAGTTGACGGTGAAGTAGACGAAAAAATCATTTCTCAATTACGATCTTTACCTCAAGTTGCTCGGGTTAACCTTATTAACTTCGAAAATAATTAAACAATGTGTTTTTCTTAAATTTTATTAGATACATTATAGACTTTGATATATATATAATATTCTTATTTGAAAGCTATTATAATGTCGAGTTTATCAAATCAAAAAGGATTGTTGCCAGCGGGTCTTAGTGACATTCTTTATCCAAATGCTCACATTCAGTCTAAAATAATAGAAAACTTACTAGACGTATTTTCTAGTTATGGATATCTAAGAGTTAAACCTCCTCTAGTTGAATATGAAGAAACTTTGCTATCAGACGGTCCAGGTGAAGTTTTAAAAGATTCTACTTTCAGAGTTATGGATCCTTTATCACAAAAAATGTTAGCATTGAGATCAGATGTTACAGCACAGATTTCTAGAATTGCTTCTACTCGATTGTCACACTTATCTCGTCCACTTAGATTATCTTATTCTGGTGACGTTTTAAGAGTAAAAGGTGACAGTTTTAATATGGAGCGTCAGAAAACTCAAGTAGGTGCTGAATTAATAGGACCCAAATCTGAAGTAATAGATGCTGAAATAATGCTCGTTTGTGTCAAAGCCCTCAAATCAATAAATATAGATAATTTGACAATTGACATTAATTTACCATTTTTGAGAAAATATCTTTTAACAGGTATTTCACCTTCGTTAAAACACAGTATAAACCAATATATAGATAACAAAGACAAACAAAGTCTTAAAAAATTAAAATTTGAAAATCTAAGTATTATATCTGAATTAATGGACGTTTTTGGAGATCACTTAAATGTAATCAAATATCTTCAGGAATTAAAATCCAAAGGTATTTTAGTTGATATAATAGACCATTATTTAACAGTCATAGATATTGTCAGAAAAAATGATAAGTCTATTAAACTTTCAATAGATCCACTTGAAAACAGGGGGTTTAAGTATCACACAGGAATAACCTTTACAATTTTTTCTGACAAATTAAAGGGTGAAATAGCAAAAGGTGGAAGTTATAATATCTCCACAGGAGAAACTGCAACTGGATGTACAATTTATACCGAAAAAGTTTATCCCAACCTTATGTTAAATTTAGATAAAGACCTAGTATATATACCTTACCTAAACATGAAAGATGCGGACGAGATTATAAAAAAAGGTTATAGAATTGTTTTTGGTTCTGTTTCTAACTCAGAGTTTGAAAAAGAAGCTTCGGAAATGAATTGTAAATATATTTGGAAAGATAATACTATTCTTAAATTAAAATCTTAAAAAATTAACCCAAAACTAAGGAATATTTTATGAGTAATATAGTTGTTGTTGGAACACAATGGGGAGACGAGGGTAAAGGTAAGATTGTTGATTGGTTATCAAACAAAGCTGATTTAGTTGTGAGATTTCAAGGTGGCCATAATGCTGGACATACATTGGTTATTGATGACAATGTTTTTAAGTTATCTTTATTACCTAGTGGAATTGTAAGAGAGAATACAATTGTCTTAATTGGGAACGGAGTCGTTATTGATCCATTTCATTTAGCAAAGGAAATTAAGCAATTAGAAGAAAAAAATATAAAAATAACACCAGAAAATCTAATTATATCAGATTCAGCTTTTTTAATTTTACCTATACATCAATTAATTGATAATATTAGAGAAAACAAACAGAGCCTAAATAAAATTGGAACAACTGGCAGAGGTATAGGACCTGCTTATGAAGACAAAGTAGGAAGACGAGGTCTGAGAATATGCGATTTCCTTGATAAAGATGTTTTTTTGCTAAAACTTAAAAAATTATATGAACACCATAATATTTGGTTGTCTGCTGTCGGAGAAAGCAAACAAAATCCAAATGAGATTTTTTTAAAGTTATGGGAACAAGGTCAATTTATTTTGAGTTTTGTTCAACCATCTTGGTTTTTAATTAGCAAATATGTTACTGCATCTTCTAATATCTTGTTTGAGGGTGCTCAAGGCACTTTTTTAGATATAGACCACGGCACTTATCCCTATGTAACTAGCAGTAATACTGTTTCATCTCAAGCTGGAATTGGATCTGGCATTGGACCAACATCAATAGATTACACGATTGGAATAACTAAAGCTTACACAACTAGAGTTGGAGCAGGTCCATTCCCCACAGAGGAAAATGGAGAAGATGGAGTCAATTTAGGGAAAAAAGGTCATGAATTTGGAACTGTAACTGGGAGACAGAGACGTTGTGGTTGGTTTGATGCTGTTTTAGTAAAACAAGCTGTTGCATTATCAAGTATTGATGGTATAGCGTTAACTAAATTAGATGTTTTGGACGGTTTTAAGGAAATTAAAATCTGTACTGGCTACTATTTAAATAATGAAGTCATAACTTATTTACCTTCATTAGAGAAGCAACAACAACAAATAAAACCAATTTACGAAGTATTGGATGGTTGGGACGGTAGCATAGTGGGTATTAGAAAGATAGAAGACCTACCAAATCAAGCTAAAATTTATGTTAAAAGGATTGAAAAGCTTATTGGTTGTGAAATAATTTTAATATCTACAAGTCCCGAGAGACATGATACCATATACCTAAAAAATCCATTTAAAACTGCCTAATATTCATTAGACCCAATTAATTTTAACTCTTTAGCCTTAATCTTCATAGCTTCTTGAAGCTTCTCAAAAGCTCTAGTTTCAATCTGTCTTACTCTTTCTCTACTTACCTTATATTCTTGGGACAATTCTTCAAGTGTTTTGGGGGTGTCAATAAGACGCCTTTTAATTATTATATCTTTTTCTCTCAGTTTCAAGTGTTCCAAGGCTTCGACCATCATTTTATTTCGAATATTTTTTTCTTGATTATTCACAAACTGTGTTTCTTGATTATCTCTTTCATCTGATAACATATCTTGCCATTCAGCTTCTTCTCCATCATTACGATTTATCTGTGCATTAAGTGAATGATCTCCTCCAAGCATTCTTCTATTCATGCTGATAACATCGTCTTCTGCAACATCAAGAGTTTTAGCAATATGATTAACTTGATTAGGTGAAAGATCTCCATCTTCTAGTGCATTGATTTTACCTTTGATTTTTCTAAGGTTAAAAAATAATTTTTTTTGACTTGCTGTAGTACCAATCTTTACCTGTGACCAACTTTTCAATACAAACTCTTGTATTGCCGCCTTAATCCACCACATCGCATACGTAGCTAATCTAAAGCCTTTTTCAGGGTCAAATTTTTTAACAGCGTGCATCATACCGATATTGCCTTCAGCAATAAGATCAGCTACGGGAAGTCCATAACCTCTATATCCCATCGCAATCTTTGCAACTAATCTTAGGTGACTAGTAACAAGTTTATGAGCAGCTTTTGTGTCTTGTTTATCTAACCAATCTTTAGCTAAAACATATTCTTCGTCAGCATCCAACATTGGAAATTTTTTTATGTGATCTAAATATCTTCCCAAATTATTGTCTGGGGATAATAATGAAACACTTGTTGAATCTATACTATTCAAAATCAAACTCCTGACTATATGTATTTAATGTTTTTATAAGTTTTTTAAAGTATTTCAATAAAAATTTAGTATTTTTTTTTCAAAATGTCGATTAATTGAGTTATATCTTTTGGTAAAGGACAAATAAAGTCTAAATATTTTTTTGTAATGGGATGATTTAAACTAAGTTTTGTAGCGTGTAAAGCCTGCCTGCTAAAAGACTTAATGCTTCGAATCTTTTCTTTGTAAGAACTATCTCTATATTTATTCTCTGACAATGATTTACTATATAAATCATCACCAATGACGCTATGACCCATATCAGAAAGATGAACTCTAATTTGGTGAGTTTTTCCTGTTTCAAGCTTGCATTCAATCAAGCTAGCTAGAGGTGCATAAACGTCTAGCACTTTCCATTTAGTTCTAGCCATTTTACCTTTAAGCGATATAGCCATTTTTTTTCTATTAAAAGGTGATCTTCCTATGGGTTTTTCAATAATACCAATATTTGAAGGTTGGCCCCAAACGATTGCGTTATACCTTCTATCTAAATCATGATTGCTAAAGGTTTTACATAAATTAACATGCGCAGTTTCAGTTTTTGCAACTACCATCACTCCACTCGTATTTTTATCTAATCTATGAACGATTCCAGGTCTTTTAACCCCTCCTATACCCTCTAAACTTTTTCCACAATGATGCAATAAAGCATTTACTAGCGTACCATTGGGGGAACCGGGAGCAGGATGTACAACTATGCCTGCTTGTTTATTTAAAATTATTATATATTGATCTTCATAAAGAATTTCTAAATCAATCTTTTCTGGTAAAGGAATAGGGTTATCTGCAGGAGGAAATTGAATAGTAATAAGTCCACTATTTTTAATTTTAAATGATGGATCTTTAACTTCCAAACCATCAATTTTTATATTTTTTCCTTCAATTAATTTTTTTATTCTACTTCTAGATAAAGAAAGATTGCTATCATTTAATTCTTGTTTTGCATAGCTACTTACTTTAATAGCTTCAGTAACCCAGACATCAAGCCTGTCATACGGGATGTCAAAGTCTTTAATAGAAAGTGAAATTATAATAGGATTTATCATGTCTAACTTGTCCAACTCAAATCCAGAAAATCAGTCCCAGATAGTTTCTAATATACGGATTATAAAAATTATTGCTATAATTTTGGGCTTGTTAATTATTTTAGGGTTATTTGTATTGTTTATTGGGTTATATAATAAATACGACAACCTAGAAAAATCTGAAAAAAACAAAAATAATACTTTAATTATAGATGAAGAAAAATTAAATCAGTTAAACTTCGAACAGCCTACTAGTGCACAATTAATTTCTTCATCATTAGGACAAGACAATGAAATTTTATTGAGATATCTCTATGAGGGAAATAATGTTTTGGTAGTTTTAAATACTAAAAAAAAGCAAATAAAATCTATTATTACATTAAAAAAAGGTTCTCAATTTGGTTTAAACTAGTAATGAGTTAAAGGTATTTCAATGAATAGAACAAAAATTCTAATTGGTACTGACACTATTTCTGGAATAGCTCCTCAGATCTTGAAAGCATTTTCTCAAGCGTCTGATATAAAAACACTTCCATACGGAAATGACGTTTTTACTGAACAATGTAAAAGTATCATTATAGAGATTTTTGAAAATAAGGATTTAGAAATTATACCGATGATGTCTGGAACAGCGTCTAACTCTTTAGCTTTATCCTCTTTCCTTCGTTCCTATGGAAGTATTTTATGTCATACTGAATCGCATATAAATAAAGATGAAGGAGGAGCTCCAGAGTTTTTTTCTGGTGGAGGGAAGTTGCAAACTATCTCCAATAATTCTGGCAGGCTTAATTCTAAAGATATTACTAAAAAACTTGATGAATTAGATTTTAAAGGAAAGCAGCTCTCAAAAATTTCGGGTATTTCATTAACTCAATTAGCAGAAAATGGCACTCTGTATTCTCAAAATGAAATACTAGCTATTAGTAAAATTTGTAAAAAAAATAATTTTTATCTACACATGGATGGAGCAAGGTTTTCCAATGCATTAGTTTCTCAAAAAACTGTTTCTCCTGCTGAGGCAACTTGGAAAATAGGAGTTGATTGTCTATCATTGGGTGCAACAAAAAATGGTGCAATGGCCGCGGAGGTTATTATTTTTTTTAATAAGAACCTTGCACTGGAAGCTAAAAAAATGATCAAGCAAACTGGACACATAATACCCAAAACCAGATTTATTACTGCTCAATTAAACGCATGGTTTACAGATGGGTTATGGTTGGAACTAGCACAAAAGGCTAATGAAAATGCAACTTATCTTAGTGGTGAGTTATCAAAATTTGAAGATTTTAAACTCTTATATCCGACACAAGGGAATGAAGTATTTTTAAGAGTTAATAATAAAACATATAAAAAAATTCTTGAATTAAATATTATTCCTAATCTTTGGCGTAAAATAAATGACGAAGAAATTGAAGTAAGATTTGTAACATCTTTTGAAACAAAGTTTAGTCTAATTGACGAAATTGTAAATAGATTTAAAACTTGTTTTTCTTATAACTCAGATTCCATAATTTAAATATAGAGCTATATTTAAAATTATTGATTTAATTTGTTCAATTATTTGTTTTTCAAATATAAAAGCAAACGTACCTATGTAAGAGTATCCTAATAGTAAGGGCAAAAAGTATATTCTTATCATAAAGAAAAGCCATGCTACATAAAGAGGTATGAGAGGTTGAACAATAAATTTGGGCGTTATTCTTAGAGTAGCATTGAGGATAGGAGAAGTGATTTTTGTAAAAAATTTATAAAAACTAAAGTTACTTTCCTCGTTTATAAATAGGTTTAATACAAACTTTAAAATTAAAATAGCCATTATTAGAGCTAAAATATAGTCAATTATAATTAGCCATAAAGGAAATGCAATATTCATAATTTATTATACAAATATAATGGTAAAAATAAAAATTATTATTTAAATTACATAAACAAATAAATAACTCCAAACATAATTATATGTTAATTAATAAATGGTATTAAATTTCTGAGGTAAACTAATGAATAATCCACAATATATCTACTCAATGTATAAGTTGAGTAAAATTTATCCTGGTGGCAAACAAGTTATTAAAGATATTAGCTTGTCATTTTTACCAGGAGCAAAAATTGGTGTTTTAGGAGGGAATGGCGCGGGAAAATCTACTCTTTTAAAAATTATGGCAGGTGTTGATAAAGAATATAATGGTGAAGCAAAATTAGCAGATGGTATAAAGGTTGGTTATCTAGCTCAAGAACCTGAATTAAATAGTGGTTTAAATGTATATGAAAACGTCATGGAGGGTATGGCTAAAGCAAAAAAACTTGTCGATGATTTCAATACTATTTCATTAAAATTTTCTGAGGATTTAACTGACGAAGAAATGAATGAAACAATTGTTAAACAAGGAGAACTTCAAGAACAAATTGATAATATGGATGCCTGGGATTTAGATAGAAAAGCTGAAATTGCCATGGATGCACTAAGCTTGCCTCCTGCAGAAGCAAATATAAACCATTTGTCAGGCGGTGAAAAAAGAAGGGTAGCATTAGCACAATTATTATTATCAAATCCTGATTTTCTGTTATTAGATGAACCAACAAATCATTTGGATGCTCTATCAGTTGCTTGGTTACAAAGATTTCTTCATGATTTTCCAGGTACAGTTGTAACCATTACTCACGACAGATATTTTTTAGATGAAGTGGCTGGATGGATTTTAGAATTAGATCGTGGACAGGGTATTCCGTATAAAGGTAATTATTCAGGATGGTTAGATCAGAAACAAAAAAGATTAGAACTAGAAGGAAAGATAGAAGAAGCAAGAAAAAGAAAATTAAATGAAGAGTTAGAATGGATTCAATCAGCGCCAAGAGCAAGACAGGCAAAATCAAAAGCACGAATAACTTCTTATGAAGAGTTAGTAGCAAGAGAACAAAAAAAAGAAATTAACTCTGGTAATCTTGTTATACCACCTGCTCCTAGGCTAGGTAATGAAGTAATAAATTTTGAAAATGTATCTAAGTCTTTTGAAGATAAATTGTTAATAGATAATTTGAGTTTTAAGTTACCTCCAGGTGGAATTGTAGGTGTTATTGGAGCTAATGGCGCAGGAAAGACTACTTTATTCAGATTAATCACAAAAGAAGAAAAACCAAACAGTGGAGATATTTCAATTGGTGATACAGTTAGTTTAAATTATGTAGATCAGTCTAGAGACATTTTAAAGCCTCAACAAAACGTTTGGGAGTCTATTTGTGACGGATTAGATGAAATAGAGATAGGGAAAAAAACGATTCAAAGTAGAGCATATGTAGGACAATTCAATTTCAAAGGATCTGATCAACAAAAAATTGTGAGCCAGTTATCAGGAGGTGAAAGAAATAGAGTCCATCTTGCAAAGATGTTAAAAACTCCTGGAAATGTTTTACTTTTAGATGAGCCTACTAACGACTTGGATGTTGATACTTTGAGATCATTAGAGGAGGCAATCTTAGATTTTTCTGGATGTGTTGTTGTAATTTCACACGATAGATGGTTTTTAAATAAACTTGCTACACATATATTAGCGTTTGAGGGAGGAAGTCATGTCGAATGGTTTGAGGGTAATTATCAAGATTATGAAAATGACAAAAAAAGGAGATTAGGAGATGATGCATTAAACCCTAAAAGGATTAAATATAAGCCAATATCTAGATAAATTATTTACTCTTAGTAAAAGTATTTAATAAAGCATTAAAATCACCCTTGTTTTTTCGAAGTATAGCCATTGTTTCAGCTTTATGAGAACTTATTAATGATATACCTTCAATCTCTAGATCGAGCACAAGAAAATTTCCTCTTTTATCTTTTGCTAATTTCCATAAAAGATTTACGTCAGGGATTTTTTTACTATTATCCTTTATTATACCCTTTACATAAACTAACTTTTTACCTCTTGCTTCAGATTTCAAAGGTTTGTAGGATAATGTAGACAGTGTGTTTAAATGTTCTTCAATTGTATTAACAATTTGTTTAAGTAAAGCATTTTTATATTCTTCTCTTTCGGTATTAGTTGCTTTTTTCCAATAACTTCCAGTAGTTGCTCTTGCCATAAAATCCAAATTAATAAATCGCTCTATCAATTTTTCAATTTTTAATGATCTTTCTTTTGGTGAGAGCTTTATTGTTTTTACAGCGTGCTTTTTAGCATCGGCAATCATCTTTTGAACAATTAATTCACTATTTCTTACATTATCAGAATAGGATTGAAATGTTAAAAATTGAAAAAATAAAAATGAAAAAAGAGTAATACATAAAACTTTTTTTAAATTTAGATTATTGTAAGAGTTTTTCAAATTCCATATCCAATTTGTTGTTTTTATCCTCGAGATATGTATCACCATACACATTTTTTCTTCTATTTTGTATATAATAAGACTTCATTTTTGTATAAGGGTCAGGTGATTCATAAATATTTTCAATATTTTTTGCAAGTTTACTTCTTTTATCAATTAAGTTGACTGGGATTTCTACGAAGCTTAATTTATTGATAGAATTAGATGAAACATTGCTTAAACTTTGCCTGTCTGACAAGGTTCCTGTAAAATCCCGAACAGTTTTAGGACCTAATAAAGGTACCATTAAAAAAGGACCTTCTGGAACATTAAGCCTGGCTAGAGTAGACCCTAAGTCTTTTTTGTAGATTTTAGTTTCATTATTATCAAAGTCATAAAAACCAAAGGATAGCCCATTTAACATAAATTTTGCGGAAGCTAAAATTGTATTTTCTAAGTCCATCTGCAAGGCACTATTTATTATAGTACTAGGAGTATCCATCCACTCTAAGTGATTACTTATATTTTTTCTAATTGTATGAGGGATTGTTTTAACGTATGCGGCACTTAGAGGAGAAACTATGTTTTGATCTAAAGATTTATTAAAAGCAAAAATATTCCTATTTAGACTTTCAAATGGATCTGTACTTTCAGTTGAGTTTTTTATATTGGTAGAACAGCCACTTAATACAAACAATAATATTAATAAATATGAAAATACAAATTTATTATTTTTCATTTCAAGTTATTACGCTCTCAGTTATTAGCCAATTTATTATCATTTATTTATTAATTTTCTACAAGTTAAACCATCAATATGTTAGAAATAAATATTATTTATAATCAAGAAACTTTTTAAAATTTATGAACAACTTTTATAACCACCAAGCATTTATTGATTTAAACCCACCTCAAAAAGAAGCAGTAAAAACTTTAGAGGGACCTCTATTGGTTTTATCGGGAGCAGGAACCGGGAAAACAAGAGTGCTTACTGCCAGACTTGCTAACCTTTTATATAGCAACAAGACCAAACCTTGGAATATACTTGCAGTAACTTTTACAAATAAAGCTGCAAAAGAAATGAGGATTAGACTAGAAAGTTTAATAGGCCCCTCAGCAAACTCGGTTTGGTTAGGAACATTTCATTCAATAGCTGCCAGAATATTAAGAGAAAACGCTGAAATTGTAGGATTAAGTTCAAATTACACCATTATAACTCCCGATGATCAAGTAAGACTATTAAAACAAATAATGCTTGACGATGACATTGATATTAAAAAATTTACTCCAAAATCAATGTCAAATTTAATTGGGAAATGGAAAGATAAAGGTTATAAGCCAGAAGATTTAAAAATTTCAGATATTGATTATTTCGCAAATGGTAAAGCCATTAATGTATATAAAACTTATCAAATGAGATTGATTACTCTTAACTCAACTGATTTTGGAGACTTGCTTCTTCATAATTTAACGATTTTTTCAAAACACCCAGATATATTAAATCAATATCATAGCAAAATATTATATTTTTTAGTTGATGAATATCAAGATACCAACACTATACAATATTTATGGTTAAAACTCTTGGCTGATAAAACTAAAAATATTTGCTGCGTAGGAGACGATGATCAGTCTATCTATGGATGGCGAGGCGCCCAAGTTGGAAACATATTAAGATTTGAAAAGGATTATCCTTTAGCCAAAGTCATAAAATTAGAAGAAAATTATAGATCCACGGGAAGAATATTAGAAGCTGCTAACAGTGTTATTATAAACAATAAAGAAAGATTAGGCAAAAATCTTAAAACTTCTTCAAAAGAGGGAGACAAAATTGATTTAATATCAGTATGGGATGGAATGGAAGAGGCGAAAAAGACTAGTTTAGAAATTGAAAATCTCTATTCTGCAGGTTTTAGGCATGATCAGATGGCAGTTTTAGTTAGAGCTGGTCACCAGACCAGGTATTTTGAAGAAAGATTTGTTGACATTGGAATCCCTTATAAGGTTATAGGCGCTAAATTTTATGAAAGAATGGAAATTAGGGATGCTTTGGCATATCTTAGGGTAGTTCAACAGCCTAATGATGATCTTGCTTTAGAAAGAATTATTAATATTCCAAAACGTGGATTAGGAACAAATACTACAAGCATGATACATTCTTACGCAAAAAAAAATAATATTTCTTTTTTTTCTGCATCACAAGAATTGTTAATGACTGACGAGCTTAGGCCAAGTGTTAAAAGAACTTTGCTAAATCTAATAAATCAATTTTTAGATTGGAATAATCAAAACAAAGAAATTACTCATACGGATTTAGCATTAAAAGTACTAGAAGAGTCAGGATATATCGGACATTGGCAAAATGAAAAATCTCTTGATGGCGAAGGTAGACTGGAAAACTTAAAGGAATTAATAAATGCTATGAGTGGTTTTGAAAATCTTTCTGGTTTTTTAGAACATATTTCACTTGTTATGGACGGTGACAACACAGCTGATGCAGGAGAAGTATCCTTAATGACTTTACATGCCGCTAAGGGACTTGAATTCGATGTGGTTTTTTTACCTGGATGGGAAGAGGGGCTGTTTCCTAGTCAAAGGTCTATAGATGAATTAGGCTTGGCAGGATTAGAAGAAGAAAGACGACTTGCCTATGTAGGCATCACTAGAGCAAAGCAAAGATTATTTATAACCTTTTCAGCTAATAGACAAATTCACGGATTATGGCAAGGATCGATCCCATCAAGATTTATAAGTGAACTTCCAAGACATATTCTTAACGAAAATATAGAAGGTAATATTGGTGCTGATGCGTCAAGCTATAATCAAATTGATTTTGGCTTGTCTACAAAAAATGCATCTTACGGACCAGGATTTTTAAGGGCGAAGCAAAATGGAATAAAAGGAATAAATGCATATAAGAAAACTCAGATAGATACTAATATTTTAAAATCTAATATTGAATTTGATAATGGGCAGAGAGTTTTTCATCAAAAATTTGGAATGGGCCTTATTATGTCTTCGGATGGTGATAAATTAAATATAAACTTTGACAAAGCAGGCGAAAAGAAAGTTGTTTCAAGCTTTGTTAAGTTAATAGATTAATAAATTTTTATTATGGATTTGTGGTCAGTAAGATTTGATATACAAGATAATTTCAAAAATATATTTTCAGAATATGTTGAAGATTTTGAAGGTTATATATCTTCCAGCTTATTTGTAAATGAAGATAAAGATAAAAAAAAATATACTAATTTTTATTTAAATAATATTGCTAGTAATGAATTTGGAGAATTTCATCAAAATCAAATTTGGGTATTAGAAGTTTTTTTAAATCAAAAACCTGATATTAATAATATCTGTCGTAAATTAAATTATCTCGCTAAAGAGTTAAAAACAACAGAATATTTTTTTTATCATCATTCAAGAAAAGACAAATATTCCAATAGACTTATTGTAAGAGAGATCTCACAAAAGAATTGGCTTAAACACAACAGAAAATCTTTCCCAATAATTAATATTGATAACTTTTATATCTACGGGTCACATAATAAAAAAAATTGTTCAGCAAGTAAAATTCCAATAAAAATAGATGCTTCTACTGCATTTGGAACTGGATCTCACGAAACTACTAAATGTTGTTTAAAAGCTTTATCTTTTATATCTAGATTTACTAAATCAAACCAAATTTTAGATTATGGATGTGGGACAGGTATACTGGGAATATCCTCAAAAAAGATATTTAAAAAAAGTAAGGTAACTTTTGTTGATATAGATAAAAATGCTGTGATGTTAACAAAAGAAAATCTTAAATTAAATAACATTGTATTAAACAAAGTTTACTTGACTAATTCTTACCATTCGAATAAGTACACAAAAAAACAATTTTATGATTTGGTTTTTGCAAATATCTTATTTGGTCCTTTAAAAAAATTAGCACCTTTATATAGTTTTATTATAAAGCCCAATTCTTTTTTAATACTTTCTGGTCTTTTAAATGAGCAAATTCCCTATATTATAAACTGGTATAATAAATATGGATTTAAAGAAAAAAAAATATTTAGTTTAAATGGTTGGGGTTCAATCATATTGATCAGTAACCAATAAAAAAGGTATTGTATTTGGAAAAAAATCTAAAATTATTAATAGATAAGATGAAAAGTAGAAAGTGGGATGCTTTCTTGGTTCCTAGGTGTGACATGTATGCTGGTGAAGAGGTCCCAGAAAATGAAGAGCGTTTAAAATTTATTTCAAATTTTTCTGGCTCAGCTGGATATGCAATTATATCGGCAAAATCTAAAATAAAATCAGCTATTTTTAGTGATGGACGTTATCAACTACAATTAAACAAAGAGGTTAACTCTAAATATTTCAACACATTTAACGGTGGATTTAAGCAAGTTTGTTTATTTTTAAATAAAAATAAAAATATTCTCAAAAAAGTGGTTATTGATCCTTGGTTATTAACTTTAAGTGAACATGAGTTTCTTCAAGATGTTATTAAAGAAACAAAAATAAGTCTTGAGTTTATAAACAAAAATATAATTGACGAAATATGGTTAAATAAACCGGTCAAAACTAATAAAGAATTATTTAAACTTCCAATAGAATATACGGGAGAGACAGTTAGCTCAAAAATAAACCGTTTAACAAAAGTTATTAAAGACAATAATTGTGATTTTTATATTTTATTTAACCCTACAGGTCTTTCGTGGTTATTGAATATTAGAGGAAGAGATCTGAAACATACTCCAATTTCAAGATCTTTTTGTATAGTTTCAAAACAGAAAGCTATACATATATTTACTGATAATAACTTATTTCAAAATAGCATAAAAAAAGAAAAAAACATTCATATTTGTAATTTTGAATATTTAAGTAATTTTTTAGAAAATTCTAAAAATAAAAATTTTCTAATAGATGCAAAAACTCTTCCAATGAAGGTTCATAATCTTTTAGTCAATATTAAATTAAATTATAAATCAATATCATGTCCAGTAGACCAATTTAAAACTAAAAAAAATCCTTGTGAGTTAAGGGGCTTTAAAAATGCTCATTTAAAAGATGGTTTTGCAATATTGAATTTATTATTTTGGTTTGAAAAAAATGTAAATTTTAAAAAACTTTCAGAAATTGAAGTATCTGAAAAGCTTCTTGAAATTCGGTCATTAGAAAAAACATTTGTGTGTGAAAGCTTTTCAACAATATCAGCTTTTGGAAATAATGGTGCCATTATTCATTATAAAGCTGACAACTCATCTAATAGAAAAATTAATAGAGATGGTTTATATTTAATAGATACAGGTGCTCATTATCTTGATGGCACAACAGATACGACCCGCACTCTTTTAGTAGGAGAGGCGGAGACTGAGATGATTGAGAATTATACATTAGTTTTAAAAGGACATATTGCTATCGCATCAGCAATTTTTCCTAATAATATTAAAGGAAGAGATTTAGATGTATTGGCTAGAATAGCACTTTGGTCAAAAGGTAAAGATTATGCCCATGGCACTGGTCACGGAGTTGGAAGTGTTTTAAGCGTACATGAAGGGCCTATATCTATTTCAAAAACATCGGATTGTACTATTGAAAGTGGAATGGTTATTTCTAATGAACCTGGTTATTATAAAAATGGAAAATATGGTATTAGAATTGAAAATTTAGAAGTTGTTTCAAAATACAATATAAATAAATCGAAGGAAAATTTTTTACATTTTCAGAATTTAACTAGAGTACCTTTAGAAACAAAACTTATTAACAAAAAAATGCTTACAAAATTTGAAATTGACTGGGTTAATGAATACCATAAAAAGGTTTATGAAAATTTAGTAAAATTTATTGAAACAGATAATAAAGAGTTACTAAATTTTTTAAAGAGAAAAACTAGGCAAATTTAATCATTAAATTTCTGAATTATTCCAACCAGTTCTTCCTCACTTACTATTGGTATATTTAGTTCTTTAGCTTTTTTAGCTTTACTTCCAGGTTGATCACCAATAATTAAAAAATCAGTATTTTTAGATACTGTGCTGCTAACTTTGGCACCTAAATTTTGAAGAGTTTGCTTTGCCTCATCACGACTCATATTATTTAAAGCACCCGTTAAAACTATAACTTTATCTGTGTATGGAGATACAACAGATTTTTTTTTAATATTTTCAATAGTTATATAATTTAAAATTTTTTCAAAGATGATTAGATTAGCATCTGTATTAAAATATAAAACTAAATCTTCAGCAATGCCTTCTCCTATTTGATCTATCGAAACAAGTTCTTGAAAAGAATTCGATGTCTTGTCCAACGCTTTTACCATCTCAATACGAAAGTTTTCAAATGTATTATAATGTAAGGCTAATAATTTAGAATTTGTTTCACCAACTTGCCTAATTCCAAGTGCATAAATTAACTTGTCAAATGTAATTTTTCTCTTTGATTCAATAGAATTTAATAGATTAGATACTGATAATTTCCCTAATCCTACTTTTCCTTCTAGTTTGTCTTTATGTTTTTTAATAGCAAAAATATCTGCAAAATCTCTAATAATATCTTCCTTGAAAAGCATCTCTATCAATTTTTCTCCCAAACCATCAATATTAAAAGCATTTTTTGAAACAAAATGTTTTAGTTTTTCAACGGTTTGTGCTGGACAATTAATACCAGCCAAACATCTTCTAATTGCTTCGCCTTCTGGCTTAAAGGTAATGCTATTACATGATGGACAATGCTTAGGAACAGAATAAATATTTGAATCTTTAACTCTCTTTTCTTTTACAACTCCTAAAACTTGTGGAATTACATCTCCAGCACGTTGTATTTTTATTGTATCACCGATACGTATGTCCTTTCTGAAAATTTCATCTTCATTGTGTAATGAAACATTTGATACTAACACACCACCAACTCTTATGGGTTCTAATCTACCTACAGGAGTTAGGGCTCCTGTTCTACCTACTTGAGTCTCTATACTGACAAGAATTGTTTCTACTATTTCAGCTGGAAGCTTGTGAGCAATAGCCCATCTCGGAGCTCTAGCCAAATTTCCTAATCTTTCTTGGAGAGTTTTACTATTAACCTTATAAACCAATCCATCAATTTCATAATCTAAATTATTTCTTTTTAATAAAATCTTTTTGTAAAATTCTTTTATGTCATTGATATTACGAGCTAAGTAGTTTTCTTCGTTTGTAATTAAGCCCATTTCTTTAAATCTTCTCAAAAGATCAATTTGGGTATCAAATTTAAAATCTTCAGTATATTCACCAATTGTAAACGCCAAAAAATTCAATTTACGTTGTTTTACAATATTAACGTCCTTCTGACGTATGGAGCCTGCTGCAGCGTTTCTAGAATTAGCAAAAATTTTGCAATTATTTTCAATTTGTAGCTTATTAAGTTCTTCGAAGTGAGTTTTTTTCATAAAAATTTCACCTCTAATCTCTATGAATTTAGGATATTTTCCTGTTAATTTATGTGGTATGTCACTTATAGTTTTAACGTTTTCTGTAACTATTTCTCCAACATTACCATCACCTCGTGTTACCGCATTCAACAAGTCTCCATTTAGATAAAGAAGGGATATTGATAAACCATCAATCTTAGGTTCACACGTATATTCCAATAAAAATTCTTTTTTTAGTGATAAAAACTTATAAGTTCTTTCAATAAAATCGTTAATATCTTCAAATGAAAAAGCGTTCACTAGAGAACCCATAGGTTTTTGATGATGGTACTTTTGAAATTTATTAGAAATTTTATTACCAACAGTTTTACGCTCTAAAAAATTAAATGCAGGGTTAGATGAAATTATATTATCATATTGTTTGCAAAGCTCATCAAATTGAAAGTCTGAGATTTCAGGATCATCTTTGGTGTGGTACCTAAAATTATGATAATTAATTTTATCTTTTAGTAATTTTAATTTATTAAGAATTTCTATATTCATATTTTCAAGTATTTAATAATTTAGAGGCTGCTTCCCTAGCTTCATTAGTAATGACGCTTCCTGAAACCATTCTTGCAATTTCCTCAACTCTTTCAGTTTCATTTAATTGAGTGACATTTGTTGTAATATTGTTATTAATATTATTTTTTTGCACAAGATAATGATAATGCCCTTTAGAGGTAACTTGTGGAGAATGCGTTACTACCATAGTTTGATAATTATTTCCTAATTTAGCCAGTCTATTACCTACAGCATTTGCAGCGGCTCCTCCAATACCTGAGTCAATTTCATCAAAAATTATTGTTCTTTGATGTACCATAGTTTCAAGAACTACTTTTATTGCTAACAAAAACCTTGATAATTCTCCTCCAGATGCAATTTTATTAATTGGGAGAGCATCCGCACCAGAATTAGTTGATGCTAAAAAGATTACTCTATCCATACCTATTTCAGTTGCGTTATCTAATTCCAATTCTTCAAATTTAACTTTAAAATTTGCATTTTCTAACTTTAGATGGGGTAATTCATTATTTATTTTTTTAGATAAATATATTGCGGATTTGCGTCTGCTTTCAGATAGTAACTTACTATTTGCAACAAACCTAATTTTTAATTCTTCATATTTTTTTTGAAGTTCATCAATCTTAAATTTATTATTATCATTTTGATCTATTTGTAATTTAAGTTCCTTTTTTATCCTTATAAGATCATCAATATTACAATTATGTTTACGTGCTTGTGATCTTAACTCATGTAGTCGATCATTTACTAATTCTAAGTTTTGAGTGTCTTCACTTACTTCACTGGCTTCACTATTTACAATGGATTTTAATTCTTCAATATCAACTTTAATTCTGTCTATAATTTCAACTGCCTGATTAATATTTAAACGATCAATTGATTTAACATTATCAAACGTTTTATAAAGTTTGTTAATTAAATCTTCAATTCCTAGTTCATCATCTATAATTGTTTTTGATTGATTAATAGCTATAAAAATTTTTTCACGGTTATTTAAAAATAACTTGGTTTGGTTCAACTTCAGTTCTTCACCTAATTTAGGGTCTAATGTTTCTAATTGATCAAATGACTCTTTAACCCACTCAATATTATCAGTAGTTGCTTTTTCATGGATTTTTGTTTCAGCAATTTCTTTCTTCAATTCTTTTAGTTTATTAAAAGATTTATTTGTTCTCTCAATCAAATGATTGTGATTTGAATATATGTCTAAAAGTGATAAATGTGTTTTAATATTTGAAAGTCCTCGATCTTCAAATTGACCTTGTAATTCAACTAAGCATTCAGTTATTTCAGACAAAGCGTTACGAGTTATCAATATATCATTGACGAAACATTTAGATTTCCCATTAGAATTGATTTGACGTCTTATTAAAAGTTCCTTTTCAAATACAATATTATATTTATTCAACATTTGAGTTGCAGTGTGATTATTGTGAATTTCAAAGAGCGCAGTAACTGAAGCTTCATTTTCACCTTTTCTAATTAAATTAAAATCAACTCTATTACCTAAAATCAGTCCTAAGCTATCAAGAAGAATTGATTTTCCAGTACCTGTTTCTCCAGTCAATACAGAAAGACCTTTATTAAATTCAATATTAAGGTATTTTATAAGAACTATATTTTTAATTATTAATTCTTTTAGCATTTAATTAGTCAAAAATTGTAACGAAATAGTTTTTTATGGAAGAAGCGAAACTTTCTTTTTCACCAGTTGATGAAGTATTAGAAAGAATGTCCTTGCTTAAATCACTCCATTCATTGTTAGGAAAATTATATTTTAAGATAGCATTACTTTTTATAGCTTCTTTCTTAAGTCCTATCATTAATAGAGCTTCAGTTAGTCTGTACAAAGTTTCTGGAATCACTGAACTATTTTGATATTTTTGTAAAATTGTTTTAAATCTTTTTATTGAACTAGCAGGTGCATTTTTTTTCAAATAAAATTTTCCAATATTTAACTCATTTATTGCTAAAGAATTTTTGATAAATTGGATTTTTAATTTTGAGTCTTTTGCATACTTACTATTAGGATATTTTGTTGTTATAAGCTTGAACGAGTTTAGAGCTTTTAAGGACAAACTTGGATCTCTGCCTTGATTTGAAATTTGTATATAATAACACATTGCTAAAAGATAATGAGCATAGTCAGAAAATTCATCTTTTGGGTTCATTTCATTAAAGGTTTTTAACTTACTTATAGATTTGTTTATCTCATTATTTTGATATAGTGAGTACGCAGTCATTATTTCTGATTTTTTAGCTAGTGATGAAAAAGGATGGTTTATATATAGTTTATCAAATTCTTTAACAGCCTTGCTATAATCACTGTCTTGTAGAGACGATAATCCACTTTTATAGGTTTCTATATCACTTGATATAATCGTTATATTATCTTTTTTATTTGAACTACAATTTATTAATAAAATTAAAATAATAAGTAATTTTATTGAAATTATGTAATTATTTCTTGTGTATTTCATCCAATAATTTCCAGTTATTAATAAAATATTCAGTAGTTTTATTATTTATAAATGGATTTGTATATTAAAAAAAATGTTGATTATTAATTATTTAAATCAAGCGACGTTATTTATATTTTTGGCAGAATTATTTTTAGCTAAAACATTATAAATTTTTTCGGGGTATTCGCTAACCATTGCTTTTTCTATTACATAATTTTTTTTATCTTTCAGAATTTCTTTAACAAACATTTGATTAAGTTTATGACCAGGAGCAAAACAATTAACTTCTCCAACTAATTGCATCCCTAATAAATAGAAGTCACCTATACAGTCTAATGTTTTATGTTTAACAAATTCTTTTTCAAACCTTAACCCATCTGGATTTAATACCTTAAACTTATCAACTACTAAAGCGTTATTGAGGTTGCCACCTATAGCAAGACCAGCAATTCTCATTTTTTCAATATCTTCAAAAAAAGCGTATGTTCTAGCTTCAGATAGTTGGTTTATAAAGTTCTCTCTTGAATGAGGATAATAAAATTTAGAATTACCGATAATTGTGTCTGGGTAATCAATGGATATATTTATTGTTAATTCATTGGATGGGGATATAGATATATACCTTTTACCGTCATTTACCCTAATTTTTCTTAAAACTCTTATATAACTCTTATTCGCAGACTGTGATTTAATTCCTGATTTAAGCATTTTTTTTACGTACTCATAAGAACTTCCATCTAATGCAGGTAACTCGGAATTATTAATCTTAATTATAGCATTATCAATACTTAAAGCATTCAAAGCGGCCATGAGATGTTCTATTGTTGAAACAGAAACATCGTGCTTGTTTTTTATTTTAGTACATAGATTTGAATCAAAAATGTTGTCAATAACTGCTTTAATTATGTTATTAGTTTTTATATCAGTCCTTATAAAAACAATACCTGTGTTTATATCAGCTGGCTCAACACTCATGGATACAGCTCTGCCGTTATGAACTCCAACGCCAGAAAAATTTATTATCTTATTCAAAGTAAATTGTCTGGAGTTTTTAAATTTAGTAAAGTTATTAATGTAATTCATAATATATATCCTGAGTTTATTTTTAAACTGTTCGGAATAAATTACAAATCACATATAATTACAAAATATTTCAATCCAAACTAATTAGCCTGTCTTCTAAGAAAGGCTGGAATTTCAAGTACTTTTTCATCAACTTCCTTAGGCTCTTGCTCTATCTCTGTAAGATTGATTTGATTATTGTCAAGCATAGTTTCATCTTTGTTACTAAACAAATCAAAATTATTAGTTTTCGCTGAGATTTCTGTAATGTTTTCTTCTGTAATACTTAAATTTGAAATTTTTTCGTCTGATAAAGTTTCACTTTTTATATTTAAGCTTGGCTCTAATTTTTTTTCATCAGGTTTCTCATTACTGAAGAATGATGAAAAACGATTAAATAATGTTTTAGGTTTAGGTTCTGTAAATTGATTATTAGGTTTATGATCTAAAATATCATTTAATTCTTCACTACTTACTTTTAACGAAGATAAATCAGATTTATGTAATTCATTATGCAAGTCTTTTTCATCTTTTTGAAAATTTTGGTCAGCATCTAATTGGTTTATTTGAGTCTCTAAATCTATCTGATTGTTTGGCCCTTCCTCTAGTTCATCAGAATATTCATTAGTGGAATTATTTTCAATTTCTAGTTTAAGATCATCTATTTTATTAGTATTAATCTGTGTTGCTTGTATAATTTCTTTGTCATTTTCATAAGGATAGGTTTCAGTATTTTCTAGTTTTGTATAATTTATACCAGTAGCAACAACTGAAACCTTAATAATTCCCTCTAAGCTATTATCTATTGATGATCCAAAAATAATATTAGCATTTTCGTCAACCTCATTTCTTATTTTACTAGCTGCCTCATCAACTTCGAACAAAGCCATATCTGGTCCACCTTGAATATTTAGTAATATAGATTTAGCACCTTTTATATTACTATCGTCTAATAGAGGATTGTTAAGAGCTGATTGAGCAGCATTTTTAGCCCGTTCTTCACCAGAACTTTCGCCAGTTCCCATCATTGCTTTACCCATATTTCCCATGACTGTTTTAATATCTGCAAAATCTAAATTAATCATTCCAGGGTTTGTTATTAAATTTGTTATGCCACAAACACCTTGGTAAAGGACATCATCTGCCATTTTAAAAGCTTCGGCAAAAGTAGTTTTTTCATTTGCTATTTTAAAGAGATTTTGATTTGGAATAACTATTAACGTATCAACATTTTCTTTTAATAAAGCTAATCCATTTTCTGCAACCTCCATTCGTTTTTTCCCTTCAAAGTCAAAAGGTTTAGTAACCACGGCTACTGTCAATATGCCTTTTTCTCTTGCGGTCTTGGCAATTACAGGTGCAGCGCCTGAGCCCGTGCCTCCTCCCATCCCAGTTGTAATAAATAACATATTAACATCACCTAACTCTGAAATAATTTCTTCAATTGATTCCTCTGCGGCTTTCCTACCAGTCTCAGAATCTGAACCTGCCCCTAGACCTAATGTTGTATTTTTACCAAGTTGAATTTGTCTTGTAGTTAAGCTTCTAGACAAAGCTTGTCCGTCAGTATTTGCTGCAATAAAATCTATATTATTAATATTTGCATTTATCATGGTATTGATGGCATTACCACCAGCTCCTCCAATACCAATTACCGAAATTTTTGGCTTAGCGTCGTTTATATTTTCTGGAATAGTAAGATTAAGTGTCATTTTTTTACTCCTTGGTTTATAATTAGTTAACTATGTTTTTATAAATTCTTGTCAAGCCAATCGCCAATTCTTCCAAAATAATTGGATAAACCTAAATTTAAATTATTTGAAATCAGTCTTTTATCATGTTGCAAACTTTTAATTAATAATCCAGTCAAGCACGAAAAAGTTGGGGTATGTACAATTTCAGGTATATCTATAAGCCCGATTGGTCGTCCAATTCTGACATTTATATTTAAGAAAAATGACGCATGTTCTCTAATATTGTTTAGATTAGCTCCTCCACCACACAAAACGACTTTATTAATTCCACTATTTCTAAATTTTAAGAAACTCAGCCTTTCTTTCACAAGTTCAAAAATTTCGTCAATCCTCGGCTTTATTATTGCGGTTAACATGGCTTTAGGTATTTTTTGATTTATAATTGCACCTTCATCAGAAATAATTGGGACATCAATTTTTGTATATTCGTCAGTTTCATTTGAAATTGCTGATCCGTACAAAATCTTAATTTTTTCAGCATCTTCTGCTTTTACGCCTAATCCACGTACTATATCACTAGTAATATGAATACCTCCAATTGGAATAGAATCAGAAAAAATTATTTTATTGTTAATAAACACACCAATACTTGTCATGTTTCCGCCAAGATCAATGACAATTGCTCCATTCATTCTTTCTTCTTCAATAAGTGTTGAGATACCTGAAGCTTCTGGACATATAGTAAATTTATCAATAGTTAAATGACATAAATCTATAGCACTAGAAATATTTTTAATTACACCTTCTTGTCCATATATATTACTTATTTCAACCAATAAATTATCTGTATGAATCCCTATTGGATTATCTACTGGTGTATTATTGTCGATATAATATTTAATTACTGAAGATGATAAAAGTTTATAATTGTCAATTGGTTTTGGTTTATTCATTTTTTCGATTTTGGCTAAATCACTTTTCATAACTTGACCATTTTCAATTTTTAATTCATTTCGTGTTACCTTTGTGATTGGTCTCCCACCAGAAAGGCTGCATGTGACTTTATTAATAGGGAAACCAGCCATAGTTTCAGCTCCTTCAACTGCTTTAGCAATTGAATTAGCTATCTCTTTCATATCTGTAACAATACCGTTAGTAATTCCTAAAGATGCATGTTGTCCAAAGCCTAATACTTTAACCTGTATATCATTATTTTTAGCAGATGAACCTATTAATGAGGACACTTTAGTGTTTCCAATATCAATAACAGTAAATATATCATTTGATCTTTTTATGTTATTCATCACTGTCATAGATATTTCCTTTTAAAAATAGCCTTTTTGTCAAAATTAATTTTACCAAGTATTTGTTTTGGGTTTCTAAGGTCAATTTCTGTAAGCTTAAGATTTAAAATATTATAATTTTTTTGAAGTTTAATGATTTTTTCCCATGCCTTTTTTATATCTTTCGATGGCAATCGTACAACTAATCCTTGATTAAAATGTAAGTCCCATCTTCTTTCATTTATGAATGTTAGTGACCAAATATTCTCATAAAAATTTTGATTAGTTTCCAATATTTCCAATATGGAGGATATGTTTTCTTTTGACTTGTTTCCTTTAATTATTGGAAAATCATTTTTAAAATCATTAACATTTCCATCAAAAATTATGTCACCATTTGCGGTTATAAGCTTGTTATTTGTTTTGTTCTGCCAAATTGCAATGGGTTGATTTTCTAAAATTTTAATTTTAATTATATTAGGTAGAACTCTCTCAACAGAAACTTCTTTAACCCAGCTATTTTGTTTAATTTTATTATATATTGAAGAAAGATCAATATTGAAAATACTTCCATCTTTATATATTTCTATGATGTTTTTAATATAATTATTAGATAAATTTCGTGTTCCTGTAATTAAAATATTTTCTATTTTAAAGCCATTATTGATAAGAAATTGATTAGACGGTTTTAATTTATTTATTATGTAATCTTTACTTAAATTATCTAAAAAAAATAACCAACAAAAGCATAATATAAACAATAACAAAAACGATAAATTTATTAGCCTCATTAACTTTTCAGTTTCAAAACCATAAAATTTTGCTTTTACCAGATTTTTCTTATTGAGTTTTAATCTTAACATTCGTAAGACGCCTCCTCAATAATAATCTTAACCATATTTTTTAAGGTTATATTGCAAAACATTGCTTGTTCTGGGGATAAAGAAGTTTCTGTCATTCCAGGTTGTGTATTAATTTCCAGCATATATAATTTGTCATTTTCATCATCATACCTAAAATCACTTCTTGAAATACCCTTGCAACCAATAATTTGATGTACCCTTAGTGCCCATGACATAGCTTGGTTATATGTGTTCTTTGAAATTTTTGCTGGTATATCGTGTATTGATCCATTTTTTTCATATTTAGCTTCATAGTTGTAAAAATCTTTATCTTGACCTGCTTTAATTTCAGTTACACATAACGGTTGTTCTTGCAAAACTGTCACAGTGAGTTCTTTAGAGCCAACATACTCTTCTGCCATTAGATTGTAAGAAGTGGCACTATTTATTATTGGGACTTGATTTCCTTCTTTAATAATTTCAACACCAACTGAGCTACCCCCATTTGTAGGCTTGACGACAAAAGCTCCACAATGATTTTTGAAATCTATACTTCTATCAGGTAAGATTTCTAATGTTTTAGGAAAATTTATTGGATCATTTGAATTTTCTGTTGCATTTATTACTAATCTTTTAAAATAAATTTTGTTCATAGCAATTGCTGAAGCTGTTACTCCTGAATGTGTATAAGGTATTTTTAATAAATTTAATAATCCTTGAATAGAACCATTCTCACCAGAACTGCCGTGTAATGCATTAAAACAAACATCAGCTTTTATGTTTATTAAATCATTTAAATTTGTTTCACTGATGTCAATTTCAGTTACTTTAAGTCCATTTTCTTTTATAGCTTTAGAACACGCTTCAGCTGATTTAAGAGACACTTCTCTCTCTGAACCATGGCCTCCTTTTAATAATAAAACGTGCATGTTATCTATTATTCTCATTTAACACCAACTCTTTGTAGTTCCCAACTCAGTCTAATTCCAGAAGTTTGAAAAACTTTAGATTGTACTTTTTCTCCTAATTCTTCAATTTGTTGAGCGGAAGAATTCTTTAAATTAATAATAAAATTACAATGTTTATCTGAAATCATTGCATCACCAACTTTTAAACCTCTGCAACCAGCCTGATCTATAAGCTTCCATGCTTTGTGACCAATAGGATTTTTAAATGTGCTACCACCTGTTTTTACACCAGTAGGTTGGGCTATTTTTCTTAAATGAAGGATGTGCTTCATTTTTGCCTCTATGTTTTGTTTATTATCACTTGTACTTTTGAAACGAGCTTTACAAAAAATCCAATCATTACTTATTCCAATTTTTCTATATTCCATTTCTAATTCTTTCACAGAAAAAACTCGGAATTCCCCAGAAAGATTGATTGCTGTTACATCTATTAAAATATCCTTAAACTCTGAGCCAAATGCTCCAGAATTCATCTTGATACCCCCTCCAATAGTTCCAGGTATACCAAGTAAAAATTCTAGACCAGTTCTTTCACAATCTCTTGCAAATCTTGCAACTTCTGCGTCTGTAGCTCCTGCTTGAGCTGAAATGATACCGTTATTATCAATGCTAATATTTTTTAATTTTTTTGTAACTAATACAATTCCATTTACCCCTTTATCCCGGATTAATAGGTTTGATCCGGCTCCAATTGCTAAAACTTTATATTCATGAGGTTTGTTTTTTAAGAAAAATATCAGACTTTTTTCATTTTCTGGTATAAAAAGTATTTCTGCGTTACCGCCCACACCGAACCAACTAAATTTGGATAATTTATGGTCTAATTTAATACACTTGTTAAATCTATTTTTAAATACTTTTACATTCATAATATAAATTATCTTCTAGTTTCTTTGCAATTTTAGTTATTGATCCAGCACCAAGACAGATTATTAAATCATTTGGGTTGACAATTTTTAATAGTGTTCTCATTAGGGTTTTTTGATCTTTAATGTATGATACATTTTTATGACCATAGTTGGATAAACCAACTTCTAAATCAGTACTTTTAAAATTAGTAATTGGCTCTTCACCAGCAGAAAAGACATCAAGAAGTAAAACATGATCAGCATCATTAAAACAACTACAGAAATCGTTAAACAAATCTCTTAATCTACTATAACGATGAGGCTGAAAAACACTTATAATTTTATGTTTGGGCGTAATAAGCCTAGCTGCAGCAAGTGCGGCACTTATTTCAACGGGATGATGTCCATAATCATCTATTATACATGTGTTATTAAAATTTCCAACTTTTTGAAAACGTCTTTGAATACCTGTAAAGGTTTTCAATGTTTTCTTAATTTTTTTAATTGGAATATCTAGCTCAATTCCTACAGCTATACTCGCAAGTGCATTTTGAATATTGTGTAATCCAATCATAGAAAACTCTATTTCATAATTTTTATAATTATGACCTTTTAGGTTTGAGATATTTAACAAAAAAAACATTTTGTTTTCTTTATACGAAATATTTGTTGCTCTAATGTCAGCATTAGCAGACAAGCCATATGTGATAACTCTCTTATTTTCTAGTTTTGAAATTAATTTTTGTGTTCGTGGGTTATCTATGCAAAGACAAACAAATCCGTAAAATGGTATCGATGATACAAAATGCAAGAATGCTCTTTCTAAATTTTCTTCTGATTTATGATAATCAAGGTGCTCTAAGTCAATGTTTGTAATTATTGCAACTGTTGGATTTAATTTTGCAAAGCTGCCATCACTCTCATCAGCTTCTACAACCATCCATTCACCGTTTCCAAGTTTTGCATTACTATCTAGTGAAGAAATAATACCTCCATTTATAATTGTCGGATCCATTCCATTTTCTTCAATCATCTTAGCTATCAGTGAAGTAGTAGTAGTTTTGCCATGAGTACCAGCTATTGCAATTGATTGCTTAAGGCGCATTAATTCACCCAGCATTTCAGATCTATGTACAACTGGTAGGAACATTTTTTTTGCTGTCATATATTCTATATTTTTTGGAGAGATTGCTGTTGATACAACAACTAATTTTGCATTAAGGATATTTGACTTTTTTTGTCCTATATAAACCTTAATTCCAAGCTTTTTTAGTCTATTGGTGTTATTGCCATCAGTTATATCACTTCCTTGAACATTATATCCAGATTGAAACAGAATTTCAGCTATTCCGCTCATTCCAATTCCACCAATACCAATAAAGTGAATAACTCCTAAATTTTCGGGACTTTTTAACATATTGTAGGAACAACCTTTTTTTTATCATTTATTAATTTTAAAATACATTCAGATAAAAACTCTGTAGGTGTTTTATTATTTCTTAATTTTTCAAGCCTATTTGCCAGTTTTCTTAATTGACTACTCGCTTCAACAAGGTTTTGTGGGTTTTGTAAAAGATGCTTTATTAACCTTTCTAGTTCACTGATAGTTTTATTATTTTGATCAATTAACCAGCCACCCTTATTTCTTTCAAGAAATCTTGCATTTTCATATTGATGATTATCTAATGAGGTCGGTAAAGGAATGAATATTACAGGCCTATTAGATGCTAAAACTTCAGCAACACTCGAACCACCTGATCGAGTGATAATCAAATGAGAAATTTTAAATTTTTCCGAGACATCTTTAAAGAAAATAGATATTTCAGCATCAATTTTATTAAGTTTATAATTTTTACGAACTAACTTTAGATCTTCTTTTCTAACTTGCTGAATTATTTTTATTTTTTCTTTCATACCTCTAGGAAGAGAACAAATAATTGAAGGTAAGTATTCCGAAAAAAACTTTGATCCAAGACTTCCACCACATATTAAGATATAAAAAAAATTCTTTTTTGCAGGTGGTAAGTATTTAATCTTTCCAATTTTGTAAAATTCTTGTCTAACGGGATTACCGGTGTAAATAGACCTCTTATTTTCTTGAATATTGTCAATATCTATAAAAGATAGAGCCAAAATATTAGTTATCTTACTAAGAAACTTGTTGGCTCTTCCTATAACAGTATTCTGTTCATGAATTATTGATGGAACCCTAAAAATTTTAGCAGCTATTATTGGGGCAAATGATGGATAACCACCAAAACCAATTATAGCATCGGGTTTGTAGTGAATTATTAACAAAATTGATTTTAAAATTGATATAAAAATTTGAAACAATGATTTTAATTTATTTGTAATAAACTTATTGCTTGGACTTGATAATTTATGAGTAAATATCTTAAAATTTATTCCTTTATTAACAAAAAAATTGTTAAAATAACTTTCACCTCTTTCATCCGTAATGATAATAAATGAATAATTTTGAATTTGATTAATTATCGATAATGATGGGAAGATATGACCACCCGTTCCACCGGCAGCTATTATTATAGTATTTTTATGAATTCTGTTATTCATTATTTTTATTCTCGTAAAGTTTTTCACTTAAATTTTCAAATGAAATATTTTTCCTTGTTAAAGACAAAAGAATTCCAGCTGTAATAGCTGATGCCAAAATTGACGATCCACCATAGGACAGAAAAGGTAGGGTCATACCTTTAGTGGGAATAAGATCTGTGTTACTTGCCAAATGTATTAATGATTGAAAGCCAAATTGAAAAGCAAGGCCACTTATGGAAAGAACAAAAAACAAATTATTAATTTTTAGAGTATACAAAAATGATCTTAATATAATTAAACAGTATATTGTTATAATTACACAACATATTAAAACACCATACTCTTCAGCAGCTACTGCAAAAACAAAATCAGAATGTGCATCTGGCAAAGACTTTTTGTAAAAACCTTCTCCTGGACCTTTCCCCCAAAAACCACCTGACTCAAATGACTGTAGTGACTTTGAAACTTGATATGCTTTGCCTTCAATAAAGTTATCAATTCTTATTTTAACATGGGTAAAATTTTGGTAAGCAAATATCATAAATATTGGAAATGCTAATATAAGAAGTAAAATAATCATAAGAGGTATTCCAGTAACAAACAGTTGGAAACCCCAAGTGAAAATCATAATTAGTGTCATACCTAAATCTGGCTGTAGTAATAAAAGAGTTGATATGATTATTATTGAAGTAATTGACCACATCCAAGCTGTAGACATTGATTTTTCAACCCACAGACTTAAAATCCATGCATTAAATATTACAAAAAATGGTTTACATACTTCACTTGGTTGAAAGCTAAAACCTCCAATATAAAACCATCTTTGAGCACCTTTTATCCTCTCTCCTCCAATCAAAATAAATAGTAATAAACTAATACAAATAAGAAGCCCTAATATGCAAAAAATCTTAATTTGTTTTTCATTCAAAATTGAGAAAAATATTATAATTGGAATACTTAGTGATCCGAATAATAAATGTCTAATTGTAAAATGATGTGACGATATATTAAGGCTTTCAGCTAAATGTTGACTTGAAGCCATAACTAAAAATATACCAAAAATTATTAAAGTAAAAAAACATGTCAGCATATATCTGTCTATTGTCCACCACCAAAGTGCTATATTAGATCTATCTGAACGTGTTATTTTCATTTAGACTATACCTTTTTCAATTTGCTGGCTTATAATTTTTTTAAATTGATTACCTCGATCTTCAAAACTTTTAAATTGATCAAAACTTGCTGCTGAAGGAGATAATAAAATTACATAATTTTTTAATTTCGACATTTTACTTTTTTTAATGGCTAGTATTGTTGCCTTTTCTAATGTGATACATTCATTTATTGGAATGTTTTCATTAAATTTTAAAATCTCTTCTGAAAAATACTTTGTTGAATTTCCTATTAAAAAAGCCTCTACAACTTTATCCAAAAAATTCTTGGCTTGACCTATCCCATTATTTTTGGGTTTTCCACCCACTATCCAAAATATGTTACTAAACGATTCTAATGCAGCAGCCGTAGACTCGCCATTTGTTGATTTACTGTCATTAATAATTTTAAAATTGCTAGAAATATATAAAGGTTCCATCCTGTGGGATAATCCTTCAAAACGCTTAATTGCTAATTCTATTTTATTATCATTAATATTTAATTTTTTCGCTATTGATATAGCTATTGAAGCGTTAATTGCGTTATGATTTCCTTTTAAATAATTATTATCATTAATAAAATCTTTTGCTTCCTTTTCATTTACACTTAAAAACTTTAAAGAGTTATATTTATTTGCATCAATAATTTTATTTAATAATTTATTACTTTTATCATAAATAAATATTCCATTTCTTTTTAAAAAATTAATAATTTTTAGTTTACTAGATACATATCTATCAAAAGTCTCATGATAATCTAAATGATCAGAGGTTATATTTATAATGGTAGCAATATCTAAAGATAAACTTTTTGCACCATCTAATTGATAACTTGACAATTCAAGAATTATAACTCCATTTTCTCCAGGGTCTTTTATGGAACATGCAGGGATACCAAAATTACCACAGATAACACTTTTAATTTTATTAAATTTTAAAATATGAAATAATAAAGCAGCTGTTGTTGACTTTCCATTTGTACCCGTTATGCCAATTATCCTAGCTTTAGGATAAATTTCTACAAACAGGTCAATATCGTTAATAATTTTTACTTTGTTATCAATAGCAAGCTTTATTGCACTGTGCTTTTCTTTATTATTTATAGGTATACCAGGGCTAACTACTAACGTTTTTATACTTTCCCATGGCCAATAATTGTAATTAATCCAATTACTTTTTTTTATAATAGACGGTTTTTCTTTTTTATCATCAAAAACAAAAATATTAGCCTTTGAATTTAACAAAACTCTTGCAGCAGCTAAACCAGATAACCCCAGTCCTAAAATTCCAACATCCTGGTTTTTATAATTACTAATACTATTCAATATCTTTACCTAAGTTTAAGGGTCGAAAGACCTATTAAAGCCAAAATTAATGCTATTATCCAAAACCTAATTACAATGGTGGGCTCAGCCCATCCTTTTTGCTCAAAATGATGATGTAATGGCGCCATTCTAAATATTCTTTTGCCTGTAAGCTTGAAAGAAACTATTTGTACAATTACAGATATAGTTTCTAATACAAACAGACCACCAATAATGATTAAAACTAACTCATGTCTTGAAGCTGAAGCACTGACACCTATAACTCCACCAAGAGACAATGATCCAGTATCTCCCATAAAAACCATAGCTGGTGGAGCATTAAACCATAAGAAACCTAACCCTGAACCAATTATTGCTCCTAGAAAAACTGCTATTTCGCCAACACCGGGTACATAACTAATTTGTAAATAACTAGAAAAATTTAAATGCCCAGTTAAATAAACTATTATAGCAAAAGAGCTTGCCGCTATCATTACGGGAACTATTGCTAAACCGTCTAGGCCGTCAGTTAAGTTTACTGCGTTAGAGGATCCCACAATCACTAAAATTGTGAATGGTATATATAAAATTCCTAGAAAGAAAATGCTTTCTTTAAGAAACGGGATAGATAAAGTATTTTGTAAATTTTGAGGAGTGTTTTCAGAAATAAACCAAGCTGCAATGAAAGCAATAAAAATCTGTGGAATAATTTTTTGATAACTTTTTAAGCCATTACTTGTCATTTTAGACACCTTAATCCAATCATCTAAGAGCCCTATGAATCCAAAAGAAATGGCTACTCCCAAAATTATCCATATATATGCATTGTCTAGCTTTGCCCATAAAACTGTTGAAGTAGTAAAAGCTAATACAATTAACAAACCACCCATTGTTGGAGTGCCAGTCTTAAATATTATATGACTTTTGGGGCCATCAGATCTTATTGGTTGCCCTTTCTTTTGCATTTTTTTTAATAAAGCAATAATTTTTGGACCAAACATAAAACTGATTAATAACGATGTTAACAAAGCTCCAATAGATCTAAAAGTAATGTACTTAAATAAATTAAGGGGTTGGAAATATTCAGTATAAGTAAGAAAAAAATCAGGCAACATTGCGTTTCTCCTGATTAATATTTCTAAAAACTGGAATTAGATTCCATAGTCCAATCGCATTTGAACCTTTTACAAGAATAATTTGATTAGGTTTTACAAATTCAGTTACTATTTTTAAAAGAGGTGAGAAAGTTAAATATGATTTGCAACTAATTAGTTCTTTTAATTCATTACTAATTTTCTTTGTATAAGGCCCGACAGTTATAAGTAGGTCAGGATTTACTTTTTTTATCATTGGAATAAGTTCAAAATGCATTTCTTTTGCATTTTTTCCCAATTCAAGCATATCTCCAATTATTAAAATACTCTTATAAGTGTTTAACTTGTATTTTGTTTTATAAAAATTAGAAAGAGCAGCTTTCATTGAGTCAGGATTTGCATTGTAACTATCATCTATTACATATGTTTTATCTTTTTTACCAAAATTTATAATTATTTTCTCGCCTCTTCCAGCAAGAGGTTTTATTCTACTAATTACTTTTTCACTGGTAACCGTACATAATCTTAATTCTTTAATAACTGAAATTGTCGCTATGGCATTTAATGCTTGTGTTGTATTCAGGTTTGTTAAATGCCAATTTTTTATTTTGTCATAACAAATTGTTGATCCTTCATGTTCGTCAACTAATTTAGTAATTTTTGTATTTGCATATTTAGAGTGGCCAAATAAATGTATCTTTGCTGACACCTTTTTTGCTTTTTTGATTAAATACTTACTCCATAATGTATCAGTATTTATTATAGCTATACCATTTTCATTTAAGGTTGAAAAAATTTCACTTTTTTCATCTGCAATTTCTTTATCATTTTTAAAATTCTGAATGTGAGAACTGGATATATTTGTTATTAGGGCTATATCTGGTAGTGCAATTTCAGTCAATCTCTGAATTTCTCCAGCATTATTCATCCCTAGTTCTAAGACACAATAATCATAATCATTATGAAGCCTTGACAAGGTAAGTGAAAGTCCAATTAAATTATTGTTATTTTTGTGTGTATGGTGAGTTTTACCAAATTTCTTTAAAGTATTAGATAAAAGGTGTTTTGTACTCGTTTTTCCGCTACTACCAGTTATAGCAATAGTCACCCCTTTAAATCTATGTCTTGAAAATTTTGCAATTTTCTCTAAAGCTTTTGTAGTATCTTTTACCAATAATGCTTTATATTTATTAGCCAGCATTTTATTAGATACTATTATTCCATAAGCACCTTTTTTTATTGCATTTTCTATAAAATCGTGACCATCAAATTTATCACCAATTATGGCTATGAATAAGTCTCCTTTATTTATAGTTCTATCATCTATGCTCACTCCACAAACCCCATTATAGTTTTGGAGGAAATATGAAGAAGGATCTATGGCATTGGTAGCCGACATTAAATCTTTTTTTGTCCATAAAGGCTTCAATTTATTATTCCAGATTTATCAATGTTTTTAATAGCTTCTTTAGCGACGGTATAATCATCAAAAGGAAGAGTTTCTATTCCGACAGCTTGAAATGTCTCATGTCCTTTACCTGCAATAAGTAGAAGATCATTTTTTTTTAACAGTGAGACAGCATATTTAATAGCCTTATCTCTGTTAGGAATTTCTGTAGCACTCGGACAGCCACTTAAAATTTCCCTTCTAATATTTGAAGGAATTTCATTTCTTGGGTTGTCGTCAGTAACTATTACTATATCTGAATATTCATTAGCAATTTCTCCCATTATTTTACGTTTGTTTTTGTCTCTATCTCCTCCGCATCCAAATAAAGTTATTATTTTTTCTCTGCCTATTATTTCTTGGATAGACTTGAGTGCAGATTTTAGAGCAGCTGGTGTATGTGCATAATCAATTATTACTAATGCTTTGTTTTTTGTTTCTGAGAGAACCTCCATTCTTCCACGAGCAGGTTTAAGGTATCCTAGAGATTTAAAAATTAAGTTTGAATCCATACCTAATGCAATGCAAATAGATGCAGATGCCACGACATTATAAACTTGAAATTTTCCAATCATTCCAATTGTGGTTTGAAAACTTTGCTTTTTAAATTCTAGAATTAGGTCAATACTTTGTTTGTTTTGTACAACAGATTTAATTTTTATATTTGCTTTAGGATCTTGACCAAAGGTGATAATAAAATGATTATCGTCTTTTAATTCTTCATACAATTTTTTACCATATATATCGTCAATATTAATGGAAATTGCAGAATTATTTTTCAACACTTTTGTAAAAAGTCTTTTTTTAGTTGAAAAATAATTTGCAGTATTTCCATGATAATCTAGGTGATCATGAGATAAGTTTGTAAATACAGCTCCTGAAAAATTAACGCCATCTAATCTATACTGATCAATGCCGTGTGAGGAAGCTTCAAGAGCAAGGTGGGAAATTTTTTCTTCGACTAAAAAATTTAATTTTTTATATAAGTCAGAGGGTTCAAATGTTGTTAGATTTTCTTCTTCATTTTTATATACGCCTTTATTTATGGCAGTTTCAGTCTTTGTCCCAAGAGTTCCCATGGAAGCAGCCTTCCACCCTGCTAGTGCCCATAATTGGCGGCAAAATTCAACTGTAGATGTTTTTCCGTTAGTTCCAGTTACCCCAATGATTTGTTTTGGTTGCTTTATGTAAAATGAAGAAAGTAATAGAGTATATATTTGTCTGGCCGTTCCCTTTTTAATAGAAAGAACTTTTTTGTTACAAGACTCCTCTGCTATTATTAAAAATGCACCAAGTTTTTCAGCCTCAGCTATAAATTCAGCTCCATCAAAATTCTTACCTTTAATTGCAACGAATATATAACCTTTTTTAATTTCCTTACTATTGGAAGAAATACCCCTGACTTTATTGTATAAAATATTATTATTAACATTTTTCAACAATTCTTCTGTAATTTTATTTTTTTCAATCAAATCTTTTAAAAGCATTTTACAAATTTGCTCCCTTTTTCTTACCGCGAATTTTATATTTATTTAAATCTTTGGTAAAATCTGATGAAACTTTTGTTTTGGGTTTAATGTTCAATATAGGTGATATCCTGGTCACTAATCTTTTAATTACTGGAGCAGCAACCCAACCTGCAGTTCTGTAACCAAATGAAAATTTCTGTCCTTTTGGATTATCAATCATTATGGTAATTACGAATTGAGGATCGTCCATAGGATAAGCTGCAGTAAAAGCTACGATATTTTGCTTCTTTGAATATCTACCAGTTTGATTTACTTTTTCTGCAGTTCCCGTTTTGCCTCCAACTAAATATCCTGTGGCCTGAGCCTTTTTAGCTGTTCCATGTTTACTGCTTACTACAAGTCGCATTATACTTTTCATTTTTTTCGAGGTTTTACTCGAAAAAATCTTATTATTTGATAACTTTGAATTTGAAATTAATAATGTTGGTTTGATTTTAATACCATCATTTACTATAGTTGCAGTAGCGGATGCAAGGTGCAAGGGAGTTATAGCAATTCCATGTCCATAAGATATTGTCATTGTAGTTAACAACCTCCCATCTTTAATAATCTGAGGTTTACCTAACTCAGGAATTTCTAAATCAAGCTTATCCATTAGGCCAAGTGATTTTAAATATTTTAACTGTGTTGAAGTTCCAAATTTTTTAGCTATTTTGGCTGAACCAATATTACTAGAGTGAACTATAACTTCGGGAATATTTAAACGATAATTTAATGGATGATAATCTCTTATAGTCCTAGAAGATACTTTCAGTGGTGTAGAAACGTCAAAAACATCACTTTCTTTGACGTGATCACTTTCAAACGCTATAGCTGCAGTTACAAGTTTTAGTGTTGAACCTAACTCATAGATACCTTTTGTTGCTTTATTAAATAAATTTTGATTATTTATATTATTATAATTATTTGCATTATAATCAGGCAGAGATGTTATGGCATAAATTTCTCCATTTTTAGCATTCATTACAATGCCTGCCCCACCCTCAGCGTCAAATTTTTTAATTTGTTCTGACATAATTTTTTCTGTTATGTATTGAATTCCGTTATGTATTGAAATAGTTATATTTTCACCATTTAGAAGTTTTTCATTAAATGATTTTTCAATTCCAGCGATGCCTTCACCGTCAATATCAGTTCCACCTAAAATATGAGATACCAAATTATTATTAGGATAAATTCTTTTACCTTTTGACTCTATTTTAATTCCTTCAATACCTTCTTCTAGTAATAAGACATACTCCTTTGGTGAAATCTCTCTCAACAAATTAATATGTCTTTTTTTTGTATTTAGTTTTTTCCAGAGACTTTCTTCTTTTAATTCAGGAAATATTTTATTTAGCTTTTTTATTGTTTCATTTTTATTTAAAATTTCTTGAGGGTTAATATTTAGACTATTTACATCTATTGTAGTTGCCAAAAGCTCCCCATTACGGCCATATATATTTCCTCGATTTAGTTTGAAAAACAAACTTCTTTGGTTTTTTTTACTGGAAATTTGATTTTTATTTACTTTGGTTACATTAGCCAAAGAAAAAGTTTTATAGCCAATTATTGTAAAAGAAAGAATTAACAATACGCTACAAATTGATAATTTAATTCTGCGTAATTTTAAATTATTTTTAATAGAAAAATCATTATGTAAAAATTCTATTACTTTCATTTTATATTACTTTCAGTAATCGATTCTGTTACATCTACTAAGTGTTGTAAATCCCAGATATCAAGTGCAGAAATTTCTCTTAATTCTAATTTATTTTTAGCTAAATTTTCTATCCTTTTAGGACGTTTCAAATAACTAAGTTCTGCCCTTAAAATATTTAAGTCAGATTCAGTTCTTATTATATTTTTATTAATTATCGCTAGCTCAAGCTCTTTTTGCGTTATAAGGTATTTTACTTGATAGAGTGAAATCGCTACAAAAACTATCAAAAAGAAAATAATAAAAGATGGGTATCTAATCATACTGTTTCTCCAAAAACTGATGGGAAAAATGTTCTTTTTGCAACACGCAATTTAGCTGATCTAGACCTTTTGTTGATTTTTATTTCATTTTCTGACGGTAAGATTGGTTTTTTAGTTATGATTTCGAGACTATTATCTCTATTGGGAGTTTCTGGACGATGTCGTGAATGATTATCTTTCTTAGCGCATTTTAAAAAGAATTTTTTTATTATTCTATCTTCAATAGAATGGAAGGATACAGCAGCTAAAACACCTTGAGGTTGGAGTATTTTTTCAGCAGCAATTAATCCTTGTTCTAACTCTGATATTTCATCATTCAAATATATTCGAATTGCTTGAAAAGTTTTAGTAGCCGCATCTATTTTTTTATTTGATGTTGGAATTGATTTTCTTATTATGTTTGCTAATTGTCCTGTTGTTTTTATATAAGTTTTCGACCTTTCAAGAATAATGTTTTTGGCTATTCTTTTCGAATAAGGTTCTTCACCTAGTTCATAAATAATGTTTGCAAGAGTATTTTCTTCAACTTGGTTTATAAACTCTTCTGCGGTAGGGCCTTCTTTAGACATTCTCATATCAAGTGGACCGTTTAATTTTAGAGAAAACCCTCTGTTCTTTTGATCAAATTGGGGACTGGATACACCTAAATCAAAGACAACCCCAGCCACTTTTTTAATTTTGAAATCATCTAATAGACTAACTAATTGAGAGAATTTTGCATTTTTAAAAAAAAATCTATCTTTAAAATCAATTTTAATTTTTTCTGCAAAAATTTTAGCTTCTGGATCTCTATCAAAAGCTATAACTTTACAATCCTTTTTATTTAGAATGGCTTTTGTATATCCGCCTAATCCAAAAGTGGCATCAATGTAATATTCATGATTATTTATTGATAAGGCATTTACAACTTCATCGAGCAAAACAGGAATATGTTGAGGTATATAAGACATTATAATAATTATTCATTCTTTTTTAAAATTAATTTTGGTGGGCCTTTTTCATTAAGAATTTTTTGAGATTTATTGTATTGATTTTCATATTCTGACGGAGACCAAATATAAAAAGATTCTCCTATACCCATAAATACTGCTTTATTAGTTAGGCTAGCAAAGCTCATAAGAATATCTGGAATTACGACTCTACCATTGATATCAAATTTTATTTCAAAAGAGTCTGCCATCATCATTCTTAAAAGAAATGCATCATCTGATAATGCATCTAATTCATCAATAGCATTGATGTACCTTTGCATTCTTGTAAGAGTTGTGCCTTCAATACATGGGAATTGGAGACTTTTAAATAATATTAAGGGTTCTTTTAATTTTTCAAGATTCATTCTGAAAGATGCTGGAATAGAAACTCTACATTTTAAATCAATCTTATTATGTGAAGTAGACAAAAACATTGATATTAAAACCTTAAGTTATAAATAACACACATGCTTGGGATCTAAATTTTTAATTAATTAAAATTGATACCTACTAATTAATATTATTAATATTATGGGATAACATGGG
>CACALC010000016.1:0-50059 GCA_902533225.1 uncultured SAR116 cluster alpha proteobacterium | reverse complement strand
ATAAATGAAGGTTAATTTTAACTATGATTGAAGATTTTCTTAATCAATTAAATAAAATACCTGCTGGAAAGACTTTTAAAAAGGGTAAATTAGAAATTATTGATTGGATTGGATACTCTATTGCTGGGACTAGAACAAGGCAAGCAAAGCCTTTCAATAAACTACAAAATATTCTTCCAGAAGGAAATTCCCTTAATTTATTTAGCAGAAAACAACTAAATATATTTGACAGCGCTTTTATAAACGCCTCTGTTGGAAACATATTAGAACTTGATGATGTACATAGAACATCAATTATTCACCCAGGCGACACTATAATACCGGCTGCAATTGCTGCCTCTAACTTAACTAATATTGACGCATACAATTTTCTTAGAGCAATAATAATTGGATATGAAACAGCCATTAGAATGGGAAAATGTCTAGGAGTAGATCACTACAAAATATTTTATTCTAGCGCTACATGCGGCGTATTTGGAGCGGCAGCTGCCTCTAGTTATATTCTTAATTTTAAAAATAAATTGGATATACAACTTCAAAATTTAAATAGATCAATTCAACTTTCAACGATGACTTCATCAGGTGTTTGGCAATGTAGAAAAGGAGATGGAGAAGCAAAGCAGTATGCTCTAGCTAATGCGTCAAGAGCTGGTATTACTTCAGCTCTTTTAGCACAGAATAATGCCTGTACTCCTATAGACATGATTGAAGGTGAATTAGGTTTCTTAATGGGGTTTTCAAAAAAAGTTGATTATTATGAATTAATTAAAAGTGACGATGGTCACTTAATAGACGAAGTTAGTAATAAACCATGGGCAGCATGTAGACACAGTCATCCAGTAATTGGTGTCGCTTTAGATATAAAAAAAGAGATTAAAGATAAAAACCTCAAAATTGAAAATATAGATAAAATAGAGATAGAAACTTATCAAACAGCAATTGATTTTTGTGATAAAAATAATCCACAAAATATTATTGAGGGTAAATTTTCACTACAACATTGTTGTGCATTATCCTTGATGTATGAAAATATATTAGAAGATTATTTTGAAGATGAAATTTTGAAAAATAGTATGATAAAGAAAATAAGAGGTAAAATTAAATTAATCTCTAATAATGAAATGACAAATAGTTTTCCTGAAAATTATTCAGCATCATTAAAAGTTAAATTTAATAATGGGATTACACTAAATAAATTAAATACAGCTGCCAAAGGAGACCCTGAAAACCCAATGACAGATAGAGAAATATGTGATAAGGCAATCAATTTAATTAGAAATAAGAATTGCAATCCATTAATAAAGAAAATAATTAATACAGATGAAGCAAATGATCACGCTCCTATAACTTGGTTTGATGATCTTCAAGAAATAATTTAAATTAGGAGATCTGCATGTTAAAAGAAGCTTTTGATTTCACAAAATTAGATATTGAAGAAGGTTGGGAATTAGCACCTGGGGCAGGTCCTGGTATTGAAATGAAAATGTTATCAGGTAGTCTTGATGAACATAATAAAATTGGAGTAAGGACCCGTTTAATAAGATTTTTGCCAGGCTCGTTTAATACAGAAGTATTCGTTCATGATTATTGGGAAGAAGTTTACATGGTAAAAGGCTCAATAACTCTAGGGAATGACGAGCCTGGAAATGAGAGAATAACAACAAATAGTCCCGCTTATGCATGTAGACCTCCAGGAACCAATCATGGTCCTTTTAGGTCGGATGAAGGCTGTATGTTTCTTGAGATACAATATTATCACAATAGTTAAAAATAAATGAAACATAACTATAACGAATTATTAGATAATAATTTATCAGTTAATAGTTATTTATGGCCAAACGATAGAAATCCATTTGAATTTATAGAAACAGTAGTAAAATCTAGAATTAAAAATATTGGGTTACATACTGATTTTATTAATAATTTTGGAGTTAATAAATTAAAACAGGAACTTACTTTAAATAAAATTAATGTTACAAGCATTAATTCGGTTGGTTATTTCACTGATCCTTATTACTTCAAACAAAATGAAAAAGTGTTACAAAGTGCTAAAATTTTAGACCCTGACCTTGTATGCCTCATTACAGGTGGGGTAATGGGTGGACCCAACCCTGTAAGTAATGAATTTACGTTAGACATTGATAAAATAGATATTGAAGGCTTAAGAAAAGAAACTAGTCAAAAAATAATTTTATTATTCGAAGAAGCTTCAAAGCTTAATTTAACTCTTGGGCTAGAACCTATTGGAAGTTGGGAAATTTTAAAAAAAGGACACTTTAATTCAATAGCAAATTGTTTAAAGTTAGTTAAAAATTATAACCACAGGGTAATAATTGACCTCTATCATAGCTTTGCTGACATTGATTTAGATACTTTTTTAAAAAAATCTCCAAAATTAGGTTTGCTACAATTCTGTAATATAAATTTTGATAAAAATTATAGACCTGTTGGTAGAAAAACTATTAATAACTTAAATAATCAAAATAATTTAAATTTATCTAAATACATCAAATATATTTGTAATAGGAAAGATAATATAAAAATAGAGTTTGAGGTATTTCAGTCAGATATTAATGATGATCCCAAAGATGTAATATTAAATTTAAAAAATGAAGTTTTAAATTTATTGTAAATTATTTATTCAAAAAATTTAACGCTAGACCTTTTCTTGCCCAAGGAACTTCCAGTAAATTTCCTTCATATGAAGCTGTAATGTATGCTGTTTGTAAATCTTTCGAGCCAAAACAAATATTGGTTATGTAAGGATCTTCAAATTTTATAAATTCAACTAATTCTCCTGATGGTGATATAACCGTAACACCTCCGTTAAAAAGTGTCCCTACGCAAATATTCCCATTATTTTCAACAGCAAGTGAATCAAACCTTTTAATTCCTCCTTCATTATTTAACAAAATGCCTCCGTTAATAGAATGTGGAAAAGGAATTTTTTCAACTTCTCCATCACCTATAATTTTAAAACTGTAAAGTTTACCCCCTTCTGTTTCAGCTACATAAAGGGTTCTTTCATCAGGAGACAATCCTATTCCGTTAGGTGTCATAAAAGGGTGGATAACTTCTTTAATCATTGATCCATCAGCCTTAGCCCAATATATTGCACCCCTATCCATATCTCTATTTCTAACTTTACCAAGGTCTGTGAACCAAAAATTACCATTTTTATCAAAGACTATGTCATTTGGACCATTAAGAGGTATATTATTACAATTGTCATATAAAGTAGAGAACTCACCAGTAATAATATTGACTTTTTGTATTTTTCCACCTGAATAAGATTTACTTTCTAAGATAGGCCTCATGAACTTATTATTAGAAATTTCCCACTCAAACCCACCATTATTACAAACATAACAATATCCATCTGGTCCAATAGCAGCTCCGTTAGGCCCCCCTCCTAAATTTGCAATTACTTCTGTTTCCCCTGATATGTTAATCTTACTTAGAGTACCTCTTGCAATTTCAACTAAAATAATTGATCCATCATTCATAGAAATAGGACCTTCAGGAAATTTTAAACCTTTGGCTTTAACTTTGAACTCTTTAGTAATAATACTCATGACAACTTCCTTTTTTATATTTTAGCATATCTTATTTGAGGAACAGTCCAAAACAACAAAGCACCCAAGAATGTAAATATAGTACATATTAAGAAACCAAAGTTATAACCACCAGTCAAATCAAAAAGAAATCCTGCTAATAAAGCTCCAGTAGCAGCACCTAAGCCTTGACCAAGGTTTGTAGCTCCGTAAATAGATGCTAATCCTTTACCAGCAAATATTTCTGCCATCAAAGTTGTGATTATTGGCCCTCTTGCACCTGCAGATAAACCAAATCCTAATATAAATAGAATTAATAGTATTATAGAAGGAAATAATTGCATTAATGCTAAACTAAAAATAGCTATAAAACTTAGTAAATAACTTACAGTTGCCACAATATGTCTGGGGTACTTATCAGCCGCTAAACCAGTCAACACCATGCCAACAAAATTGAGCATTCCTGCTATGCCAAAAGAAAATGCCGCCTGAACTTCACTCAACCCAATGTAAACTAAATACGCAACAACATGTAATGATATTCCGAATATGCCAACAGCTGTAAAACAAAAGATAAAGAAAAAACCCCAAAATGTTTTTTCTTTGACAGCTTTAATTAGTGAAATACCTCCAACTGCTTTTCCATTAAAAGTTTTACGAGGGTTATTTTTAGAGCCTTTTGAAATTCTATTCCAAGGAAGAATTGATGCTATTATGAATAAAAAAACAAATACATATGAGATATATTTATAAGATAATTGCCAACCAACATCATCAATTAAAATTTGTGATATTGGAGCCATAATTAAAACGCCTAGCCCCTGACCTGCATAAGCGATTGATAAAGCTGTTCCTAAATTTTTATCAAACCATCTAGAGACTAAGCTCTGTGCAGGAACTACGCCAACCATGGACGCTCCAATACCACCAAAAACTCCTAAAATAATAAAAAATTGCCAAATGGACGTTAAGTTACCTAATAATCCATAAGATGTAGCAAGCAAGCCCAATCCAACCATGTAATTGAACCGTGGGCCAAATCTATCAAAAGCCATACCTGATAATAATGATCCAAGTCCCAGACATACCATATATATAGAATATATAGAGGCTACTGATGCCCTATCCCATGAAAAATGAGAACTTAGAGGTAATAAAAAAACACCAAAACTTTCACCTGCACCTCTACTAAGCGAAGTCATTATTAAACAATAAAATAATACTAATAAAGATGAAAAAGATGCTAAAATATAAAAAATATTATTCTTAAGCATATAAAACCTCTAACTTAAACGAACTTTATTTATTTGATGATTAATTATTATTTAGATTTTAAAATTAATATATTATTAAGATATTTAAAATTGAATTAAAAGGAAACAATGTACCAAAAAATAAATAAAGAAGTAGACAATAAAATCCAAGCTATAATTGAAGGTGATTACGATGTTTCAATCCTTGGAACCTTAGGCAAGGAAGGTTATCCTTTTCTATCAAAAATTCTACCAATGTATCATAATGATAGAATCTACATTTTAATAAGTGACTTGAGTGAACATACACAAAACATAAAATTGAATGATAAGGTAAGCTTCTATTTCTCAATGAAAGAAATTAATAATACAAAATTAAATAATCCACGTTTAACTGTGAATGGTTCAATTTCTAAACTTCAATTAAATAAAAGTAATTCACAATATATTGATTTATTAAAAAATTATCAAAAAATAGATAAAGGAAGTAAAATGTGGGGAATGTTTTCTGATTTTAATTTTTATTTCTTCATACCCTCTAGAGCACTCTTCATAGAAGGCTTTGGAAAAGCATATCAAAAAAATTACCGAACAAAGTAATAATTAAAATGAAAAATAAATTAATAAATACATTTGTAAAAAGCAGACTGCAACAAGTATTAATAAATGATCTAGATTCATATCAAGTCAAGGATTCAAATGAAGCATATAATTTGCAGGAAATTGTAAATGAAAAACTCAGTTTGTCCGGGTTAGGAGAAGTTATAGGCTATAAAATTGGTTGTACCAATAAAAGTATTCAAAAAGAACTTGGAGTTAACCACCCTATATTTGGCCCTATTTTTAAAAATAAAATTATTAATAGTAACAAAACAATTTATATAAAAGAATTTACAAAAGTTGGAGTTGAATGTGAAATTTATATTAAAATTTCTAAAGAGGTTAATGAAAATACAAATTACAATATAAATAATATAAGAAACTTTATTGCTAATTATGGAGTATCTTTAGAGTTAGTAGAAAATAGATTTTTTGATATTAAAAAAAATAAAATTGAACACATAATAATTGACGGGAGTTTAGGAAATTCAATTATTTTAGGAAAAGAAATTAGTAATAATTCAATTAATTTTTCAAAATTAATTGGAAAATTATTGATAAATAAAAAAGAAGTTTATTCAAATTCTGCTTCTACAATCCTTGGAGACCCCTTAAATGCACTATTATGGTATTTTGATCAGAAATTAAGTTTAAATAAGTTTATTAAAAAAAATGAAATAATTAGTCTTGGGAGTATTACACCTCTTTTATGGATAGATTATCCATGTAATGTAGAAGCTGTAATAGATGGTTTAGGCAAATGTTCAATAAATTTTGTTGATTAAATAGATTATAAATAATGAAAAAACTCTTTTACAAAATTACAAAAAAATATTGGAATATATTAAGTTACGAACATGCTAAAAAAAATAATTTTACTGTTCAAAATGGTGTTTTTAAAAATTTAAAGATCAATAAAAATATTTCATGGGGCCGCGGAGATATAGCCTCTAAAATTTATGGATTTTACGAAAATAAAATCCAAAAAAAATTAAAAGAATTAAAAAAGCCAATTTTAATTGATATAGGTGCAGCTGATGGTTTTTTTGCTATTGGATGTTTACATTCAAAATTATCAAAATACTGCTATGCCTTTGAACAAAACGAAACAAGTAGGTTAGCACTTCACAAAACTGCTGAACTGAATAATGTTGCAAATCAGATTTCAATAATGGGTAAAGTAGACAATCAAGTTTTTTTATCATCATTACCAGATGATTTAGATTTATCTATGGCTGTCATATTATGTGATATTGAGGGTGAAGAATATAATTTTTTTTCAGAAACTATTCTTAAAAAATTACAAAAATGTAATTTAATTATTGAGATTCATAATGAAGAGACAAATTCAAAAGAGGCTGATTTAATAAAATCAGCTAAAAAATATTTTAATGTCAATATAATTTTAGATAATAACAAAAATATGTCTACTGTAAGTAAACTGCATAATTTAAATGATATTGATAGAAATCTTATATCCTGTGAAGGAAGAAGTTATATAGGTAAATGGTTGCACTTAATTCCAAAATAAATCAAGTAAACATTATGAAAAGACCTAGTAAAAAAACAGCCATTCTTAGAAATGGGTTATAATTCCCTATTATAGAAAAAGACAGCATTATTAAGCTAAGAGCTATTTTAATAAAAGCTAATAAAGATAAAAAAAACGTCGAGTTTAAATCAAGAATAGATTTATTTGCTATCATTGCTAATGGAATAAAGTAAAGACCAATACCAAGAGACATTGACGTAATCGACACTTTTAACCAATTTTCGTTAACCATTCCAGCAGCAATAAATACTGTTCCACATACAGGTGGTGTTATTGTAGATAACAATGCAAACCAAAAAACAAATAAATGTACTTGAAGTAATTCTAAACCCATATCAACTAAAGCAGGACCCGCTACTGAAACACAAATCACATATGCAGCTGTAGTAGGAACTTCCATTCCAAGAATTAAACAAGCCAAGCCAGTTAGGAGTAAGGCAGGCCAAATATTATTATCAGAAATAGAAATTATTAGTGATGTAAGTTTTACTCCCAATCCAGTAATTGATAAAACACCAATGATAAGGGAAGCGCATAAAATAATAGAACCAATTAGAGAAATTTGCTTTCCTGAAGAAGTACAAGCACTAAAAAATCTATTTAATCCCAACTTAAAATCAAAACCATTATCTAGATTAAAAAAAAGAAGTAAAAAAGAAGCTAAAATAGCAACTGAAGCTGCAAATTGAGGAGTAAAGCCTATAAACATAAAAATTAATAATATAGAAAAAGGAATAAGGAAAAAAAATGAAGTAATTAATACAATTGATTTTCTAGGCAAATATTTTTGATCTATAGGCTTCAGGTCATATTTTTTAGCATAAAAATCAATACCAACCCAAACAGCAAAAAAAAATAAAATAGCTGGAAGTAACGCTGCTAATATAATTTGATTATATGGTATTCCAGTTAACTCCACCATAACAAATGCACCTGCGCCCATCAATGGTGGCATAATTTGTCCACCTGACGATGCAACAGCTTCAACAGATGCAGCTAGTCTTTTAGGATATTTTAACTTTGTCATTGCAGGTAAAGTAACCATTCCAGTTGAAGCAACATTTGCCGATGCAGAGCCTGATATTGAACCAAAAAGCGCTGAAGATATAACAGAAACTTTAGCCGCTCCACCCTTTAATCTACCGGCAAATGCTGTTGCTATATTCATGAAACCAGATCCAGCTTCACCAGAATTTAAGAAAGATCCAAAAATTACAAATATAGAAACTATAGATACCGAGACACCTGTTAAAGGTCCCCATATTCCTCCTTCAGCAATAGTCAAAGTTCCAAAAAAACTATTTAGTGGTATTCCAGGATGACCGAATTCCCCTGGGATAAAGTTTCCAAAAATTCCATACAAAATAGCAATTAGACTTACTAGAGGTAGAGGCCAACCAACTGAACGTCTTGCCATTTCTAATACTATTAATATTAAAATTATAGATATTGAAAATTGAAAAATACCCTCTAAAAAGCCATATTGGTCCATTAAACTTTGATGACTGAAAGATATCCAAAGACAACTAAAAATACCTAAAAAGACTATAAATGAGCTTATTAAGTTATTAGAAAAATTTTTATCATACAAAAATATCCATGGTAAAATTAAGGCCATGTGAATAGGCCTGGATATCAAATTTGGGACTAAACCAGAAAAAATTAGATAAATGTGGAAAGCAATTGAAACAAATCCAAAAACAATCCACATTTTTTTTGTTGAAGACATTAAAAATTAATGGTGATCAGCCAGTTTTGCTCCAATCTCTTTATATAACTTTATTGCTCCCGGATGAATTTTAGTAGATATATTAGAAAGCATCCCTGGTGTAACTCCATTCCACCATTTTGCTGCTTCACCTAATTTACCTTTATTATCCCAATAAGCTTTGGTTAGGTTGTATGCTACTTCATCACTCATATCAGTAGTTGTATATGCAACAACTGGAAGTGATGTTGTAGAAATATCTGATTTTTGGCCAGCGTAAGTACCTGCAGGTATTATTAATTTAGTTCTCTTTGAGGATTTTATTTGATCATTATTAAGTGATATAACATTTACACCCATTGACGCTGCTGCTTCAATAACATTCGGTGCTGGATAAGATCCAGCAGTTACAAAACCATCAATTTGACCATTTTTTAAAGCAGGAACAGCATTTGAAAGCTCAACCTGGGCTAGTTTAACCTTACCTTCTAAACCAAATTTTTTTATGTATTTAGCACCTTCTTTTGCACCAAAAGAACCTTTACCTAAAAGTATAGTTTTACCTTCCATGTCTTTGAAACTTGTTACACCTGATTTTTTTGACATTACAAAATGCATAGTCAGAGAAGGTATTGGGAATAATGCCCTAATGTTTTTATATTTTGGATTCCCTTTACCTTTAAACATAGCTTTTTCTGCAATTGCAAGCTTTACAAGCACAGGTGGTGTTGTGAATACATAGTTACCCTTTCTACCAGCTACCTCTTTAACATTTTGAACAGAGCCTTGGCTTTCTTCAATTGTTAAAATCATATCTCCATTAGTAGATTTTTTTATAGTATCGGCTATTTGAACAGCCATCTGGTAATAAGAAGATGTAGACTTTGCTGATTTATAAGTAATTCTAGTTTCTGCAATAGATTGACTTACACCAAAAAAAGATAGAAATGATATAAAGATTATATTTTTCATTTTCATTGCATTCCTCCCAAACGTTGAATTTGAAAAAGTATTATATTAAAATAATAATTAATAAGATTATTACATTAAAAGTTTAATAAGTTGGACAATTTTTTTAAAAAATTTAATTCATCTTTAATCATGATTGAAGAAAAAATTAACTTTTTGTTTATGTTAATTGAAATTGTATTTGGATTAATAGCTATATTATTAATAATATGGGTGTATGGATTTGTTAGAAGAAATTTAGGTTTAGACAAGCAAACAAAAGAACTTAAAAAAATAAGGGAAATTCTAGAACAAAATTTAAAAAAATGAATTAAAAAGGAAACCTAGTATTATTAGAATTTTTTCTATATATCTTAAAATCTTTGCCCTTAGAAACTGGTATACAAGTAAATTGAGGAGATGTTAAGCCAACATCTCTCATTTCAGTAGCGGCATTTTGCGACTCTGAAAAACATTTAGCAGCACTTTTATATCTTAAGCCACTATCAATAACATCGCCACCTAGGACCCAAATTAATAAAAATTCCATTTAAATGCCTAATATATATAGGTTTATAATAAAGGTTAGGACAAATACTTGCCCTAACCCAAAAAATACTTAAGCCGATTTTAAAGAAATTTGCCTTGGTTTTCTCTCTTCTGGAATTTCTCTTAAGAGGGAGATTTTCAGTAAACCATTTGATAACTTTGCATCTTTAACATCAACATATTGTTCTAATCGAAACTTTTGTTCAAAAGATCTTTTTGCAATGCCTTTATATATATATTGGACATTATCGTCTTGAATTTCTGAACCACCATTACCTTTAATAGTAAGAACACCGTCATGAACATCTATAGAGATATCTTTTTTATTGAAGCCAGATAAAGCTAACGTTATTTCATATTCATCTTCAGAAATTCTTAAAATATCATGGGCAGGAAATGAATTTTGTTTTTGTGTTGAAATTGTCTCTAGTTCATTAAAAAGGTTGTCAAAACCTACAAAAGAACGTAATGCGAGTGTTGGTAATATAGTCATTTTTAGCTCCTTAAAAAGCGAGTTAATAAACATTCCATTATGGCAATGTTAGTTTTTAATTATGTGACCCATTATGGCATCACCTTATTTATTTAGTTGTTGAAAAACTGATTTTCAAGACCTAGTATTCAAAATAATATCAAGGAGGATTTTTTGAAAATTGACAAATATCTGGATACATTAATCGTGGGTGCAGGTTTTGCTGGCATGTATATTTTACATAAACAAATGTCAGAAGGATTTAAAGTTGAAATATTTGAACAAGCTGATGATGTTGGTGGAACTTGGTTTTGGAATAAATATCCTGGGGCTAGATGCGATATTGAAAGTATGGATTACTCTTATTCTTTTTCTGAAGATCTACAACAAGAATGGAATTGGAAAGAAAAATATGGAACACAACCTGAGTTACTTGAGTATGCAAAATTTGTATGTAAAAAATTTGGTTTAAGAAAAAATATTAATTTTAATACTAAAATTATTAAATCAAAGTTTTCAAAAGAAAAACAAAAATGGATTGTGACTACAGATAAACAAAAAATTATTGAATGTGAGCACTTAATTTTAGCTACTGGAAATTTATCGACGCCAAATACTCCAAAAATCCCAGGATTAAATAACTTTAAAGGGAATATATATCATACGGGAGCATGGCCTACAGAAATGCCTGATTTTAAGGGTAGGAAAGTTGGAGTAATAGGTACAGGTTCTTCAGCTGTTCAATCTATTCCAATAATTTCTAATACTGCTGAAAAATTAATAGTGTTTCAAAGGACACCTAATTTTAGTTTACCTGCTAGACATAGAGATCTTCCTAAAGATAAAAGAGAGGAATATAAAAAGAACTATAAAAAATATCGTCAACTAGCTAAAAATTCATCTTTCGGAATTGCAAAATATCAACCCCCTACACAATCAACTTTTGAAGTAAGCGACGAAGAAAGAAATGTAATTTATGAAAAAGCTTGGCAAGAAGGCGGACAAGCAATGTTATTTGCATTTACAGATTTACTCATTGATGAAAAAGCAAACGAAACTGCAGCTGAATTTGTGAGAAATAAAATAAGAAAAATTGTTAGTGATAAAGAAACAGCTGAAAAACTATGCCCCAAAAATCATCCAATTGGGACTAAAAGACTTTGTTTAGATAGTAACTATTTTGAAACATATAATAAAAATAATGTTTCTCTAATAGATATTTCTAATGATCCAATTGAAAAAATTACAGAAAAAGGATTATTTACTAATAATATCGAATATTCTTTTGATGATTTAGTATTTGCTACAGGTTTTGATGCAATGACAGGTGCAGTAAATGCTATTGAAATTTTAAATGATAAAGATGTAAGTTTAAAATCTAAATGGTCTGATGGTCCCAAAACATATTTAGGTATGATGGTATCCAATTTTCCAAATTTGTTTATGATAACTGGGCCTCAAAGTCCGGGTGTAAAAAGTCAAATGATTTTATCAATTGAACAACATGTCGACTTTATTCATAATTTAATAGTTCACAAAAAGGATAATAAATACAAAAAAGTAAATGCAAATTCCATAAATCAAGATAAGTGGGTTAATCATAATAATGAAGTTGCTAATGCAACTTTATACCCATTAGCTCATTCTTGGTATAATGGTGATAATATTGTTGGTAAAAGTAAAGGATTTATGCCGTATGTTGGAGGCGTTGCCAATTATAAAAAAATATGTGACGAAAAAGTCAGCAATAACTATGAAGGGTTTGAATTCTCTTAAAAAACAACTTAATAGGAGTTTGTAATGGAAATTTCAAAAGTTGAAGTTGATACTTATCAAATACCCTTACCAGAACCAGTTGAAGCTTTTGCAGCGGGAGTGATGAAAGCATTTGATTTGGTTATTTGTAAAGTGACTAATGATAATAACGAACAAGGTGTTGGTTACATTACTGTTCATGAAAATCAAGGTTTGGCAATTGCTTCAATTATTAAAAATAGTTTTATTCCTATTATTTTAAAAAAAGATCCAAGATTAATTGAATTACTCTGGAAAAATATGTGGAAAGCAACTCATTACGCAGGTAGAGGTGCACCTGTAAGTTTTGCAATAGCCGCTGTAGATGTTGCATTATGGGATCTAAAGGGAAAATGCCTGAAAGAACCCTTATGGAGATTGCTAGGCGGACATGATAAAAAAGTACTAGCTTATGCTGGAAATATTGACCTTAATTTTTCTACAGAAAAATTACTAGATGGAGCTACGAAATCTCTAGAAAAAGGATTTAGATCTATTAAAATGAGATTAGGGAAAGAGTTTTTAATTGATGATTTAAAAAGAATAGAAGCAATGCGAAATCACTTGGCAGATAATATTATGCTAATGGCTGATGCAAATGAAGCATGGAGAATAGATCAGGCTGTTATTGCATTTAAAGAAATTGAAAAATTTAATTTAGTATGGCTTGAAGAACCAATAAAGCCTGACGATTTCAAAGGGTACTCATATTTACGTTCTTTAGGTAAAATACCTATAGCTGCTGGAGAAAATCTTCACAATCTTGCGGAATTTAATCAACTTATTGATGTTAATGGTGTTGATTTTTTGGAACCTGACTTAACTACTTGTGGAGGAATAACACCATTTATGAAAGTAGCAAAGCTAGCTGAAGTTAATAATTTACCTGTTTGTTCTCATGGTGTCCATGAATTGCATGTTCATTTATTAGCTTCATGTCCAAATGCATCATACCTTGAATTTCATGCTTGGAGAATAGATGAATTTATTGATTCTCCATTAAAGGTTTTAAATGGATATACAGAGGCACCAGATTTACCTGGACATGGGATAAATTTTGATTTTGAAAAAGTTGAGAAATATAATGTTGGATAATTTATAAAAATTAATATTCTTTAAATTTTTAATATTTAGAAAGTTATTTAATGAATGAAATAAATAAAATTAGAGATATTGGGGCCTCTATGTTGTCCGATGCAAATAAATCTGACTTGCAAGATTTTGGTTCTTTTTATTTATCAAGGTTCTTAGGTTTCAAAGTTTCCTATGAGGATAATAAATGTTTAGTTAACTTTGAAGCTAAGCCACCAATGTTTAATCCGCAAGGAACTCTTCACGGGGGAATAATAGCAACTGCTATGGATGTATCTATGGGACACTTGCTCTATAATACGACAGGTGCAGGTGCAACTTTGGAAATGAATATTAAATACCTACTTCCAATAAAAGAGGGAAATGTTTTATGCGAAGGAAGCTTTCTTAAGCCAGGAAAAACAATTAGTTTTCTACAATCACATTTGCATAGAACTGATGGAAAACTTGCTGCATATGCTAGTGCAACTTGGATACCTTTTAAAAAATAATAACTAGCTTTTTAAATTTTTCATTTCACAATATTCTTCAGCAGTCATTTTAAAATATTCAATATTTTCATAATCTAAATTAACAGGCTCAGGATCAACTATATCAATATGAATTCCTCGAGAAATGGCTGATCTTAGTGCTATAGACGTAATATTTACACTAAATGAAGTTCCTATGAAAATCATTTTATTAGCTACTTTCATCCATTGTTCTGCTTCTGAAATACGGTATAAATCTGTATAAATTTCGTCGAATAGCAACACATATGGTTTAAGAGAAATACCAATTTCTGGGCTGAATGTATTGCCAATTTTTCTAATTTTAAATTTCTTTAATAATTTTTCTTTTAAAACCTCATCAGTTGGATTTGATGTTATATCAATTTCATCCCATTCAGCATCAAAAGGTAATTGTTTGTCCATTTCATTTCTGTAATAAACAACTTTATCTAGTCTGCCATGGATAGATATATAATCAGTATTACCTGCTCTTCCATCTAAGCCGTCTATATTTTGAGTTATTAACTTTTTGTCAGCAAGCCAATAATGTGCTGAATTTGGTTTTACTGTTCTATAAGATGCAAATCTTTTGAAGTACCATAATAGAAAATCTGCAGGATTATTTTCGTACATCCATCTTGTTGCCATTTCCTGAGGTGTATAATTTTCACTTCCAACTGTCCAAAAACCATCATTGCCCCTAAATGTAGGTATTCCGCTACTTGCACTTACGCCAGCTCCAGTTATAAATAATTCTTCATTCATATTGATCTCACAAGTAATTAATTGAAAGTAAAATAAATTTATTTGATTTAATTATTAATTACTAAATAATAAAGTTATTGTTTTAACAATTTAAATCAGGAGTTTCAAATAAATGAGTAAAATTGATATAGCGTATATTCCGGTTGTTGGAAGAGGACTTCAAATTGAGATTATTTGTGCCTTACATGGAATTGACACAAACATGATGATGAGTAAGCCGATGGGAGAAGATTTTGATAAAAACACAGAAGCTCCTTTTGGAACTATTCCATGGTTAAAAGATCCATCAAACGGAATTGAACTAAATGATTCATTAGCAATTGTTCAATATTTAATTACCAAATATCCAGGCCCACTTACACCAAAATCAACGGAAAATGCCGCTCTAGCAGCTATGTATTGGTCTTGGGCTCAGGATTATTACTCTTTTGTATTATCACCATTTCATGACATTATTACCGGACATAATGAACCCTTTTGGAGAAATTTGAGACTTACTGACACACTTGCAGAAGGTGGAAAAGAACTTGGAGTATCTAATCTAACAAAATTACATCATTCAAGACTTCAATATTTAGAAAATCATATTAAAAGTAAAAACATAGGCCCTTTTATTACTGGTGAATTTTGTTCTTACGCAGATATTTTTATCTATACTTGTATTAGAACCGTCCAGGAGACAGCTGGATTTGCTGTATTAAGAGATTCATGTCAAGAAAAACCTTTTAAAGAATGTCCTAACATATTAAAGATATGTGACGAAGTAGAAAAAGATCCCAAAGTTGTTAAGGCCGTAGGCTCTAAATTTAAGGATTGCCCAATATAAAATACTTTATTTTGGGCAAAATTGAATAATTATTTGTTAATTTTTAGTGCTTGTAAAAGATTCTGCGCACATCATAGTGACTGTACTAGTTTCTAACATTGCACCAGCATCTGCTCTAATTTTAGAGAGTTCTTCATCACTAGCAAAACTTTTTAATGCTTCAGGTGAGTCAAAGTCCATAATAACAGTTAATTTATTATCATTATCTTTTTCAGTACCTGCGAAAACTAACCTACCGCCATGAGCATTTAATTTATGTTCATTTTTAACAAACATTTCTTTCCAGGGTCCAAAGCCCCTAGCTAAATCTATACCCATTTTAACAATCATTTTAATCTCCTATCTAATTAATTCCATAAATTCAGATCTTACATTTTCATCAGTTTTAAACACGCCTAGCATACGCTTTGTAACTGTACTCGACTCAGGTTTATGAACCCCTCTAGTAGTCATGCATTGATGAGACGCGTCAATGAGTACAGCAACACCCAGGGGATCTAGTACTCTTTGAATGGTTTCTGCAATCTGAGCAGTTAAGGTTTCTTGTATTTGAAGTCGTTTCGCATATACATCAACCAATCTAGCTAACTTACTAATTCCAACTACTTTTTTATTAGGCATATATGCAACGTGAGCAATGCCTAGTATTGGAACAATATGATGTTCACAATGAGATTCTAGTCTAATATTTTTTATAATAACCATCTCATCATAACCCTCTACCTCTTCAAATGTTTTAGATAGGATCTCGTCTGGGTTCATTTTGTAACCATCAAAAAACTCTTTATAAGCGTCTACAACACGTTTTGGAGTTTCTATCAATCCTTCACGATTAGGATTATCTCCAGCCCATGCAATAAGAGTTTTTACGGCTTGCATAGCCTCTTCTCTAGACGGATCAGGATTAAATTTGATAATATTTTCATTATTTATATTTTTAGTCATTGTTGCTCTTTTCTAGACAATTACGTTACGTTATAACATAACATACTATTTATATTCAGAATTACAATGTGTTAACTTTAATAATGTCTCAATTTCCTACTAATATTCCCATATCAGTAATAACTGGATTTTTAGGGAGCGGTAAAACAACTCTTTTGTCTGCTCTTTTAAAACAAGAGGTTATGACAAATACTGCTGTAATTATTAATGAATTTGGAGAAGTTGGCATAGATCATAATTTAATAGAGACTTCTGACGAAAACATAGTAGAACTTCAAAATGGCTGTATATGCTGTACTATCCAGGAAGATCTAAAATCAACTCTTCTTGATTTAATAAAGAAATTAAAAAGAAAGACCATTCCTTATTTCGATAGAGTTGTCATAGAAACCACCGGTTTAGCAGATCCTGTTCCTATCATACATACTCTTATGACATCTCTAGATTTACATAGAATTTACGCTATTGACGGTATCATTACATTAGTTGATGCTATAAACGCTGAAAACACATATAATAATCATAAAGAAGCAATCAAACAAACAGCCTTAGCTGATACGATTATTTTAAGCAAAACTGATCTTTCAGAAAGCTCTAATATAAATTCAATTAAAAATAGAATTAAGAAAATTAATCCAAAAGCAAATATAATTGAGAGCAACAAAAAAAATCTGCCTTTGACCGAACTAATAGGATTAAATGATTACGATCCACTAAATAATTCATGGGATTCTCGAAAGTGGTTAGCAATTGAAAAATACAATGAAACCACCAACAAAAATACCCATCATAATCATAATCACGAACACGAGCATCATGATATAAATCGTCATGGTGATAACATCGAAAGTTTTTCATTAGTCACTAATCAGCAGATAAGTATGACAACTTTGAATTTTTTTATTGAATTACTGTCAAGTCAAATGGGTTCTAAATTGTTAAGATTAAAAGGCATAATAAATATAAAAGGCAAGGATGGGCCTGCAATTATTCATGGTGTTCAACATATTTTTCATCCTGTGGAATGGCTTAAAGAATGGCCTGACGAAGATAAAAGTACCCGAATGGTATTCATTACTCGTGATATTAAAAAAACTGTCATTGAAGAGTTTTTTAAAATTATTGGTTAAAACTAAAATTAATTTAAATTATATAAATTTTGATTAACCTATTAATTAATAACATTAAATTTAAAGATAACTAGTGTTTTGTTTAAAGTTTCTTTGAATATTTTTCCAAAATTCAGGGTGATCAAGTCGCATTAATATTGAATTTTTATTCAAAGCTGAATCCGGTGTACGATGAAGCAAACCTTCAGGGCCACCTTTAAATACCGCAATATCCCATTCACCTATAAACTGCCTTGCTGATATGTCTTTTATTATTTTCTCATTGGGTTCACCATTTTTGTAAGCTATTTTATCAGCAAAATTATCTGGTAACCATTCTGTTCCCTGTCCTGCATACGTCACTAGCAATCTTATTGGAACATTATCTATATGATAACGTCGGCATCCTCTATGTGAACTAATGCTATAACTGATGTAACTACTTTTTTCCATAAGACAAAATAATTTACATAAGTTAGCCATGTCTTCAATCCAGTTTTGGTAGAAGACATTGTTTTGAATTTTTTTAGGAAGTTTATCGCTTAGTAGATCTCTAATATTAATTGTAGCTGTTTCTTTATTAATTTTACCAGTAATATTGAAAGATATTTTTAGGAGTTCTGTAAAGAATAAGTTAGCATTTTCAGGCATGGATCTGTTCATAATAGCTAATTGATCTGACTTGTTTGGGAAGTCTTTTATTGCGTCCATTTTACAAATATGTAGATAACTCATTAAATTTAAAATTTCTAACTTTGATTAAGTTTTTCTAGGTCTTCTAAACCAATCTCATTAATAGATTTAGCTAAACGCCAGTTTTTGACAGACCCATCAATAGATCTAGTTGTAATTACAGTCTCTTTAGGAGGGCAATTAGGCTCATGACAATGAAGTTCTGCAACACTTAAAATTGTACTTTCTGGTAAATTTAATTTCTTAGTAATTTTATTTTTTAAATCTCTAATTACTTCAGGACTTGCATTTTTGCGTTCAAACATTCCTACCATCTAATTATTTTTCCATAGCGTAGACCATAAAATATTTCCGTCTGAGTCACCTATTAAGATATGTGAACGATTAGGAGAAATTGCTATTGCAGAAATTTCAGAACCTTTTGGATTTCTTATTACAAATGGATTTTTATTTTCATCGAGCTCAGACAACAAGACACTACCATCATTAAAACCTACAAAAATAGCTTTTTCTCCAGTCAAGGGCTCTATAAAAGTTGAAATTTGTTTGCCACAATCTGCAACACAAACTGGTTCACGACCAAGTGGTCCATCTTTTCCATCAAATGGCCAACATATAGCTTGATGGTCTCCAGAAGTTGCTAAATGCGGAGTATCTCCAACCCATGCAAAGCTCTTAATCTTTGCAGGATAACCTCTCATGGCTAAGTCAACTTTATCTCTTAGACGCCAACCGTGAAGTTCACTTTCTTGCATTGAAGTTACAATATATTTTCCATCTGGACTAAAACCTACTTTACTATGAGAACCTTTCCATACTAATCTTTTTGACGTCCACCGACGCTCTCCTCGTTCCCATACTGTTACACCTCCATATGAAGAAACAGCTAAACGTTTTCCAGTATGATCGAAGGCTAAACCCCCAACAGTACTTGGATGCTCAAGTGACTTTGCTTTCTTTTGATCCCCAGACCATATGTAGACATTACGACCAGATGAACAGACCATACTATCTTTGTAAGCAGCAACGGAGTCTACCCAACGAGAATTAAAATTAGCTATCTCAACAATATCTCCATTTTGAGATAACTTTAAAAATCTTCCATCATCTCCACCAGTAAATATATATTCGCCATTTGTAGCTATTGATAAAACAACACCGTTATGAGCGTCAATAATTCTAGGTTTTTCTCCTTCAAAAAAAAACCTAACTTTACCATCACCAAAACCAACAGCAATCGAATGACTGGTAGTCACTGAACAAGTTACAGGAGCATGAAAATCAAAATGCTCCCCCCTATTTTCTAACTCAGTTTCCTTTGGCACAAGGGAAGATATTTTTTCTCTTAAAAATTTTTCTCTGTCTGACATCAATATGTGCTATTTAGTAGTATATCACTTGAACATTTAGGCTACTTTACAGCCTTCAAAACCTTCTTGAAGGTTCATACTTTCAAGATTTCTTCCAATAAACACAACTCTTGAACTGCGATCTTTACCTGCTGGCCATGGACCCATTGGAGATGCGTCCATAAGCATATGAACTCCTTGGAAAACATACCTATCATCTCTACCTTCAAAATTCAGAATGCCTTTAGATCTCAAAATATCTTGGCCTTTTTCTTGTAACAAATTACCAAACCAAGCTTGAAATTTATCCATATCTAAAGGCGTATCAGACACAAATGATAAACTTGTAACATCATCATCATGTTCATGGTCATGGTCAGATTCTAGAAAATCTGGTTCAACTTCTAAAACTCGATCCAAACTAAAGGCGTTTAAACCTAGAACTTCCGTTAGTGGCGCAGAGCAGTGATTAGTTTTAATAATTTTTGCGTAAGGGTTTATTTTACGGATACGAGTTTGAACATTTTGAACGGCTTTATCGTCAACAAGGTCAATTTTATTAAGTAATACAACATCTGCAAATGCTATTTGTTCTTCAGCTTCATGATGCTCACCAAGTTGAGAACTTAAGTGAACGGCATCTGCAACTGTAACTATAGCGTCTAATTTAGTTCTGTCAGAAACATCTTGGTCTACAAAAAACGTCTGTGCAACTGGAGCTGGATCTGCAAGGCCTGTAGTCTCAACTATAATTGCGTCAAGTTTGTCCGCACGCTTCATTAGACCGCCAAGTATACGAATTAGGTCACCTCTAACTGTACAACAAATACAGCCATTATTCATTTCAAAAACTTCTTCATCAGCATCGACAACGAGATCATTATCAATACCTTGTTCTCCAAATTCATTAACTATTACAGCATATTTTTGCCCATGCTGTTCTGTAAGTATACGATTTAAGAGTGTAGTTTTACCAGCTCCAAGAAATCCAGTTAGTACTGTTACTGGTACTTGTGACATATCATTCATTATATTTCCTTTCAGGCACTTAAATAATTATTAGCACATGCACCGCATCTACCATGAATTTCTAGAACTGGATTGTCTGGGATAAAGCCAGTCCTTTTGGATAAATTATTAATATTATTCGTAAAATCTTGGTCAAGATGTTCTTTAACGTATCCACAATCATTACATATTTCAAAAACAGGTGTTTTATTATTGTGAGATCCACAACATACTGTCCATGCATTAAGAGATTCTATTTTGTGTACTAATCCAATTGACAGTAATTTGTCTAAAGCTCTATAAACTGTGGTGGCTGCTGCAACACCTTCTGACCTCATACCCTCTAGAATATCATAAGCTGAAAGTGGTTGATCTTTATTTTTAAGATATTGAAGTACTCGATCTGCATGGGTTAGGCGAGATTTACTTTTTATCATTTTATTCCTTTAATTAATAAAAATAATTATTCACTAATTGCAATGTTATAACATTGCATTTTTTATTTGACAACACCCTACTACGAGAGTAATCAAAAAAACTGTTATGTTATAACATTACATTATTGAATGGTGTAATTAGTTAGTAAAAATTTTAGGAACAGAAATAAAATGTTAGACGCAAAAAAACCTATTTTGTCCATTTGTCTTTCTTGTAAGGATGGCCTAGAGGAAACAAGTAAAGAAAGAGGAGGAAAACGGTTCTCAGAACTCTTTATGGAAAGTATTAAGCACAAAAAAATTGGAGGATTGAAAGTAAGAGGAGTTAATTGTATGAGCCAATGTAAACGCTCTTGTATAATATCACTTACTGCTGAAAATTCATTTACATATATATTTGGTGACATAAAGCCATCTAAATTTGAATATGTAAATTCATTATTAGACCTTATATCAATTTATAACTCTTCATCAGATGGTTTTTTAAGACGAAGAGATAGACCAGAACTTTTTCGCTCAAATATTCTTGGAAGACTCCCTCCAATATCCACTAATTCTTCACTTGTTAGTTATTTATTTAAAGGATAATTCCAATGAAATTACCAGTGAGTATAGATGTTAAAGATATCAGTTGGACAGAACCAAGAAATAAGCAAAAGATACTACATCCTGTTTCTTTTAATTTAGATCCTGGAAAAATTTTAGGTATTGTTGGTCCTAATGGAGCGGGAAAGTCTACGCTTCTTCGCTTATTATATAGGTATCAAAAACCAAGCACAGGCGTAATTAAGATAGATGGAAAAGACATTTGGTCAATGTCCGCTAAGAAAGTAGCCTGCATAATTGCCGCAGTTTTACAAGAACAAATTACAGACTTTGCCCTAACAGTTCGTGAAATTGTTGCTTTGGGGCGAACTCCTCATAAACAATGGTTTGGAAGTTTAAATGACGTAAATGACGAAGAAATTATAGAAAATTCATTAAATCGGTTATGTATCCTTAAATTTGCAGATAGACAATTAAATACTTTATCTGGCGGAGAACGACAGCGCGTAATGGTTGCTCGTGCTCTAGCACAAGAAACTAGATTATTAATTCTCGATGAGCCAACAAATCATCTTGATATTCGTCAACAGTTAGAAGTTCTTGAATTAATTAAAGACTTACCAATTACTGTCGTGACTTCTCTTCACGATTTAAATATGGCCGCTTCTATTTGTGATGATGTCCTTCTGTTGAAAGAAGGACATTCCCTTGCATTTGGACACCCAGACAATGTTTTCTGTAAATCAAAAATATCTGAAGCATTTGAAGTTATAACAGAACAAGAGTTTTTAGTTCCAAGCAATTCAAAACACATAACTTTTCATTTAGCATAATGGAGGAACATCAATGAAAATACTTTCAATAATTAAATTTTTAATTTTAAATATGGTCCTAATTACTGGCTTTACTTCGATAGCTATCAGTAAGACTTCAATTCAAAGTTGTAATCGCACAGTAACTTTTGATTCAGTGCCTAAAAAGACTATCTCAAATGATGTAAATTTGACAGAGATGATGCTGGTACTTGGTCTTAGTGATCGCATGGTCGGATACACAGGTATTTCTGGATGGAAGACATTAGATGAAGAAATGCGAAAGGGTGTAAAAGAATTACCAGAATTATCATCAAAATATCCTTCTAAAGAAGTACTTATAGGTGCAGATGCTGACTTTTTCTTTGCAGGCTGGAACTATGGCATGAAGGTTGGTGGACCAGTTACACCTGAAACGTTAAAACCTTTTGGAATTAAAGTTTATGAATTAACTGAAAGTTGCACACATATTATGAAGAAAAATAAAGCTAGTATTGATGATATGTATAACGATCTTTTAAATTTAGGTAAAATTTTTAAGATTGAAGATAAAGCTAATTCGATTGTTAAAAGTTATCGTAATGAACTTGCAAGTTTAACAAAGGATATTCAAAGTAAAGATCCTCTAAAAGTTTTTGTATATGATAGTGGAGAAGATACACCATTTACAGCTGGTTTGTATGCGATGCCAACTGCGCTTATAGAAGCAGCTGGTGGTAAAAACGTTATGGACAATTTTAAAAAAAGTTGGGGCACTGTTACTTGGGAGGAAGTAATTGATAGAAACCCTGAAGTTATCGTCATAGTAAATTATGGAAACGTAACAGCTGAACAAAAAAGAGAATTCATGATGACAAATCCCGCTTTTGCAGAAATAGATGCAGTTAAAAATGATCGTTTTGTGACACTGGAATATGTAGAAGCTACACCAGGACCTCGTAACATCAAAGCAGTCAAAAAACTAGTTAAGTCATTTTGGAAAAAATAACTTGAAAAATAAAATCAAAGGTTCTTTATCACCCTTTAAAATAAACAAAGGGTTAGGACTTTTGATTTTATTGAGTATATTCGTACTAATTATATCATTATCTCTAGCAATTTCAGTTGGTGCTGTCCAAATCTCAACAAGTACAGTATGGGGAGTTATAATAAATAAGTTATATCCCGAAACATTTGAAACTATTTGGAGTAAAGGTCGTGAAGCAATTGTTTGGAATGTTCGATTTCCACGTTCTCTTTTAGCAATTATAGTAGGATCTGGACTGGCAATTGTTGGGGCTAGTCTTCAAGCTGTTACAAGAAATCCATTAGCTGACCCTCATTTATTAGGCATTTCCTCGGGTGGTGCATTTGGAGCTATACTTGCACTTTTACATACAGGGTTATTTATTGGTCTGTTGACTGTCCCTTTGATGGCTTTTTTGGGGGCTTTAGTGGCAACCTCTATTGTATTGGGAGTGTCTCGTTTTACAGCTGCAACAAGTGCTGACCGCTTGGTATTAGTTGGGGTTGCGGTATCATTCATAATTATGGCTGGAGCCAATATTTTAATATTTTTGGGTGATCACCGGGCTACTCACACAGTCGTCTTTTGGATGTTAGGAGGTTTAGGCTTTGCCCAATGGGATCACCTTATTTATCCTTTGGCAACACTAATTTGTTGCGGTATCTGGCTTTTTTTTAAAACAGATATTTTAAATGCAATGACTGTAGGTGATGAAACAGCTACTACTCTTGGTATTCGAGTTCAAAATTTCCGTTTAATTGTGTTTACTATATGCGCCCTTGTTACAGGGGTAATGGTTGCATTCTCAGGTATGATAGGATTTATAGGATTAATGGTTCCTCATGTTGTTCGTATGATAGTTGGAGGGAATTATTTACGTGTATTACCAGTTTCTGCTTTATTTGGTGCAATACTGTTACTTTGGGCTGATATAGCTGCTCGCACAATAATGGCTCCTGAAGATATGCCTATAGGAATAGTTACAGGTTTAGTTGGTGGAGTTTTTTTTGTTTGGTTACTTAGAAGAAAATTATAGATATTTTTGTTGATTAATAATATTCATATTATATCTATTAAGCATGATTTTATAAATATATCTTGTAATGACAATTGAAAGATAATTAGAAAATTGAAAAATAGTATTTCAAAAGAAGATGTGATTAATGCTCAAAGATTATGGGCAGATCATGTTATTCAAATTGGGGATCTTTATACAAATAACGGTGACTACAAGCAAGCCGCATACGATTTTGTTTCTAATTTTTACGCATATGGTTTTAGTAACGTACTTTTCAAACCGACTTTAGCCTCAAAAAACCAGTTCAGAATAAAATTTGATGATGCTTTATCCTATTTCGTCGGTGGTTCAATTAGAGAAGATAAAGGATTTGCTCTAAAACCATGGAAAAAAATTCGTTTTGGCGATAGGTATTTTATTTTGGAAGATCATACTGCTCTAGTAATGGGCAATTATTATTTTCAAACTAGCAGTGTAAGTGAAGAGGTTAGAGTTGAGTATACTTTTGGTTACACTAAGAATGATAACGGAGAATTAATTATAAATCTTCATCATTCTTCATTGCCTTATCAAGGAGATTAAATAAAATGGTAATTTTTGGATTACAAGAATGAAAAGTCAGAAAAGTCCTTGCATTGATGTGTGTAAATTTACTGGTCAAAATGGTTGGTGCATAGGGTGCGGAAGAACAAGAGATGAATGCCGAAAATGGAAAAAAATGAAACCATTCGATGTAAAAGCGCTTCAAAAACAGCTTAAAAAAAGAATGTTAATAATTGCCAACTAAATTAAATCTTCTAGTTGCTGTTCCTATAACAAAGTTGTTTATTATATTTTTTAAAATTATTTAATTAAAAAAATTACTTTTTATATAAAATCAATGTAATGATTTATTAATATAAATTAAGGAAAAAAGAATTGTCAGAAATAATTTCAGTTAAAAATTTAGTTAAGAAATATGACAATGATTTTATTGCAGTTAAAAATTTAAGTCTGAAAATTAACCAAGGTGAAATAATTGCCCTCCTGGGTCCTAATGGAGCTGGTAAAACCACTCTTATTTCTACAATATGTGGCCTTGCATCAATAACATCTGGGAGTATCACGGTAAGTGGATTTGATGTGATTAAGGATTACAGAAAAACAAGAGAGATTATTGGGCTTGTACCTCAGGAATTAGCACTGGAACCTTTTGAAAAAGTTATTAACTCAGTTAAATTTTCCAGGCGATTGTTTGGTAAAAAAGATGATGTTGAATATATTGAAAATCTTTTAAAGAAATTACAACTATATGATAAAAAAGATAATATTATTAAATCTCTATCAGGCGGAATGAAACGTCGAGTAATGATAGCCAAGGCCTTAAGTCACAACCCTAAAATCTTATTTCTTGACGAGCCTACAGCAGGAGTTGACGTTGAATTACGTAAAGATATGTGGAACATTATAAAAGAATTGAAAAATGAAGGTGTTACAATAATTTTAACTACTCACTATATTGAAGAAGCTGAAATGATAGCTGATAATATAGGTATAATAAACCATGGGGAATTACTACTGGTTGAAGAAAAGAACAAACTTATAAAAAGAATGAGCGTTAAAACACTTAAAGTAAAACTGAAAAAATCACTTTCAACAATCCCCTCTAAACTTAAAAAATATAATCTGAAGCTGATTGATGAGGGCAATTCATTTCACTATTACTATAATACAGGAAAAGAAAGAACGGGTATAACTTCCCTACTATCAGACATGAATCAAATTGGTATTAATTTATTTGACATTCAAACAGAAGAAACATCATTAGAAGATATTTTTGTAAAAATTATTAAGGACTAATCAATGAACCTGCGAGGAATACAAGCAATCTATATATACGAGATGAATAGATCCTTTAGGACTCTAATTCAAAGTCTTGTCTCTCCAGTTTTATCGACAATACTTTATTTCATTGTTTTTGGCGCTGCTATTGGTTCAAGGATGGAAAATATTAGTAATGTAACTTATGGCGCATTTATTGTTCCAGGATTAATAATGTTAACTGTTCAAATGCAAAGTGTAAATAATGCTTCTTTTGGTATTTATTTTCCAAAATTTATTGGAACTACTTATGAACTTTTGTCAGCTCCATTATCATTTGTTGAAATAGTGATCGGTTATGTAGGTGCAGCAACAACCAAAGCATTCTCGATAGGCTTAATAATTTTAGCAACATCTTATTTGTTTGTTACCATAGATATTGTACACCCAATCTTTATGTTATTTTTTTTATTGTTAACTTGTGTTAGTTTTAGCCTTCTCGGTTTTATTATTGGTATTGTGTCAGATAATTTTGAGCAACTAAACATAGCTCCAATGTTAATAATTACTCCATTAGTATTTTTAGGTGGAAGTTTTTATACAATAGATATGTTACCTCCTTTCTGGCAAAACTTTGCTCTATTAAATCCTATAGTTTATTTAATATCTGGCTTTAGATGGGCTTTTTTTGGTATTGGTGATGTGCCAATACTAACAAGTATTTTTTTTATACTGTTGTTCACTAGCATATGTATTAGTATAATTTGGTACATTTTTAAAACTGGATATAGAATAAAAAACTAATTCAATTAATAGAAATTTTAACTAAAAATTTAGAGGTTAGTAATGAAGTTATACACTTTCACCCCTGCAGCAAACGCACTTAGAGTTGAAATGTTCATAAAAGAGAAAAAAATAGATATAGAAACTATTCAAGTCAATGTTAGAGAAGATGAAATATTTAAAGAACCATATAATACAATGAACCCGTTTAATTGTGTTCCATTTTTGGAATTAGAAGATGGTACAATTATTTCTGAAACAATATCAATTTGTCGTTATTTAGAAGATAAATTTGAAAATCCAAATTTATTTGGGAGTAATAGTAAGGAGATAGCTATTATTGATATGTGGAACAGAAGAATAGAATTAGACGGATTTTTACCTCTCTTACATTCTGTAAGAAATAAAACATCTTTTTTTAAGGGAAAAGTAGTTCCGGGCACGCGGAACGAAATTAATCAATCGCCTGAAATTGTTGTTCGTGGAATTGAAATGTTTAAGATTTTTCTAAGTAGGGTTGAGCCATATCTTTCAAAGAATAAGTTTATTGCCGGAGAAAAATTTACTATTGCAGACATAACAGCACATTTTATGTTTAATTTATCAAAAATCTTAAAAATTGATCTTGAAGATGAATACAAAAATGTTTTTAGATGGAAATCAGAACTTGAAGATAGGCCATCAAATCCAATTAATAACCTAATATGATAAGTTGAGTATATACAAACATTGAACGAAGATAGTACAAAGTTAGCCATAGTTACGGGAGCAGCTAGAGGGATTGGGCTAGCTACAGCTCTTATGTTTAATGAGAATGGTTATAAAGTTGCAATAGTTGATAATGATAAGAAAGAGATTGATAACTTATCTTTCAAAAATGAAAATTTAAAAACATTTTGTTTTGATATTTCAAATGATAATGAATTAGAGAAAATGTATAGTCAAATATTGAAGTGGCATAATAGAATTGATGTATTAGTTAATAATGCAGGTGTAGCTGATTTTGGTAATATTGAGGAAACCAATTTCAAGAAATGGAATGAAGTTATGAAAACAAATTTAGATGGTGTTTTTTTATGCTCACAAAAAGCAATATCGCATTTAAAAAAAACAAAAGGAAATATAATTAATATTGCGTCTATATCTGGTTTACGTGCATCAACCCTCAGAGTAGCTTATGGAACCTCAAAGGCAGCTGTTATTCAACTAACTAAACAACAGGCTGCTGAATTAGGTGAATTTGGTATAAGAGTAAATTGTATTGCACCAGGTCCAGTAAAAACAAAACTAGCAATGGCAGTCCATACCCAAGATATTATTGAAGCTTATCATGATGCAATTCCACTTAATAGATATGGTACCGAACAGGAAATTGCGAATGGTATTTATTTTTTAGCATCTGAAAAAGCTTCATATATTACGGGACAAGTCCTTTCAGTAGATGGCGGATTTGAAGCTACTGGTGTTGGGCTTCCTTCTTTAAGAAAATAGTTAATTATGAAAAAAATTAATTTTCTAATAATGTTTTTATTCTCAACAATGTTGTTAATTGGCAAATCTTTTAGTTCTACAGAAAGTGATGAGTTTATAAAATTAAAAGAAATTCATAATATTATTTGTAAAAATGTAACTTTATCTAATTTTGAAGAAATTGGGAATAATTGGAAATTACAAAAAAAAAGTAAATATTTACAATTATTTGCCAATAAAATTGAACAAAAAGCTTTACGAATTAGATCTTTGTACAGATCAAACCAGATCCAAAAGATTATATTTACTTTTTATAAAGTTCCAAAGAGACCAATTTTAGAAATTAGATCAAATAAAAATTGTAATATACAAAGTATAAGGAAAATAATTTACAATAAAAATTTCATACCTCAAGAGATACATTCAATTAATATTTCTGATTACAAGATAGATAATACAAAATTGTTAAATCCAGAATTACCTAAACTAAAATCAAATAATGACAAGAATATAATTGCTTTAATTGATACGGGTATAAATTATAGTTTGAAAATAGTTCATAAAAATATTGCTGTTAAAGAAAGACAAATTTTAGGTTTTGATTTTTGGGATAATGATAACAAACCTTTTGACAGTGATCCTAGACAAAGTCCTTTTTACCCAAGACACCATGGAACTACAGTATTTAGTATTTTAGCTCATGATGCCCCAAACTCTCCAATTGCACCATATAGATTTCCAGCTCTAGATATGTGTAAATTTAAAGAATTAGTTGAACATATTGTTGAAAACTCAATTAGGGTAGTTAATTTATCAATGGGATCTAAGAAGTTACAAGATTGGGAGTGTTTTGAGAAAGTGGCAAGTAAATACAAGAATGTCATCTTTGTTGTATCTGCAGGCAATAATGGATTTAATATTGATGAAAATCCAATTTACCCAGCTTCTCTAAATTTGAAAAACATCCTTGCTGTTACCTCGTCAGATAAAAGTGGAAGATTGGGACGTGGTTCAAATTACGGACAAAATTCTGTAGACTTCATACTGCCTGCAGAACGCCTACAAGTATTTGATCATAGAGGAGTAAAAGCTTTTACAGGGGGTACAAGTTATGCAGCCCCTAGATTAACTGCTTTAATTTCAAGGTATATTGAAAAAAATCCTAATTGTACAAATGATGAAATATATGATTTTCTTAAAAAAAGAGCTATTCAAAAAGGAAAAAAAATAACTAAGTATGGTTGGATACCTGACCCCTTAGATAATTATTTAATTAATTAGCTTTTAAAGCGTTATCAATAAATTTTTTCGCAAGAGGCAAAGCTTCTTTATTGTATTTTTCCATAAGAGTTAAAACTTGATTAGTCATTTTTTTGTCCTTTAAAATTCCAGCAACTTGGACACCCAATCTTAATACTTGTGGATTTTCAGGAGTTATCTCCAACAATTTTAATATTACAGGCCTTTCTTTCTTTAAATCTCTACTAATATGATAAGTTATTGCCAATGAAAGAAGAGCATTTGGACTCTGGGGATCAAGTAGAATACTTCTTTCTAGAAATTTTTTTGCTTTTTCAAGATCCCCTAACCTTCCAAAAGTTTGCCCTGCTTGATCAATTAATTGTTTATTATTAGAGCTCCAACAATAATGATCAATATTGTTTTCAATTTTTATATCTAAATTTTTTTGTACATTAAATGCAGTTTCAAGATTATCCGCGCATGTTTTTATATATTTACCTATTTTATAGAATTCATCTTCATGCTTTAAATGGGTGTTTTGTATAATCTTATTAATTAAGGAAACTGGTATAACTTCATTAATATTTCCATCACCAGAAGCAAGTATGCCAATTAATTCTCCATTTTCATCAACCACTGAACCGCCACTGTTTCCTGGTAAGCTTTTAGCAGTGGTATGTATACGTGCTTGGGGATATTTGTTAAAATCAGAAAATGAAATAACTTTTCCTGGATCATAAATACGATTTGCATTTCTTCCCTGGTCGTAAGCTATTACCCTAATCTTTCCAACAATTTTATTAGATTTTGGTAATTCATTAAGCTGATAAGGTTCTTTTTTTAATGATAACAATGCTAAATCTGCAGGAAAATTATGAGGTAATGGGAACGCTTTTTTTATATCACCATTATTAAACTTAATAACGAAATGCTTATGATCTTCGACAACATGCCTGTTAGTTACTATAATATTTTCATTAATTATAGTTCCACTCGCTATCATCATAGGAGTTTTTATACCAACAACTTTATCTAGCTTGGCACAAATATTTTTTTTGTAATTACATTTTAAAGTATCTGCAAAAGCATAATCGAATATAATAAAAATATATATTACAATATGATAGGTGCTTTTAATAATTTTATACATTATTTAATTTTTTCTTAATTAGATATTTGTGAAATCCCTCAAAAACTAAATTATTTTTTTGGTTATAGATAGCAGCCTTCATTTCTAAAACCCCTGTGGTGTTTTGAGAAATTAGATTTGAAATTATTAGTTCAGGGTATAAAGTATCTTCTCTATAAACAGGTTTTAACATTTTTCCTGAAATCTCAATTAAACCAATTAAACTATCCCTAACCTCAGAAGGAAATGTTCCAGCACCTGCTGCAGTTTGAATCATGACTTGTAATCCATGAGCTAACATTTCTGGATGTCCCCTTTTTTTGCAATATTCTAAATCATAATGAATTGGATCATTATCTCCTGACGCCGCCTGAAACATTGAAAATATACCACTAGTTTGAGTTCTAGATGGTATTAAGTATTTATCACCAATTGAAAAATCCTCGAAATACTTACTATTTTTATTATTTTCTATTTTTGCCATCATGATAAAATATGTCCCTGCTATATAAATAGCAAGAAATCATAAAAAAACTTTATTCATAAACAAATTTGTGTTGGAATCAAATATGGATCGATTAAAAGGTAAAATTGCTTTAATTACAGGTGCTGCTAAAGGCCTAGGGGCCTCAATTGCCAAGCATTTTACTAATGAAGGCGCCGTGGTCATATTGTGTGATATTAACATCAATCAAGCATCTGAAAGAGCTAAAGAATTAGGTGGCACGGCCTACTATATAGATGTATCAAATTCCAAAAGTGTTAAAGATGTGTTCACGAAAGTTAAATCAGATTTTAAACAATTAGACATTCTGGTAAATAATGCAGGCATTAATGGTTTTGAAAACAGACAAGACTTAATTGATGAAAGAATAAAAGTAAACAATCTTCAAATTAAAGAATTTTCAAAATCAGAAAAAATTAGCACTCATTTTGATGTGACTGTAAACATATCAGATGATGAATGGCACAAAATGATATCAGTTCATTTGAATGGTACTTTTTTTTGTACGAGAGAAGCCTTAACTATAATGAATAATCAAGAAAGTGCATCAATAATAAATATGGGATCAGTTTTGGGCACAACAGGCGGTCCATCTTCTCCACATTATTCTGCTGCTAAAGCAGCAATCCTTGGCTTCACAAGGGCTACTGCTAAGGAATTGGCGTCTAGAAATATAAGAGTTAATGCTATTGCTCCAGGTTATATTGATACTGATATGACAAGTGGCCTAGGAGATGTGATAAAGCTTGTTAAATCATCCACACCTATGAAAACATTTGGAGAGGTTGACGATATAGCATGGGCTGCAGTTTATTTAGCATCTGATGAAGCTAAATTTGTTACCGGACAGACAATTTCACCTAATGGTGGATTTGTAATGAGCCAATAATATTTAGTTAAATGTATAAGTTTTAATCATAATTTTACAACTCAATAAAATACACATGATTATCTAATAAAATGATCTATGTATATGGAATTTTAAGTTAGTATGATTAATGGCTAAAATTTTATTTAACATTACTAATGGTACAAACAACCAAACCAAGGCATCACTTGGCTTTATGCTGGCAAGGACTGCCGTTGAAGAAGGTCATGAAGTTACTGTATTTCTAAATGCAGATGCCGTTAGTTTGATAAGACCTCCAGTTTTGGATAATTTAGTTGGTTTAGGGACTGGCAGTTTAAAAGAACACTTTGAAGTACTAAAAAAAGCAAAAGTACCAATGTACGTTTCAGCAATATCTTGCGAAATCAGGGGTGTAACAGAGCAAGATCTTAAAGACGCTAATGCAAGAAAAGTATTTCCAAAGACATTATTGAATTTGTCATTAGAGGCTGATAGGACATTTGTTTATTAAAATAATAAATAAATTCTCAACAATTTCTCTTAAATAAAATATCATTAAGTCAATAAATAGTAATTTTTAAACAGAACATATTTCAGATCTAGTAATGAACCTTTTTCCTCGACCATTATCCAAAGAAAACATGCCACCCTGTCCATCAACGACATCTATTATTAATCTTGTGTGTTTCCAAGCTTCAAACTGAAGTCCACCTATATAAAAAGGAACACCACCAATCTCTCCCATCTGCACATCATGATCCGCAATTAAGAAATCACCTTTTTGAAAGCACATAGGTGCGGACCCATCACAACATCCACCAGATTGATGAAATAAAACTTCACCGTAGTCTTTTTTTATATCTTCAATTAAATCTAAAGCTTCTTGAGTTGCTTCAACCTGATCTAACATTGATTAAATCTCCTAAAGGAAAAAGGGCGCAACTAGCGCCCTTTAAATTGAATTAAAAGAAACCTAGCTTTTTTGGGCTATAGCTTACTAGTAAATTCTTAGTTTGCTGATAATGATTTAACATCATTAAATGGTTTTCACGACCAATACCAGATTGCTTATAACCACCAAAGGCAGCATGTGCTGGGTAATCATGATAACAATTTGTCCAAACCCTTCCAGCTTTAATGGCGCGTCCAAATCTATAAGATGTATTAAGATCTCTTGTCCATATACCAGCACCTAGACCATAAAGAGTATCATTAGCTATTTCTAATGCCTCTTCATCTGTTTTGAAGGTACATACAGAAACAACCGGTCCAAAAATTTCTTCTTGAAATATCCTCATCTTATTATGACCTTTAAATATTGTAGGTTGTATGTAATATCCATTTGCAAGGTCACCACTCATTTGAGCGACATCACCACCAACAAGAACTTCAGCTCCCTCTTTTTTTCCAAGATCTAAATATGATTTTACTTTTTCATACTGCTCTGCAGAAGCCATTGCTCCTATCATAGTATTTGAATCAAGAGGATCTCCTTGTGTTATTGCTTTCGTCCTTTCAATACATCTTTCAATAAATTTATCATAAATATCTTCATGTATTAATGCTCTACTAGGGCAGGTGCAAACTTCACCTTGATTAAGAGCAAACATAACAAAACCTTCAATACACTTATCAAAAAAGTCATCATCTGCTTCAGCAATATCTTTAAAGAAAATATTTGGAGACTTTCCTCCTAGTTCTAAAGTACTAGGAATTAAGTTTTGACTCGCATATTGCAATATCATTCTTCCTGTAGTCGTCTCACCGGTAAATGCTATTTTGGCAATTCTTGTACTTGATGCCAGAGGTTTACCAGCTTCTAGTCCGTAACCATTAACTATATTTACAACACCTGGTGGTATCAAATGACCAATTAATTCCATCATAACCATTATTGAAGCTGGTGTTTGTTCTGCAGGTTTTAATACGACACAATTTCCAGTTGCTAAAGCAGGTGCTAATTTCCAAATAGCCATTAATAGAGGAAAGTTCCACGGAATTATTTGACCAACCACACCTAATGGTTCAGGTATTAAATAAGAAACAGTGTCATTATTAAGCTCCGCAAGTGTTCCTTCTTGAGCTCTAATTACACTCGCAAAATACCTAAAATGGTCAACGCCCAATGGAAGATCTGCTGCTGTAGTCTCTCTTATACCTTTTCCATTGTCCCAAGTTTCAGCCTCAGCCAACATTGCAAGATTATCTTCAATAATTTGTGCTATTTGTATCATAATGTTACTTCTTTCAGTAACACTTGTTGTTCCCCAAGCATCTTTTGCTGCGTGAGCTGCATCTAAAGCTGAATTTATATCTTTTTCATTTGATCTAGCAATCTGACAAAGAACCTTACCATTTATTGGTGTTATATTATCAAAAAATTTTCCATCAACTGGATCTACAAATTTTCCATTTATGTAGTTCCCATACTTCTCTTTATATTTGAAAGCCATTAATAATTTCCTCCCCCTTAAATGTTTTTAAAATTAATATTAGGTTTAATTTGCTTAATAAGTAAACATAAAAATTAATTTAATTGATATTACTATAATTTTATAAGTAGTATCGAATTTCATTTAATTAGATAAGGTCTTAATCAACATGCAAAAATATATTATCACTGGTAAAACTTCCCAAGAAACAGCTGCATCTATGTTAAATAAACCTCAAAATAGACGTGAAATTACTGAACCTTTGGCTGAAGCATTTGGAGCCAAATTTATTGAATTTTTATACTTAAATCATCCTGAGTTTGATTTTATGTGTGTTGTTATGGCTAAGAGTGACGAAGATATTGCTGCTACAACAAATTTAATATATGCAAGTGGAGCTTTTTCTTCATTTAATTGGTATAGAGCATTTGAAGCAGAAGATTGGAAAAATATTTTTCAATTAGCCTCAAAAAATATGGCTACATATATATCAGCAAAACAAAAATCTCAGGAGGATTAATTGTACGGTCGCAACATTAATTTCACTCTATTAGCTCCATCATTGTGGGCAGTAGTTCAGGCTATTGGTTCCAATGTTGAGGAAGATAAATATAAACGAATGTTATTTAAAACAGGTGATAATAATGGCTTCATAATAGAAGTTTTTGAAAACATAAATATAGCTGGCAAAAAAATAGAAACTATGAAAGCGATGCAAGGTTTAAGTGAGCAAGCAATGGCAAAAGTTTCAATTCAAGAAGGATCTGTGATTAAAAATTAAAATATAAGTTTTGTTAATATTTTATTAATATAGCTTATTAATTGTTATTAATGTTGATAGATATATTTTTTTTTAATATTCTTAATCATCAGATTTTTTTGGAGGTAATTAATGGGAAAAAAACATTATATCTGCACACATACTTGGTCAAATCCAGACATAATTAAAGACGTAATTAAGCAACAAGGCGAAATGACTGATAAAGAATTCTTCGCTGGATTAAAAACCGAAAAGGCTGAAACTTTACAGCATTGGATGGGTAAAGATGACTTCTTTTTCTGTCATTGGTATGCTGAAGACGAACAGTCTATAATAGATGTGCTAGAACAAGCAGGTTTAAACGATGTTATAGTAACTATGCCTAGTGAAATGCAGAGATATGTTTCTTCAGATAAAATTACGAATCAAAAACTAGTCAATCCTTTCGATACATGAAAATAGTAAAGTTTTTACATTAATTGATATATTAATTAAAATGGAAAACAGTCAGAGTAATGAAATTAGAAGTCTTAAGATGCAAGTTGCAAAGTTACAACTTGAGTCAAAATTACGTCGTAATTTAGCTTCTGAAATTGATAAGCAAAAACAAATAGCCAAAAATGCAGAAGAAATAGCTAAGGAAAAAAGTAGAGAAATTGAAGGAATAGCTAGTCAACTTTCAAAATATCTTTCGCCTCAATTATTTAGTTCTATATTTTCGGGCGAAAAAAAAGTTTTGATTGAAAGTGAAAGAAAGTTTCTTACTGTTTTTTTCTCTGACATAGTTTCCTTTACATCAATTTCTGACAATATGGACTCAGCTCCACTAACTGAAATGTTAAATTTATACTTGACGAAAATGTCTGAAATAGCACTGAAATATGGAGGTACTATTGACAAGTATATAGGTGACTCTGTGATGATTTTTTTTGGAGACCCTCAAACTGCTGGTAAAAATCAGGACGCTATAAATTGTGTAAAAATGGCAATAGAAATGCAAAATACTATGAAAAAATTATCAAAAGTTTTTATGAATGATTTTAATCTTTTAAATCCCCTAAATATTAGAGTAGGGATTAATTCTGGTGAGTGCACAGTAGGAAATTTTGGAAGTGAAAAACGTTTAGACTACACTGTTATAGGTGGAACTGTGAACCTTGCTTCAAGGTTAGAAAGCAAATCTCCAATAGGACAGATTTTAATTTCAGAAAAAACAAAATCCCTAATAATAAATGAGATTGATTGTAAAAAATATGATGAAATTAAAGTTAAAGGCTTTAAAGAGGATATAAACACATTTACCCCAGTATTTTAAATAGACAAATAATTATTTTAAATTCTTTAGTATATCTATTCCTAAAATCTTCCAAAAATGTAAAAAGTCTATAAAGACCCAATTTTCAGTTAATTTCTTACCTTCCCTGCGATACATATCTATCACTCTCATTTCAGACGATTTTGGAGCAGTTTTAATTCCCATAAACTTTTTGTTGGGTGTTAAAGTTAGATTAGGCCAACCAAAAAAACCGCCATAATTACCTTCTGAAACTCGACAAAGATGACCGTTAAATTTTCTATCTTTAAAAGTTTCTCTAAAAGGTCCTGCATGTTGGTCTGCATATCTTTCGATTGTATAAGTTGAACCAATTCCTGTTGGTCCCCACCAAATCATATTATCATTCCAACTTTTTTTTAGTTCATCAATTAATGAATCTCTACTCGTGCTTGTCCAAACTTTAACGTCATTAATCATATTTTCGATTATTTCTAATGTCTTATTTCCTTCATTAGGATCTTGTTCATTAAACATTAAACCATCATGTGTTAAAGGGCCTGGTTGAACCAAACTAATACCAGTTTCACTTGGGAAAGGCTTTATTCCCGCTTGTAGCATTAGATGAGGTATGTCAAAGAACATCGCCACTTCAGTTATTTTACCATTTTGTATTTTACTAAATTCACAGTAACGTAATATGGCAATTTTTTTTGTCTCTTTGATACCAATCCAAGGATTATCAAACAAGCTCATTAAATGTCCCATTGAGACAACCCAAACACCCTCATTACCAGATATTGTATTATATCCAGCCAAAAAGACGTCCATCCTTCTTTGAGAATTAAAAAAACTTTTTTTAAATGGTTGCCAGAATTGTGAATATAAATTTTCTAATCCATTAATTTCATTAAAAGGATGAAAACCACGCCATAATAAGTCCTCTGAACAATAATTAGACAATAGTTTTGGTACTTCTTCAATTTTACTATTTCCTATAGCATCATAAAAATTGAGAATTAATTGTTTTTCAGATTGGAAATTCAATTATTTTAAACCCGTAAAATTTTTATTTAACTCTACTCGCACCTTCAACTAAAGACTGTAGCTTTAAATAAGCGATATCTGGATCTACGTTTCCAAAACCTGCAAACGTTCCAAATCCACAATCTGTTCCAGCTATCACTCTGTCTTTTCCAACAATATTGACAAACTTTTCAATTCTTTGTCTTACTAGAGAACTATGTTCAACAAAATTACTCGTAGTATCGAGAACTCCAGGAATGAGTATTTTGTCTTCAGGTATTTTGTTTTTTAAATTCTCAAAAATTTCCCACTCATGTTGATGTCTTGGATTTGAAGATTCAAAAAGTAAATAATTACCCTTAAATGACATCAAAACATCAAAAATCTGTTCAATAGAAATATCATGTATATGTGGACCCTCATAATTTCCCCAACAAACATGGAGCCTCAACATTTGTGATGGAATATTTTCAAGGCTTTGATTGAGGATTTCCATATTTTCATAAGCAATTTTTACAAAATCTTTATCACTCTCAGTTTTAAAGGTCATATGTCTAGATAAAGCTAAATCTGGGCAATCTAACTGCAGTTTGATTCCAGAATTAACAATTGTCTCATATTCATCTTGCATAGCTGCCGCAATTGCATCTAAATATTCATTTCTATTTGAATAATAAGAATTGCTGAGAAACAATGATATCACTCCAGGAGAGGCTGCATTCATAAAAATTTTATTATGATTAAACTTTTTTGATGCACTCAAAATATTTTTAATATCATTAGTTAAATCATTATTTTTTTTTGAAGATATTTCTGCTACGCAACAAGGGCGAGAATACGTCGGTGTGCCTCCACTATCCGCAATTTTTTTCATATAATTTGGAAACTTTTCTAAATCTTGTGGTGGATTTCTCTCGCTATCACCGGCAAAACCATTATACCTATCTTTCACATAAGTTGCATAGGATATTTTAGACATTTCACCATCTGAAATTATATCAACACCAACATCTAATTGTTTTTTTACTACTTCTTCTACACTATTTGATATCACCTCTTCAAAATATTGCAGATTATACTCCTCTTCCTTTTCTCTTTTGAAAAGTAAATCAGAAACCATCTTAGGTCTTGGAAGAGAACCTACATGTGTTGTTAAAATGGCCATTTAATATAATTTCCTTTGAGTAGAACCAGGCTCATCATCCGTTGGAATAACTTTATAAATTGAAGCAATCCCTGGTTTTGTTGGCTCTAATATATATTCATTATTTTTAGGAAGTGAAAAAGTATCACCTGGATTTAAAATTATGTCAAAAATTTCAGACTTTATTCTCCAGTATCCATAAACTGGCATAAAAACAACGTCTTTAGTATATATTCCATAGTCTTTTTTAGACTTGTCTGAAATAAATTCGACTTCAAATCCTGGTTTATCATAAATCTTTCCTTTTTCACCTATTACTTTACATGGAGTTTCAAATGATAAAGAATATAAATCTAAATATCTTGCTACATAATAAGGAACAACCTCACTAGTTGAGTATTCTGGAAAATTTTGCAATTCCTCATCTTTAAGAGGTTTCATTTCATTTTCATCGTTAGGTATTTGTTGATCTTTAAGTGTGTCATAGATTTTACCCTTTTCCGATAATATTAAACCATGTTTCTTTGCTTCTGAAAGTACTTCAGGTGCCCATATAACACCACCACCCGCATCATCGCCTCCTAATATAGCCATTAGCATCCCGTAACTTTCTCCAATGTTCTCAAATCCTCTAAAAATACCCGTCGGAATATTAAAAATATCGCCTTTTTCAAGAATTACTTCTCCAGCGTTACCATAACGCCCCCAAAAAAACCTCCACCTACCAGACAAAACAAAAAAGACTTCTGCAGTACGGTGACTATGAAGAGAATTATTGCATTTTGGTGGTTGTCCAGCTGCCCCAATATTAAAGCCATGAGGTATAATTATGTGAACATGTTGTTCTGGATTTTCTGAAACACCAGAACCAATAATAGTAAAATTTTCTTTTTGATCTGAGCCTGGTGTATGCGTGTCTATAAAAGCAGTTTTACATGGTATCAATTCTCCATATCTAACTAACCTATTATTTATATTTAATTTGTTCATAATCTTCCTATCAATATTAAAGCAATAATTGTTTCCAAATTGAAATTTCGTCTATTAAAATAAACTCTCTTACAATTCCTTGTTTGCCGAACTCGGCGTGAGAAATACCATAAATTTCAATTTCTTTGTTAGTTGGCAAGCCAAAAAAACCATTAGAGTTGTGCAAGCACATTAACCTCCATCTCAATGCTGCCCTTGGCCTCATATTATTTTGATCTAAAGCTATACTATTTGAAACTTCACATTTTAAAATTTTAAAGCATGAAAGAAACAAGTTCCATTTTTCATATATATTTTCAACAATATTGATTAATTCTCCACCAAACCAGTATAACTGTGCTGAACGCTCATATACTTTTTTCTCAAATGAAAATTTATCTTCTATAAGATTTATAATTGAATCTTTATATGTTTTTGCGTAAATGTTTTCACAATCATTCATTATATTTTTTTTGATAAATGAATTTTTTGTAGTTTCAAGATCATTTTTTTTAAAAGTTCCATCACTAATTCGTTGTTCAACAAATTCACTTACTTTAAAGCCTAATTGATTTAAAATACTTGCTTCATCTCTAATTATCCATTCTTCTATGATTTTATTGTTAACAACCAAACAATCAGCTATGACCCTATATATAACTTTCTTACCTGTCGCTTTGCCATAAAATCCGTCGCCTAAATGAGTTCCTGTAGATAGGATCCTATGAGAACTAAGATAAGTACTTTTTATAGATCCAAACGAAATGACATCCTCACCAATTAACTGTCTGTCTGGGAATTGCTCAAGTGTTTTGTAAGTTGCTTGAACTACACTATCACAATCGTATGTTGTAATACTTGGTGATCTTACAATTACATCTGATGAGTAATAGTTTCTGATATTTTCAACTTTTTTATTTTCCCAAATTTCTTCTGTAATTCTGTATATAAAATCTTCAATTTCATAATGATCAAGTGAATATTGATTAATTAAATTTTTTTTACTATCAAATTTTTCCCAACCTTCTCCTTTAAAAATATCAACCCCTAATTGTCTCAACACGTCTGGAAAATCTACCATCACCCAATTATTAATAATTTTATTATCTTTGGTTTGCCAAAAATCCATATACCTTATGTTAACTTTTTTATTTGTTGGGCTTATACCCATAAATGTTCCGCTATGCACTGCTTCTTGCCTACCAAAAGCAGCACCCCAATCTCCTTCAAACAGTCTTGCCTCGTCTACACAAACCTTTTCTGAAAAAGCTTTTTGAAATGGCACTTGCCAATTTTCTTGAAATTCTTTTAAACCTAATTTAGTTCCACAACCATAATTCCCAAACCAGTTTAAATTATTAGAGAAAAACTCTCCAATATCATCTATTCTATGGTCATTAAGTGCAATAACCATTTTCTCAATAATTTCTCTAGTAATTTTTGTTTTAGATAAATCATTACAAGAAGTGAGAGTTGATTGCTCTATTATTTTATCTTTCATTTATAATTAACACTCCTAACCCTTCACAGCACCTTGAGTTAAACCACTTACTAATTTAGTTTGAAAAAACATTATTAATATGAAAAGTGGTACAGTAGCAGAAACGACAGCTGCAACTGCGAACATAACATTTCCTTCAGTATAAGTTGTACCTAAGAAAGCAGCTATCTTTGGTATCATTGTCCTATTTTCATCTGATAAAAGCATAGAAGTAACTGCGAAATCGTTATAAGCTAACAAAAAACTAAATAATCCAGTAGTAATTATTCCTGGCCACATGACAGGTACAATTACATGGCCAAATGCTTGGTATTGTGAACAACCATCGACTTTAGCACTCTCATCAAGTTCCTTCGGTATATTTTGAAAGAACGAGTGTAACATCCACAAAGTAAATGGTTGATTTATTGAAACTAATACTATGATTGTTGTTGGTAAAGTGCCCCATAGATTCCATTCAAAAAAAGGCGGAAGATAACCAGCAACAAGAGTGATTGGAGGCATTGCCCTAAAAATAAGCGCCATTATTAAAAGCCAAAATGTATATTTAAAATTTGATCGTGAAAGTGCGTATGCGCCAAGAGTACCTATTGTAAGTGAAGTAATCACAACAAAAAAACAGACTAAAGATGTGTTTATAAAAGCTTTCCAAAATTCTTCTTGAACCCATGCACCATGATAACCAATAAAAGTGAAAGGAGAACCATAAGTTTGTTCTGTATTTTTTCCTGTAATAGCATTAGTCCAATTTGATATCGAAAAAAAATCTAATTCAACTTTGAAAGATCCCCAAAAAGTCCAAATAAAAGGAAATGCCGCCACAAAAACCCATAAAAATATTAGAAAGTAAATTGTTATTGCCGTAAAGGGATTATTTTTAGTAATTTTGTTAAAATTAAAAATCATTTTTTAAACTCAAATTCTTTCCATGTTTTTATTAAAACAGGTAAAAGTAAGATTATAATACCAAAAATAGTTAGTATAGAAGATGTTGCTGCAGCAGATAACTGTCTTGTTTCACCTCCTAGATCATTAAAAATAATCCAACTCAATGAGGTAGCGTGAGCTTCTGCATTAAACCCTACAATTGGTTCAAATACTCTGAAATTATCCATTAGCTGCATTAATGTTACAAACGTAATTAGTGGCATTATGTGCGGTATTATTATGTGTATGGTTTGTTGGAAAGTATTTGCACCATCAATTTGTGCTGATTCTATTTGATCTTTTGGAAGGGTCTGTAATCCTGCATAAAAAACAATGAATGAAAAAGGAATTGCATGCCATACCCCGTAAACTATTAACATTATCCAAGTTAAGAATGTAGATGCTTTAAGAGACAAACCTGGGTCTTCAAATAATATTTGTAAAAAGTTTCCTACAATTCCTCTACTATCTATCATCCAAAATAATATTATCGAACCTATTAATGGCGTAACTATCATTGGTAGAAGAGAAAAGAAAATAATTAGTCCTTTTAATTTTTGATTAAATGAATTCACTCCTAAGGCAATTAATAGTCCGAGAACAAGCATTATTGGTGTAACTGTGAATGTGAAAGTCAAAGTAAAAAATAAGGCTTTATAAAATGGTAAATCAGCAGTTAATTTTAAAAATTCAAAAAAATTATTTGTCTTTGACCATAAATTTTTGACCTGTTCAATTGCTAAATGCCCCCTATCAAAATAGATATCTAAACCAACATATTTGCCTAACGGGTTATTTTTTTTTAAATTTTGAGTGGCCTCATGATTTATAGATGTAGCCTTTTTACAACCAAAAGGATCGCAGTTTTCTACAGTTACTAGAACATTTTCATGAGGGGTGTGCAAAGATTGAATTGTAACAGAAATAATTGGCAATGTTATAAAGAAAAACATTGCCAAGAATGTTGGAAGTATAAACCAAAAGAAAGTTTTGTGTTTCATCTTTTAAAACTAGAGAGCAATAAACTCTATAGTCGCCTTTTTATAAAAACCCTTTTTCTTTTGCAGAAGCTCTGTAAGCATCTTCTATGTCAGACAAAGTCTTTTTTGCTGTTTCTTTACCTTGCATAAAATCAGATATTTCTTTTCCAATTGCTGAATGCATTAAACCTGCATATGGTAACATTGGATAAGGTGTAGTACTCATTTTTGCTGCTGCAAAAACACCTTTAGCTGCTTCTGTTGGCTTATAACCATCAATTAACCATACAGCTTGCTTTCTTATGTCATCATTATCCATTATTGAAGGTCTAATAGCATTAGTCATTGCAATGAAAGTAGCTTCAGCTTCTTTGTCACTTATTTTTTTAGCTACAGTCCAACCATCCCAAAACAATGTTGAAGCTGGAATTTTCCCTCCTCCAACTGTCATAGGTCCAGCTATGTCCATGCCATTTTTAACTTCATCACTAACACCATCAACATCTACTAAAGTGGCAGCTCTACTACCCCACATATTCATAATAGCAACGTTTCCAGCTCTAAACTCGGCATTTGTAGCATTACTATCATGGGTTAGAAAATCTGGATTCATATAACCTGACAAAGCTTTCATCATTTCAAGAGCTTTTACACCAGATTCAGAATTTACATTTGGTTCTGCAGTGTTGCCTTTAAAATGTGATCCACCATAACCTATAAACATATTATTAAATTCTTGAGCTAAATTCCAGCCTGCTTTATAAGCTCCACCAACAGGATTTTTTACAAGACCAGCATCTCTGATTTTTTTTGCTGCAAACAACATTTCTTCATACGTCTTAGGAACGTCAATATTTAGTTTTTTTAAAATATCTTTTCTATAAACAAGATGTTGTGCATTAGCCATAAATGCTACTGCCATTATTTTACCATCAATAGTAATAAGTTGATTTTTTTTCAAACCTTTACCATGTTTTTTAACTAAACTGTCTAACGGCCTTATAAGGTCTTCGTTAAGCAATGCAACAATTGAAGTATTGGCTACAATAGCTGAGGTGTATTCAGCTGGCTCACTACTCATACCAGCAACATTAATTTTTTGATGATCTGCAGTTAAATTTGCTGATACTTTAGCTCCCTTACATTCTTTTGCACCCGATCCAACCGTTTGAATTGCAGGAAATTCGTTTCCAACAATACTAACTCTAGCAGAAATACTACATGCAAATGCGCTTGTAGATGTCAAAAAAATAATTGAAGATAAAATTTTGATTAAAAATAGTCTCATATTTTCTCCTTGATTAACTTAAATTAACACCAGTTTTATCATCAAAAATCTGACACTTTGAAGACAAAATTGATATACTAACAACATCTCCTAAGGATGCATTAAAAGTATTACTCATTTTTACTGAAATAAAATTTTCTTCTATTTTCACTGTTACCATAGTCGCATCACCTAAAAGCTCTATTGAAAAAATTGGACCTTTAATATTTCCAGAAATACTTTTAATTATTTTACCATCTTCTGCACGAAATCCAAGTTTATATTTTCCATTTTTATGATTAAAATTTTCAATTTTTATATCTTTTGCAATAAAATCATTATCCTTGATATTACCATTGATTAAATTCATAGGTGGATTACCTATAAACGAAGCAACAAATGTATTTATCGGCTTGTCATAAATTTGTTTTGGTTTACCTATTTGTTGAATAATACCCTTATTCATAACAACAACCCTATCAGCTAAAGTCATTGCTTCAATTTGATCATGAGTAACGTAAATTGTGGTTATTTGAAGCTGGTTTTGTAGGTGTTTAATCTGACCTCTAGTCGAAACTCTCAATTTAGCATCAAGGTTAGATAATGGTTCATCCATTAAAAAAACATTAGGTTTTCTTACTAAAGCTCTTGCTAATGCAACTCTCTGTTTTTGTCCTCCAGATAGTTCAGACGGTTTCCTATGACAAAAATCATTTAATTCAACTAAATTGATAGCTTCCATAACTAAATTATTATGGTTTTCTTTAGGTACTCTTCTTATTTTTAGAGGGAATCTAACATTTTCGTAAACAGTCATATTTGGATATAAACCGTATGATTGAAATACCATAGAAATATCCCTGTCTTTAGGTTCTAATTCATTTACAATTTTATTATCAATTTTGATTATTCCATCTGTTAGATCCTCTAATCCAGCTATCATTCTCATTGTAGTAGTTTTACCACATCCAGAAGGACCTAATAACACTAAGAACTCTTTGTCTTTAATTATTAAATTAAAATCTATTACAGCATTGAAATCACCCCAACTTTTCGACACATTAATTAATTCAATCTCAGCCATTAGACGACATTTATCCTTTTTCAAAGAATGATTTTACGGATTTGAATATATCTCTGCTTATTAAATAATTTTCGCCATAAATAGTATATTCACCTGGGGAAAGAAGAGTTTGTATTTTTGCATTAATTGAAGAATTACAACTTTCTAAAGTATTCTCAATTGCTATCGAACTCGAGTGAGTTACACCTAGATTTTTTAAAGCAAATTTATAAATTTCTGGGTCAGGTTTTCTATTAGCAACAAGCTCATCATGAGTAATTAAGTCAAATTTTGAAAAATCAATATAGTTTGATAAATTATTAATCACTAAATCAAGAGTATCTTTATTTGTGGTTGTAATAAAAGCAATTTTAATATTATGTTTCAAAGCATATTGAATTACTTCTAAAACACCGTCTCTTGGCATTAAATTATTTTCCGATAATAATTTGAAATGCTTAATTTTTAATAAATATATTTGTTTAACATCATCTGAATTTAATTCATTTTTTGAATATTTAATCAGACGATTTAAACCACCTGGCTTTTGTAACATTGTGATGTAGTTAGCTACATTCCAATACCAGTCAACTCCAAACTCTTTAAAAGCTTCATTAAAAGCTTTTCTTTGAATTTCTGAACATTCTACCAGAGAACCAATAGAGCCGAATAGTAAAGACTTCATGATGTGATAAGGTTAAATAGCATAAACATGTTGTATAAGAAAAAGTAGTTAAAAGAAATGATTAATTGAAGATTATAAATTACAATATTTTTTACCTTAAAATATAAGAGATATATAATTAGCAGAAATTTTACCCAATAATATTTTTGCTAATATTTATTAGAGATTTTGTTTAAATTAAAAAAATATAGTAAACATTCATGAAAAAGACTTAATCTCAAAACGATACTAAGTTATTGAAATATAACAATAAATTGACTTTTCCAATAAAATATATAAAATGTTTGCACTTTTGTTACGTAGATATAAATCCTACAAATAAAAATGAAATATTATGGAAAATAATATACAAAATAGAAGATTAAACAATATTTTTCCTCAAAGAATTTTTGAAAAGAAGGAATTTTTATTTCATCAGGGTGACATTATTGGAGATGGATATATTATAAATTCTGGAGAAATAATGCTCGAAAGAAATAATATAAAGATAGAAAAATTAGGAAAAGGTGAGGCTTTGGGAGTATTTAATCTTTTTTTCGAAAATAAAAATCGATTTTTTTCCGCTCATGCTTTAGCCAAAACAGAAGTTTTTGTTATTCCCCAAAAACATCTAAAGACAATACTTAATAATTCAGATCCATTTGTAACACATATTTTTAGAAGTTGGCTTAACTTAACTGGCAGGTTTATGGTTGAATTAAATAAAGAAGTCGAATTAAAAAAGAAAATTGAAAAACCAAATAAATTAGAGGAACTTCATATTAAAATGAAAATGACACATTGATTTTAGCTCAAGAGTTAAATGGTGTGTGTTTTCTTAATAAAATCAACAATTCTATAAATTTTAACAAGCAATTACTAAATAAAAAAATTTTAATTTTAGAAACTTAGGAATAAATTAATTTATAGATTACTTTATTAACATCGATAGTCAAAACAAGGAAAATAGTGACCGCTAAAGGGTCCGAACCTGTTAATCTAGGCTTTAAACCATTATTCAAAACCATATTTTAACAAGACTTTTTCGTAAACAGGATAGCTTAGACGTTCATTATTCCACTTTTTGAAAATATCATAAATTTTTTGAAGCTTATTACCCTTTATTGCTTTTTTTACATTATCAAAATGATCTTGTGCAATATCAAACTTGTCATTAAAATGTGATGCTACTCCCGAATGTATTTCATAGAAAAATCTATTTTTGTGAGGCATTGGACTCATCATTTTTAACGCATTTGCTCCATCTTTTACTATGTTATAACATACTGCCAACATGTAGTTGTCCATAACAACAAGATTACCAGTATCTAATTCATGAGCTTTTAAACCCATATCCCAACAACCTATATGAAACTGACATTGCTTTTTATTTATATTTTTAGTTTGTTCATCTGGCGAAGTAACATCATTTAAAGTGCATTCGCCTCCAAACGCAACATTTACCGCTAAATTACTTAACACACTTGGATCACCAGCATTTAAACTGAAGGCTTTTTCAGCTGTCACAAACATCGTTTCCCAATTTTTTTTATGAAATTCAATCATTGTTTTGACTGTTAAGCCTTTTGGAGACTCTGGATCAATTATAAGAGCTTTATTAATATATTCTGTAGCATCTTCTAATAAAGCATTTACTTTGTCTTTGTTCCCTGAGGCATATAAGTTTCTTGTTCGTTCAGCTAACCATATCCATGCATCAGCATAATTAGGATCTTTTTTGACAGATTCTTTTAAACATTCAATTGCTTTAGGTCTTAAACTTAAAACAGTCTGAGAGTTCCTAGCCAAGTTAATACATTCATAAATTGATATATCATCTGTACTGGAGGAAGCAATTTTTTGATTTATATCTTTAGATAAGACAGCCCCTGCTCCAACCAACTCATTTATAATTTGTTTAGTAATTTCATCTTGTAATTTGAATATATTTTTACCTGTTAAATCTCTATCATATGTCTCTGACCAAACATTTGATATGTTCTTACCATCTATAAGATCTACTTTTACCCGCAGCATATTATCAATCTGCATGATGTTTCCATCAACTAAATAAGAGGCATTTGTAGATTTAGAAACTTCTTTAAGGTCCTTTGGTGTTTTTTTTAAATTTAATATATTTAATGATTTAGATGATTTAGTTAATTTAGAACCTAAATCTTGTGATATGCCAAGAGCTAACAATTTTTCTTTTTTATTATCACTTAAGCTTTTAAATGGCAGTATGACAATCTTACTGCTGTCTAATTTAGTTTCTTTATCCAACACTCCAGAGAAGAACAGTCCTATGAAGACGGCAGCTACAGCTCCTCCAATCATCGCTATTAGTTTAGTGTTTGATGATTGTGTCTTAAGCTTTCTCTTTTGTGAAGGATCTAAAAGAAGATCATAAGCATGAAACTGGTTTTGTTTGACCTTTTGTATGCCTAGATCATTAAACTCATACTTCGTCTTATTAGTAATAAGATCATAGACATTCTTGGATATTGTTATTCCATTTGGTTGTGCTAAAGCTTCTAATCTGGCTGCAATGTTAACACCATCACCCATCAGGTTCTTATCACCCTGCTTTATCACATCTCCCATATTAATACCTATACGGTATTCTAGTTTAATGTCTGTTGTTTCTTTTTCATTACGATCTTTAATATGTTTTTGGAACTCTACAGCTGTATTAACGGCAGCAACAGCACTTGGAAACTCAGCAAATACAGAGTCTCCTCCTGTGTTAAATATACGGCCTTTTTGTTTTTTTATCAGAGGTTCTATAATTTTATTACAGGCATTGAGACTAGACAACGTGGCATCTTCGTCTTTTTCCATATATTTACTATAGCCAACTACGTCAGCGGCAAATATCACTGCTATTTTACGATTAATATCGGAAGAACTCATATAGTTACATTAAACATTTTTAAATTAAGTTTTCAATGAATAAAATTAAGATTTTAATATTTTGGTTATGACCTATCATTTTAATTACTTTTTATCAGTCAAAAAACTAATTTATAGATTCTATTTTGGGTATTAGGCTTAACAGTTCTTTCGTGTAAGAATGTTTGGGCTTTTTAAATATACTATCAGTAGTATTAATTTCACAAATTTTTCCTTTTCTCATTACAGCAACTCTGTCGCACATATGACGTATGACAGGCAAATCATGAGAGATGAACAATATCGTTAGACCTAACTCATCTTGAAGATCTTTAAGAAGATTTAAAACATGTGCTTGAACAGATACATCTAAAGATGACGTTGGCTCGTCACAAATTAAAATTTTTGGTCTTGATGCGAGTGCTCTCGCAATAGATATACGCTGTCTTTGCCCACCTGAAAATTGATTAGGATATTTTAGCAAAGCATTATTATTTATACCAACATGATTTAAAAGATCACTTACAATTTCTTTTATTTCATTATAATTTGATACGGTTTTATAAAATTTTATGGGTTCAGCTATAATATCTTGCACTCTCATTCTTGGGTTAAGAGAGGAATAAGGGTCTTGAAATATCATTTGAACGTCACGTTGAGCGTTAATTATTTCTTTTTTATTTTTATTGTTTACAACTTCTTGATCAAAAATCTTGATGCTTCCAGTATCTACTTTAATAAGACCTGCAATAAGACGTGCAATTGTACTTTTTCCTGAACCCGACTCGCCAACAATACCAAAGCTTTCACCTTTATTGATTTCAAAGGACACATTGTTAACGGCTTTGAGATTAA